>JBGTMH010000054.1:0-2123 GCA_041743715.1 Patescibacteria group bacterium | reverse complement strand
GATTTTGAAATAGATGTTTCAGCAACAAAACTAGTTTTTGCAAAGAGTATGTCTAACTTATTGATATTCTCGACTGATGGACTTTTGCCGACAAAGTCCAATAACAAAACATCTTTAACAGTCGGAAAATCATTTTCAAAGACAGGACAGTGAGTTATGTGAATTAAATAATAAACTCGCCGGGACAAAACTGACCCCGAAATGGCTTTTGACATTGTTCTGCACAGCATCGGCCGTTACGGTTTTAACCATGGGCTATTTTGGATACCACTTTATCAAATTAGAGGATTATAAAACTGAAGCTTTCAATAATGGAAAGGAACGAGTCATTTTAGATTTAAGAGGTTACTTTGATGACCACCCCGAAGTTTATGAAGGCTTTCAATCGTGGTCAAAAAAACAGGATAGTGTTCCAAATCAAAAGTAGAATGCGCCCTATGGAATTTTTGCTTGACGTTTATCTATCGGAACACTACAAAAATTCCACAGGAACCATGCGCAAAGTTTTTGGATAAGATTTGGGACTGTTGAAAATTATAATTTACAGATTATGCCATAATTAATTGCTATGGGATTTCTTTTCAGGCTATTGTAGGTGAGTTCGCCGAAATTGTACGTCTTCAAGCTAATTTGGACTTTTACATAGAGAGTATTTAGTTAATTAATTCAAAGCTAATTGATTTTTTTATTTGATGATTTTTTAAATTTCAGGTACTCATTTCTACGTTCCATAATGGCTTGTTTTTTTAAATTTTGTCTTTCTTGAAGAATTTGATCCCCTCTGCCATAATAGACATCGGCAGGCGTTAAATTCTGTAAGGATTCGTGGTATCTTTCGTTGTTATAGGTGTGCACAAACTTTTCTAAAGCCTTCTCCAGTTCTTCGGGAGCATAATAATTATCAAGTTTCACCACATTTTTCATAGTTCTGTGGTAGCGTTCTATTTTTCCTTGTGTTTGCGGATGATTTGGCCTTCCGTGCACTTGTTCCATTTGATGCTGTTTTCTTTTAGATAAGACTTCAGTTCTGTTGCGATGTAGCAGGAACCATTATCGGATAACAGCCTCGGTCGCTGTTTGGTTATCAGTTTTGCTTTTGCAATGGCGGTATCCACGGTTCTTTTAACGTCATCTGCCTTCATGTTCGAGCAAAGCTCCCAATGAACAATATACCTGCTGTGATCGTCTAATATGGTGCTTAGGTAATACCAACCCCATCCCAGGATTTTAAAGTAAGTAAAGTCGGTTTGCCACATTTGATGAACAAATCCTGTTTTACTCGTAAACTCATCAGCTGCACTTAGGAAAATATGGGCAGATGCCGTAATAAGGCCTCTTGCCTTTAAAATTCTATAAACGCTGGATTCGGACATAAAGACCTGTTGTTCATCGGTAATTTTATAAGCTAGCTCCCTGGATGATAATTGGGGATGATCCAACGCCAATTTCACAATCAAGTTCTTTTGCTGCTGCGGTATGCTATTCCATTGACGATTTACACATCTTTTATTTGGAAGCAATCCTTCTACACCTCTTTCCGTATAGGCATTATACCAATTGTAAAAGGTGCTTTTATTGAGTCCGATCTCCCTAAGGGTTCTATTTACCCCAATCTCAGAGCGAACTACCATATGAACGATCTCTTGTTTTTCAGATACCGTAAAACGCATATATTTCTTGTATTTTACAGTTAATCCAGCTCGGACAAGCTTTTTTTTACAATATCATAGCGTAATACCAGATCAGCAACCATTTCTTTTAAACGCTGATTTTCTTTTCTAAGCTCCGATACTTCATCGCTGGTGGCTTCTCTTACGGTATCACCTGCAAGACGTTTTTTGCCAGCCTCTAAAAACTCTTTGTTCCATTTATAGAATGAAGACTCGTGAATAGCATACTTTCTACATAATTCCGCAACAGACATCTCTGCCCTTAATGCTTCCATTACAATCTGGATCTTTTGTTCTGAACTAAAAATTCTTTTCGTTTTTCTGCGGATCTCTTTAATGTAGTTTTCGGTGGTCTGTTTCTTTTGTGTTTTCATAATTTATCTAATTTAAAGATTTTGAAAACACTCTATATGAAATTGTCTAAATCAGTCCACTTTTTGCTGACGATTTACA
>JBGTMH010000053.1:0-30741 GCA_041743715.1 Patescibacteria group bacterium | reverse complement strand
CAAGTCGTTTCAACCCATCTTTTGACAAATTACTGGTTGCTACTTGAATCTTCGGAATTAGCTTAAAGGCTCGCATGTATGAGCCATTATATGTTCCTTTCAAATTTCTTCAACTGTACGGTATGTATCACAACCTAGACACATTAATTTGCCAATACAGATACTGCTCGCGGGAAAATTTCGACAGTTAATTTTTTTGTTGGAGGGAAGTGATTTCCGTCGCACTCGAAAGGTTTGGGGCGGCGGAGAGACGTGACTTCAATACGTTTTCCTTTCAAAAGTGTATAGTGCGGACTTTTATTAACATCTCCCATAAGCGCGTTTCCCAAAACATTTATCCATGCTGGGATATCCGGGGCTTGAATAATACCTATGCGAAGTTCTCCGTTTTGTGAATGAGTCTCCGGCACAACATGAATACCACCTTGGATTCGACCCATATTGGCAATCATAATAACTTTTGCCTTATAGATTTCTGTCTTTTTATCATCTATCGTAATTTGATAAACTCCAGAAGAACGTCCGAAACGCTTGAGGCCATTGAATAGGTAAGCAAAAAATCCGTACCTACTTTTCGAAGTTCTATTTGTATCTCTCATAACTTCAGCATCAAATCCGATACCAGCCATGACAGAAAATAATTTACCATTTGCTTGGCCAATATCTATTTTATGTACCTTACCAAAAAGCGCTTGTTCAAGTATGTTCTGCATAGTACCGTTGATATCCAGATTTTCGGCAAATAAATTTCCTGTTCCCAACGGGACAATACCCAGTACCACGTCTTTTTTTATAATCGATGGGAGGACTTCCATAATAGTACCGTCTCCACCACAGACAACAAGATGTCTGGCGCCTTTTTTTATCTCTTCTTCTGCAATATTCCCCGCGGTTTTTTTACGTGTCGTTTCAATAATTTTTCCTTTCCAACCAAGTTCTTTAGCTATCTCTATAATTTCCTCTTTCCTTTTTTTAGGATCACCCGTACCACTTACAGGATTGATGATAAAAACCGCGTTTTTAGCAACAATGGAATTCATTTTGTTATTTTTTTCTTTCATTTAGGATATATTATACACTATTCTAGTGAGGCTATCGTTGCGCTCGTGATATCATTTTCGAAAAAACAAATAGAAAATCAGTGAGATTATAGCACTGATGACCAGGGATGTGACCCAGGGGAAATAGAAGACGAAATTGTCTTTTTTGATGTAGATATCGCCTGGGAGTTTGGGGAGAGATGTTACTTTGGTAACGATCATGAAGAGAATACCCACAATGATAATGAGTAAGCCAATAAAGATTAATGTTTTTCCTAGTTGCTCATTCATGGACTATCCCCGCGGCTTCTCCTTTACCTTTATTCATAATACCAAAGAGTATCCCCACAAGAAAACCGGCAATGTGGGCGAAAAATGCGACGCCGCCTTGATTGGAAGCAATTTCGGAAAGAGAGCCGACACTTGAAAAGAGTTGGAGAATGAACCAAAATCCAAGAACAATAGGTGCGCTTATTTCGGCAAAAGTAACAAAAAATAAAACAAAAATTAAAGTTTTAATTTTTGAATGGGGGAAAAGGACAAAATAGCAGCCGAGTATTCCGGCAACTGCACCTGATGCACCGAGCATTGGTATCATTGAGTCAGGCATGAACATGTATTGAGCGAGACCACCAGCTATGCCTGCTGTAAAATAAAGGAGAAGAAAACCAAAAGGGGAGAGACGTGCGTTAACATTATCGCCAAAAACAATAAGAAACCACATGTTAGAGAGAATATGCAGAATACTGCCGTGGAGGAAAATTGATGTCACGAAGGGAATAAGCGTTGTGTAATCAGAAAAATCAACATTTGCCGGAACTAAAGCATACTGATAAATAAATGCATCAGGATCAGACACCGTCAACTGTTGTATAAAAACATAGACCGTGATCGCGACTAGTAAGTAATTAAGAAAAGGGAACCGTTCTGCTTTTATCGAATCGGTAATGGGAAACATATTGTAGTATTATAATAAAAATCTGTAATAATAGTATAAGAATTGTTGAGTTAGATAATATACATCCCCACCCACTTGATAACCTATAGTGTGGTATGTTACAATAAATACAGATGAAAAAAAAGGTGATAATTATAGGTGCTGGGATGGCTGGATGTTTTATGGCGGTTTGTCTTGCCAAACACGGTTATGATGTAGAAATATATGAACATCGGCCTGATGTCAGACAAGAACCCTACGATTCCGGTCGATCTTTTAACCTGACTTTGTATTATCGTGGTATTCAAGCCATGAAAAAGGCTGGAATATGGGATGAGGTAAAAAAAATTGCAATTATTGCGCAAGGAAATGCAGCACATTACGGAGAGAAAAAAATAGTATATGATGCATTTGATGGCATTGGGGATGAAATTCTCTACACAGTCCATCGCAACCAACTCAACGGGGCACTTCTCGATGGTGCAGAACAGTTCTCCAATGTTACGATAATTTTTAATACAAAATGTGTCGGGCTTGATGCAAAAAAGAAAAAGGTTTACTTTGAAAAAGTTACGAAGGAAAAGTCAACAAAGAAAGCTCTTGATACTTTTAGCGTTACAACAGATATGGTCGTCGGTGCAGATGGTATTCATTCAACAGTCCGGGCAGAAATACGTCCTGATAAAAAAGACACCGCTGTCAAAGAATATGAAGCGTGGGGTTATAAAGAAGTACATGTATCACCTGAATTAACAAAAACCTTGCAGCTTCGCCCCAAAGCAACGCATACATGGCCGAGGCCAGATTCACTCCTTATTGCTTTTCCAAATCCTGATAACTCCTTCACCCTGATGTTCAATCTCCCTTTGGAAGGCAAAGGTAGTTTTGCTCAGCTCACCGATAAGGACCGGATTACCAAATATATTCAAAATGATTTCCCTGATCTTGCACCTCTGATACCGCATATCATTCATTCATTTCTTAACAAGCCGACCGGTAAATTTGTGACATTATTCAGCGATACATGGCATGACCGGGATTTTATTGTAATGATAGGCGACGGCGCACATGCAGTTATTCCATTCTACGGACAAGGTGTTTGCGCGGCATTTGAGGATTGTTTGGTATTCGCTGATCTGGTGGATATGTATCATGGTGACTCAGCAAAGATATTTCCTGAATATCAAAAAAGACGGAAGATTAATACTGATCTCCTTGCACAGCTATCAAAAGAGAACTTTCTCGAACTTCGTGATAAAAGCCGCTCACCGTATCATATTTTTAAAGATAAAGCAGATACACTCCTGCACCGTATCTTCCCGAAATTCTGGCTCCCGCCTTTATATGTACTCATCGCACATGGGAATTTGGAGTACAAAGATGCGCTCATGCTTCATAAAAAACAATTACAATTATCACGAAAAATTGGACTTGATGCCGTATTGTATGCTCTGGCATTACCGTGGTTTATTACCAATAAATATAAAAATAAAGATGCATTCCGAGGATTATAAAATTTCCCCCTTTATTCGCTGAGCGGATGTCGCTTAAGCGACAGGAGTCGAAGCGTTCATAGTAGCATGCCTTCGACTACGCTCAGGCAAAAATATTTATAAAAACCGGGGAACGCGTTTTTTGTATTTTTTATATTCTTCCCCGTAAATTTTTTCCAGATTTTTTTCTTCTCTGATTGCTGATTTGTAAAAATAAATGGCAAGTGGAATCCTGAGTATGACGAGCCAGCTTTGTATCGCAAAAGCAAAACCAAAGTAGAGCATCAAAAAGCCGATATAAATAGGATTTCTCGAGTAGGCAAATGGACCATGTGTGACTAAATCTTTTTGTTTTTTTGTATCACGGACACCTGGTATGCCCCATGAATCACTCATCACTTTCCGTCCCCACAACGCGAAGACAAAACCACCGAGATACATTAATACACCGGTCAAGGTGATCAGCCATGAAAGAGGTGTCTGGGGAATTGGGGTATAAATAGCCGCGAGAATTGTGAGAACTAAAATGAGTGCTTCTATCCCATTGGTCTTAATCATTTCTGCATTGAGCCGATCTTTTGAAAATTTGAGCTCAGTTCTGATCCAACTCGCTTTTATGAGAATAATTCCAAGTGTTAAAATGATAATGAGTTCTATGTTCATTTCAGTATTCCTTTTTTGAAAAGAAATTTAAATATAAAATTCCGGTCGTCTTTATTATTCATTTTGAAAACAAATTGATACAGCCGGCGGTCGTTATAATTTTGGTCAAAAGCCGCAACTGCCTTATAGAGCAATTTCATAAATTGCGGCCGTTTACTTTTTTCAAGACTATATGCGATCGCAACTTGTAAAGGAACATTACGTTTTTTTTGCTTGAGCAGAGCCAGTATCATCTCTCCTTGTATATTATACTTGAGTTTGTAGTCATAGTACATCTTTTTGACAGCTGCAAGATCTATAGTTTTGTCAAATGTTTTGGCTTGTGAAAGTACGCCATTGCCTTCCAAATACATCATTGTCATCAAACACTTAAAACACCGTGAGCAATTATATTTGCCTTTGAGATTTTGGGCGCATACTCTAAGGTATTTCAGCGCGAGTGGGGATTTACTCACAACGGCATTTATTTTTCCTAATCTATCGTATTCTCCTCCAACACTTTTTATACTCATTTTCTCGGTTGACCAGAGCTTGTCCAGTTCAGGATGCGTTCCATAAGGAAAAAGCTGATCGTTTTTGACAGCACCTGAAATAAGGACTGTCTTAATATTGTTTCTAAGAAAAAGTGCTACTGCTGCCAATGCACCTCCATGGGAAAATTCCCACAACAGTCTTTTTTCGACGATCTCACCGATATTGGTCTCAAGAAAAATAGCGTTAATCTTTTCTTCAGTTGCTACTTTTTCAACTGTTGATTTAACTTTATTGAAAAAACTTTTATTTGAAAGTGGTATGTCAAATCCATGGACAAGAATAAAGTGAGTAATTTTTTTAGAACCTTTGGCATGTTTGAGATACGTATAGAAGGAGTCAACACCTGCTGTAAAAAATGTGCCAGTATATTTTGGCTTAGCATTGTCTTTTGTGGTTGATTTTGTACGTATGTTAATTTCGGTCAGACCAATATTCCATTTACTGACGAGTGACATAATGAGATTGGTATTCGAGAGAAGTTTGGAAGACACAGGCGCATCAATGTAAATATTTTCTTTGGTTTTCATGCAAGGGAGGAGAGCAACTGCAAGAAATGGACTCGCGTCGTGTGTTACGAATGATTCGTATTTTTTATCAACCGAGATATATGCACGTTCTATTTTTTTCCCACGGAAAGCTAAATCAGCAGCGAGCGTGACTGTGGTATTGTTTTTTGTACAAGTAAGATTTGAAATGACCATACTTAATATATAAAGAATTCTGTCTCGCAGAAAACAAGCCTATAATATCAGTTTTATGCTATCTTGTCAACGATAGGACGGCATGAAAGGATATTTAAAGTACATCAATTATTTGCTCTTAGAATTTCTTTCTAGAATTATTCCACTACCATTTTTATACCTCACCGATTTTAGCCGGTGTTTTCAAAATGGCATCTGCTAGTAGTGACATTTCAGCTTCGGATAAACGGGGTGCTGCATCTTCACCAAATATTTCAGTTACATGTCTTACAGCTCGAGGGTCATCAGAAGCCTTCTTAAGATATACGGTGTCTGTAGTATTAACTGCGTAGGGCAGAGTACCTGGTATAATCCATATAATCCAGTTTTCGACTTTATCCTTCAGTTTTGTGGAAACTGCGAACGTTTTGAATGGAGAGGCAATATTTTCTTCTAATGATTGTGCATCAAGTCGTGCTGCATAGTCTTCACCCCAATACTCGACCTCTGCGGCTGGTCTATCTAATGACACTAAATTAAATTCAGTACCTCCCAATAAAGTACCTTGCTGCCATTGAGGTTCAAAATCAACAAAACCGACTGCTATATCCCGGTCCTTACCCTCTGTCATCTCAGGTTTTGCATGTATTTCCTTCCAGGACGTACCCTCATAACCACGTGCCTGTTTCCATAGATCATGAACCGTTTGCATACGAGTTGTTATTGCTTTTAATAACACGTGATATGCTGCTGGTGCATTTTCTATGGGTCTGGTCAGTTCGGGATATACAGGTGATGCCATAGGATATGGCTTGTCGGTTTGATCCCGGGTACGGCGGGAGCCTGGATTGCCTTCAGTCATGGAGGAATTATACCACTATCCAAAAAGTTGCGTCAAACTTTATTTAGGCCCATATTTTATAATTAATAACCATATGTCTAGAAGGATAGGAGGGAGAGATACCAATAAATTGTCACCTCTCGGCTTTGGATTAAGTTTCACTAGAGCCCCTTGCTACTTCGCCTCCGCCACTTTGAGATGACATTACCTGCATGGTAGCATGGTTATTAATAGAATTGGTTTAGGATATGGTAAGGAAATGGTAAAGTACGGGGGATATTACTTTTTTATGGCAGATGCGTTACAATAATTACATGGACAAGTATGCTTTTTTTGAACTTGAGGAGTGGGAGGTCGACTATATACAAAAAGCATTTCAAAATGCGACTATTCTTTCTACCATGAAAAAAGCACATGAGGAGGAAAATCCTGATGTATATCAAGTCTCTGTTATTTCTACCTTTATCTATTCAGAATTGACGAGCCAAGTATTAAGTAAATTTCCAAATCTAAAAATTATTGCGACGCGTTCAACAGGATATGATCATATTGACCTTGCTTACTGTCAGGAAAAAGGAATAACGGTTGTGAATGTCCCTACATATGGCGCACATACCGTAGCAGAGCATACATTTGCTCTTATTTTGGCAATAAGCCGCAAGCTTATCCCGACAATTGAACGGAGTAGGCGGGGGAATTTTGATATAAATGATCTGACAGGATTTGATCTTGCAGGCAAAACCCTCGGTGTTGTGGGGGCTGGGAAAATAGGGGATAAAGTAATCAGGCTAGCTCTTGCTTTTGAGATGAATGTGCTCGTTTACACAAGACATCCTGAGAATTTGCAAGATGGAAATGTCAAAGCCGCAACACTTGAAGAATTGATTGCCAACTCTGATGTCGTTTCGCTTCATCTTCCTCACAACAAAGAAACCCATCACATCATCAATAAAGATAATATAAAGCTGTTCAAAAAAGGAAGTATCCTTATCAATACCGCCAGAGGACCACTGGTCGAGACCCAGGCAATTCTTGAAGGTTTGGAAATGGGAATTTTGAAAGGAGTGGGGCTTGATGTCTTGGAAGAAGAGTGTAGTTTAAAGGAAGAACGGGAGCTTTTGACTGAAGAATTTTTCAAATCTTGTGACATCAGAACCCAACTTCTTGATCATATCCTTTTATCACGAGACGATGTATTGTATACGTCACACAACGGTTTCAATAGTAAAGAATCAGTTCACCAGATTTTGGATGTAACGATCAGCAATATCCAAGGATTTTTACAAGGTAATCCGCAGAATACAGTTTCAGAAGCCTCGCACTAGCAATCTTCCTAAGAACACTCTATACTTTTATTACGTGAAGAAAATTGCATTTTTAGGAGCATCTGGTGAGGTGACAGGATCCTCGTATCTGCTTACAGCACAAGATGAAAGTCAGCTTTTGGTAGATTTTGGTATGTTCCAAGGTCCCAAGGAGGTTTCCGATCTCAACTATCAACCACTCTCATTTAAACCGTCACAGGTGAAAGGAGTTGCATTGACACATGCACATTTGGATCACTGTGGAAGACTACCACTGCTTGTGTACGGTGGAT
Organism: Patescibacteria group bacterium; assembly: GCA_041743715.1. Lineage (GTDB taxonomy): Bacteria > Patescibacteriota > Microgenomatia > Levybacterales > UBA12049 > JACDET01. The sequence continues at coordinate 22,956 of JBGTMH010000053.1, read as the reverse complement.
TTCGGGGAAAAATTTATATGACTGCTCCAACCTATGCTTTGATTGAGGTGATACTGAACGATTCAGCCAAAATTGCGCAAGAAAAAATAGATTATGTACCACTTTATGGACCTGAAGAAGTGCAAAAAGTTCTACAAATGGTTGAGGTTGTAGAATATAACCAGCAAGTCACTGTAGGTCCTTTTCAGTTAACTTTTAAAGACGCCGGACATATTCTCGGCTCGGCGAGTATCGAAGTCGTCGATAAAACTGATAGTAAAAAAATCGTATTCAGTGGTGATTTAGGAAATACACCTGAAGATATCATAAAACCGACAGAATACAGCCGGGAGGCAGATTTTGTGGTGATAGAAACAACCTATGGTGATAAAATCCACCCAAAGGAGGATCCGACGCAGATACTCAGAGAAGAAATAAATGCTATAGAAGCAACAAGTGGCGTTCTGCTTATCCCAGCATTTTCGTTAGAAAGGACGCAGGAAATACTTCATAGGATTCATCATTTAAAAAAAGATGGAAAAATCCGACGCGACACGCCTATATTCATGGACAGTCCCATGGGCATCAGGGCAACTGAGATTTTCGGATTATTTCGAGAATTTTATAACAAAGAATTACAAAGTCATACCGATGACCCTTTTGGTTTTGAAGGACTTGCTGTCACGCTTGAAGCGCGGGATAGTAAAGATATCATTAAAGCCATGGATCCCAAAGTGATCATCGCGGGATCAGGCATGTTATCGGGTGGGCGCATCCTCCATCATGCGTTGAATTATTTACCGCTGAAATCAACAAGAATACTTTTTGTGGGGTATCAAGCTGAAGAAACGCTCGGTAGGAAAATTATGGATGGAGCGAGAAAAGCATGGATCTATGATAAACATATTAAAATCCGCGCCTCAGTCAGAGAAATTAAAACGATGAGTTCACATGCAGATCAACCGAGACTTCTTACTTGGCTGGGACACATGCAAGGCGTAAAAAAAGTATTTTTGATTCACGGTGACACTGAGCAACGTCGTGGGTTTGCGGAAAAAGTAAAGTATGATCTGAATATAGAATCAGTTATCTTGCCTCTCAATGGAGAAGCGCATAATTTGTGAGCCCTCCCTATTTCGTGTTGGGAAATTTTGTTTCTTTCGGATACATTTTTCGAATCGTTGCAGTTCCTCCTATAATTATAACCAAACTTATGATAAACGCGATAACCGCTGTAAAATAAGCATGTGATTTGACACTGTATCCTACTGAAATAAGCAGATATGTTGTAGGAAGCATTCCTACGATATTTGCGAGAAGATACGTTCTCAAACGCATCGTGGAAATGCCAGCAGCATATCCTAAAATATCAAACGAAACACTCGGAAGCAACCGCATCATAACGACTGTTTGCCATCCTAATTTTTTGCTATATTCGTCTATAATCTTTATTTGTTCTGGATATTTTTTATAAAGATATTTACGTCCTAATTTCCGGGCAAGGAGGAAATTTATGGTTGTTCCCAGCAATGCACCCGTTAATGAGAATAGTCCTCCAAGTACAAGACCAAATAAATATCCACCCGCGACAGTGACAATTGAATCAGGGACAGGTGTTGCGACAGCTAAAATCATGAGGAGAAGATACATGAGAATACTGAGAGGTCCAAGTTGTGATAACCACCCAGAAAAATTCTTCGCATTAAATCCAACTGATTCATCAAGATCAAGAAATCCATATATAAACACTCCGAGCGCAATAAGCAAAACTAACGTATACCACCGCTTCTTCGGTTTTTTAAGTATTTTGACCAGTCCTTTTGGAGACAACATAGATTTTATAAGTTTATCACAAACGTTTTATATACATTGACTTATTTTTCTTAAGTAATCATACTATCGGTAGAGAAAAAAGTATGCCAATTCTCATTGCAATTACTATTTTGTCAGTGATCATCTCAACTATTTTAACATTTGGAACGATGAGAACATACAAGATACAGACAGCCTCAGAACAACAAGATTTTTTACAAGGGAACATTCCTAAAAAAGAACCTAATGGAATATTTAAAGGATCGGTAAATCTGAAAACTGCTTGGATTGGCAAAGAATTTCAGGGTAAAGATGAGCGGGGAATTAACAATTTTAAAGAAGAGGAAAAAATAGTCAAAAAATATCCATTCAAAACATACGTCGGTCAAGGGATACAAGACAAAAACAAAAAAGTCTTCAAGATCGACTACAACATCGATGGTAATCCACTGTGGCTACGATTCATACTCGACGAAATTGTCGAAACCGGACCAAATAAATTTTTAGGAAAAGTCCACATCAGATTTCTCCCAGGAGTCGCTTTTTCGTTGGGGTATTTTAGGTTAGAGAAATAATTAGTAATTCTTGGTTAATTTCCTTTCTAGATCTTCTAAATAATAATTTGGAGCTGTTTTTAAAGTCATTGCTTGTTTTACTTCTTTCAGAACTAGATCCTTATTGTTCTTTGCCAGCTTGAGCAACAAGGCAAAAAATGTACAATTTTCGTGTTTCCCTGTCTCCTGGACGTTTAACATTTGAATAAAAATAGGAATTAAAATTTCATCAGGGAATTGGAGAGCTTCAGAAATCAATGCCTTATTACGAAATATTTCATCACCTGATTGTTCAATTTTATTTATTTTTTCTTGCAACAACTGAGGTAATTTTTTAAGGTGGGGTACTATATTTATAGTTTTTTGATCAAGCAAGTCTTTTTCTAAAAGCACTATTACCCATTCGTCACTAATATTAATTAAGTTATGAAAATTACCCATCCCATTTTCTTTCACAACGTAAAACCAGTTTTTCCATGATTTGAGTTGCCTCCCGCAGTACTTTTCAGAATATGTAGCATACGCCGAAGATTTTTCTGTCAGAATGTTTCGTGTCAAAGAATAATCAAATCGTAGTTCCTTTATAAGGGGTTTAAATCCTTTTTTCGTTGGGTTAATTTTACCAAAAATTTTTATCCGTGCTTTTCGGGCTTCCGGATGAGGACTTAATAGGTCAATTCTATCTGCAGTAAATCCGTGTGGTGGAAGCACAATAATTCTTCTAACTACTTCTGAGTTGTCAAGCTTATTTCTTTTTTTCATTTTCACATTTAATTCGAATAATATAACATGCAGGCCGTGCAATAATTTCAACATCTTCATCGCCAAAAATATTTCTCATAGTTTTTTTGAACAGAAGTGACTGCACAATGTCCTGAAAACTGGCCAGATTTTCACTTATTATTTTTCCTTCTTTTTTTATATTTTTATTATAACGCATCATTATAGATTTCAAATTGGGCTTTCTTAATAATGTAAATTGTAGAGCACTTTTTAAAAATAACGTCAACTTTTTTATGACTTGACTATTTTCGTGCCTCATTGTATAGTGAATTGTCGTATCTCTAGGGAATACACTTATGAACATAGCGAGTGAATTGGAACAAATAGGACTAACAAAACGCGAATCGCTTATGTATTTGCAATTGTTAACACTCGGTCCGTTATATCCAACTGAAATTGCAAAGAAAACAGGCATAAAGCGTCCTAATGTCTATGATGTCGTTGATAGTCTAGAAAAGAAGGGGCTTATTCACTATCAATTTATAAAAAAACGCAAACTCATTGCAGCCTCATCTCCACAAAATTTGTTTGATATCTCAAAACAGCGGTTTGATCTCGCAAAATCATTATTACCTAAGTTAATGGATTTAGATCGAGGGCCGAGTTTTCAATCAAATATTACTTTCTACCAAGGGCGAAAGGCCATGCAGGAACTATTTGATGGTATGGCAAATGCGAAGAAAAAAGAAGCTTGGAATCTTTGGTCACCGGAAGATACGAATAGAATGCTCGGTGAAGATTTTGTAAAAGAAGTTATTTCGAAACGTCTGAAAAGAAAAATTAAAATTAGATCCTTACGCCCAGCAGAAAAAGAAAGCGAATACGAAGAACAAACGAGAACACAATACGGACGAGAACTAACAGAGGTTGCATATGTTTCCCCGGAAGAGACATTTTCTCTTTCAATGCTAATCTATGATGATAAAACGGCTTTTATATCATCAAAAAGAGAAGGGTTTGGATTTTTAGTTGATAGTCGCGAATTTACCGAAGTCATGAAAATGTTTTATAAAAACCTCTGGGAGCATAGCGGAAAGCTTAAAAAATAACAGAATGAGACCCGAATGCGTGTCTATTCGAACGATCTTTGGCTTTCTGGGAACATTTACGTTTGATTTTCGAAAGCTCGTGTGAAGATCTAACAATAATAGTTGAATTTATCTAGAAATTTCATTTACAATAGATTCTATATGTTTTTTTAAAGGAGGAATTTTCTGTGTTATTGTTTTCCACACAATATCTTCATCTACTTCCGCATATTGATGAATTAGTATATCTCTCATCCCGGCCATATCTTTCCAAGGAATATTTGGATGATTCTTTTTAAAATCATCTGGGATTTGTTTTGTCGCTTCACCAATAATCTCAAGTTTTCTTTCAACAAATCCTTGTATTAATTCTGAACCTTCAAACTGTTCTTTTGTAATTCCTTGCATCTGAGTTTGAATAGACTTAATTGCATCAAAAATATGTGTAATATACAAAAGAGGGGTTTTTATCATAATAAAGGATACTGATTGCTCAATATGGATTCCTTAATAATCGGTGAAATACTTTTATATGTAATTACATCAACTTTCTTTTTTAGTTCTTCTTCAAGAGTAACTTTCAAACCTCCCAGCTCAAACAATGTCGCATTCTCTGGTAATTCAACAAGAATATCGATATCACTTGTTTTTGTGTTATCTCCACTTACATAAGAACCAAATAAAGCTGCCTTTTTTACTTCAGCAGTTTTTAGTATTGGTAAAATCTTCTTTTTTATTTCTTCTAATTTTGCTATATCCATAAAATGATAATACATCATTGCAGTTTTCAGGTCAATTAACAAGTCTGTATACTGTTTTAGCAGTTCGAACTCTCGCTCGGGTTGATGTACTTTGATGCTATAAAATAAGGCTAAAAAATTTAGGTGCCGCTAACGGAAATCGAACCTCTGCGTTGCCACTTTGTCACGGTGTAAAATATTGTTTCATTGATTAGTTCTTGCATCCAAATTGATCGAGAATTTTTCATATTACTATTGTTTAAACCAAGGGGCAGGTGCTTCTTTTCCAGAAAATATTCCGGGCATACCTGAAGGCAAGATTACATCACGTGCTCCGGTTCGGCCCCCTGTCGCAATTAAAATAGCATTGGGAAATTCTGTTCTTAAGATAATCTGCTCCATTCTTCTCCGTGCGACATATAAAAGTACTGATTTTTCTGGTGCTACTCTCGCCTTGTTATGCTTTTCTGCATTACCTAGTAAAAAATTTGCATAACGACTTGCTACATCACGATCCTCGTTTGAAATATTATTACTATCAATTAAAAAAGGAAGATTATGCACTCTATATATATCACTTAAATCACTGACATGAATACTAATTGGAGTTCCTTTTGTGTTATAGCTCGCGTCTTGTTCTGCAAATCTTTGTGTGACCTCCCTCAAGTAGGTACTGGGTGCATCGTCCAACTGCACATCATTACGAGATAAACGTCCGTGACCGTTTTGCGCAATATGCACATCCGCTATAATGATGCTCAGTTCACTACCATGCTTATGCATAGTTGCCAGACTTTCTAGTAACGGAAAAATTAGGTCTAACAATTCCTCATCTGCTGCTGTCATGGAACTTTTATCTCCTGCCCCCCAAAACATTACAGTTTTAATACGTGTAGGCGTAGGACTTAAAATAGCTTCCTTCTTGTGTATGAAAAATAATGAAATTGTCGTTTGTTGTACTTGTAACTGTTAAAGGAATTATTATAATCTCAGGATTATCAGGTAATTCTCCCAATACTGGGACAAAATTAAGCTCTGGATAGGGTAGTTTCTTTTCTGGATAGACAGTTTGTCCACCTGGGTCAAAATTATCATCATGGTTAAATGCTAATCCTGTTGTGGCTGCAATAGCTTCAAGTGTATGACATATCGTCGGAAAACGTACGCCTTTTTGTAGTGTTTCTTGAGGAGGTTCCACGTGTGCTATTTTATTTTGTGGATCATATAAAGCTCGTACAGCATGAGGACCACCCGCTTTTGTATTTTCCGCCATAAAGAACAACACTGGTTTTCCTTGCCTTATACAATCTGCAGCTCTCTCAAATTCTGCTCTAATGATGGACCATCGTTTTTTTTCTGTAAGATTGCCAAAATATTGGAGAACATCTGCCAGTGAAGGCGTTGGTTTTAGTAAGCTTTCTGGAAACACTATATCGTCCTCTTTTGTCATAACATTGATTTTTCCTTTTTAAGATATTCAAAATGCATAAGTTTTGAATAACAATAGATTTTATGATTGACTTTGATATAGTCATTTAATAAAAGTTATTGTAGTTCAATTTCATCAAATATAGTCAAATCCAATATACGTTTATACTTATTGACAACATTCATGCCGTATAATACAATACATTATCGTATCCTTAGGGAATACATATATGGATTTAGAACAAGTATTAGAAAGTATTGGGTTGACAAAACGGGAATCTCTCGTGTATTTGCAACTGTTAAAAACTGGTCCCTTGTCTCCAACTGAAATTGCAGTAAGAACAGAACTTAAGCGTCCAAATATCTACGATGTGATTAAAAGTTTGGAAATAAAGGGGCTTATTTATTATCAATTTGTTAAAAAGAGTCGGTTGATCGCTGCATCATCCCCGAAAAATTTGCTAGATATCTCAAAACAACGATTAGATCTGGCAAAATCAGTATTACCGCAACTGCTAAATTTAGATCGGGAACTGAGTTTTCAATCCAATATAACTTTCTACCAAGGACGTAAGGCAATGCAGGGAGTCTACAGCGGCTTCGCCAGCGCGAAAAAAAAAGAAGCATGGCATCTTGCTTCTCCGCATGATTTAAACAAAATGCTCGGTGAAAAATTCATGAAAGCCATTATTAAGAAACGTCTCAAAAAGGGAATTAAAATTAGATCATTACGGCCAATTGAGAAAGATAGTGAACAGATATGGGAGGAACAAAGGAAGACTGTATACGGACGTGCGCTTACAGAAATTGCCTATATACCACCTGAATATACCTTTTCACTTTCTATGGTAATTTACGATGATAAGACTGTCTTTTCTTCATCAAAACGTGAAGGATTTGGATTTTTAGTGGAGAGTCGGGAATTTACTGAAGTGATGAAAATGTTTTATAAAAATCTCTGGGAGCATAGTGGAAAGCTTAAAAAATAATATGTACACTATTAATTAACTGGTGTTGGTTGTTGAGTTGAGAATTTGAATGTGGCGAGGATTTGGTCGAATTCTTCTTTACTGATAACTTTTTCGATATAATCGATATAAATATATTTATCTTCAATTGGAATGTACATATTTCTTTGGTGTACTTTCGTATTCGATTCTTCGATATATCCACTTATAATACGTCCTTGTTTTCTATCTATCTCTATTTTTTCATCCCGATAATCGCTTATTGCTGATTTTTGTAAATCAAGCGCAGACGGGTCGAATAGTTCATCTATATAACTTTTATTTTGTATCATAACAATAAGTCCGCCGCCTAGGTCTTCTTCTGTTTCTGGCTGCTCTTCTGAACTATAAGGCAGTAGACCAAACCAAGTTCCATCTGACTCTGGAAAGTCGTTGGCAAAAACTTTTGGTGGAAATTTAAATTCAAATGCATAACGTTCGTGTCTATATGTTTTCCATTTTGGAGTCGTTAACTTGTTCACGTCTGGTATGGTATAGGATGATTGAGTAATAGTAGGAGTCACTGCCGGTGTTACTGGAGGAGTAATTACTGTCGTATTATCACTTTTTGTGGCGTTTGTGAATAACAGGATATAAAATATACCAATTGCAATGATGCTGATTAAGAGCCCTGCAACTGCCAATTTCATATTTATATTCTTTTGCGGTTGAGATGGCTGGTTGAGTTGAGGAGGGGAACCAATTGGTGTTGGAGATGTCTGTTGTTCGTTTGATTCCTGAGAAATTGAAGTTCGATCATCCATATCATAAGTATTCCATGCGTATGAATGGTTGTCAATGAATAGTTACTCGTTACGATATCAAGATTGTTACCTTTTTATGTATTTACTAAAATAATAAAATGCAAAAGATAAAGATAGGTGGTAAGTATACTCATTATAAAAATCACTTGGTCAGAGTAATAGGTGTCGCTCTGCATACTGAAACGAAAGAAGAATTAGTAATTTACGAAAAGTTGGAGGAATATAAAGGGTATAAAAAAGGACAACTCTGGGCAAGACCGAAAGGGATGTTTTTGGAAAAAGTACAAATAAATGGAAAGAGAGTTCCTCGGTTTACTCTTTTGGAGGAGTGAAAATTTTTTTGTAGGTTTAGCCTAAGTATATAAATTTATAGAAGTTCTTTATTCTTAATTGCCTCGAATGCGTAACAAATTTTTCATTAATATTCTCATTGTTCCTTTTGCCAATATGAGTTGTGTTTGATTCGTAGCTGTTAAATATGATCCTTCAGATTTGCCATCATATATTGTAACGTAATACATAAGCAAATTTTGTCGAGCAAAACGTAGGATTTGATTCATATATGCAACGTCATGGCTAGGAAATCTGCAGTGTTGTCCAACAACGACTGTGTCACAAATCCGATCTGGTTGATCTGCAACTAATAGCATTGGATAACTGTTTGGTAACGCTACATATTCTTTATAAACTTCTATTTGGTCTCTCTCAACTTTTATAGTAGATTGGGAACTATTACCAAAACAGTCTTGAGCATACCATTTATCCGGCTTTTGAAAAGCGGTTGTTTTAATTTCCCGCACTAATGATTTTGGTGTATGAGCATATTCAAGTCCATATAAATTGAATAATCGATGGGTTCTCACTTTGAAAGGAGTGTCTAAAATAGGCAACTCAGGTGTTGGTGTAACGTCTTGGGGAAATATAAACTTATCTATTCTCGATCGAAAACTTTCATTCATCGTAAGAATTTTATTAACAATAGTTACACATGTCAATATTGATATTGAAATTATGCTGAACTCTTTAAAGGTACGAATTCAACTTTAACCGATTGTTAATAAAAAAATGAATCAATTATTTATCTTTTCTTTTTTTATATCGCTGAATATAATATGCGCTCATGATAAATCCGAGGTGAGAGAATGCTTGTGGGTAGTTTCCTAAATACTCTTGCGTATTTGCATCTATTTCTTCAGACAACAGAAAATTTTTGCTCAAATATTTTTCAAATTTACCCAATAAATTTGTAGCTTTTTTTGTATCTTCTAAAATTGCCCAGGCTGAAATCATCCAAAAAGTACAAAGAAGAAACGCACCTTCACCTCGCGGTAAACCATCCCCGGTCAAATAGCGGTATACAAAAACATCTTTAAAAGATAATTCTTTACAGGTGTTTTCAATAATAACGCGAGTTGTTGGATCATGTTTATTGAGAAATTGTAGTTGAACAAAAAGAAAATTTGTTGCGTCTTGATTCTGGGTTTCAGGATGCTGTTTGAACACCTGGCGTTTTTTGTCATAACAGTTGTTCCAAATCCATTCCTTTATCTCCGATGCAAGTTCTTTGCATACTAAAGCATCTTTGTCCCGATTCATCATTTCAAAAAGCCTGGCTCCCCGATCCGCTCCTACCCACGCCATAACTTTGCTATATGTGAAGTGTCTATCACCAGTTCTTACTTCCCAAATTCCACGGTCTTGTTTTTGCCATAATTGTTCAATTTTATGAATAAGTTTTACAATATACTCTGTATGGAGCTTTTTTTTCTCTTTGTTGTGCTTGAAAGTAAAGTAGTATGAGTCAATAAGTGCTCCGTAGACATCAAGCTGAAATTGATCTTTTGCACCGTTTCCTATTCTCACAGGCTTTGAGTTTTTATACCCTGATAAATAATCCAATGTTTGTTCGTTTGGAACTGGGTCGCCTGTAATTGTATACATAAGCGAAACATCAAAATTATCTTTGGATAATTTCTCAGTAATTGTTTGAATAAATCCAAAGAATTTCTCTGCTTCTTCTCGATATCCCAGAACTGAGAATGCGTACAGTGTAAACGTAGCATCCCGGATCCATACATAACGGTAATCCCAATTGCGAGTTCCGCCAATTTCTTCCGGAAGCGATGTTGTAGGGGATGCAACAAGCGCACCTGTTGGGTAGAACTGCATTAGCTTTAGAGTTATTGCTGATCGGATAAGCGGTTTTTTGTAAAAATCAAAAATTTTCCCTTTTGCAACCCATGCTTTCCAGAAATGTTCGGTTTCTTTTTCTAGTTCGTGGCCCCGATATATGCTCTTATTTAGTTCATCCGTATATTCAAAAACAAGAGACTTTGTCTCTCCTTCTATTAGTGAAAAACAAATTACATATTGATTGTCTTGTAATTCAATTGTTGCATCTTTTGGAACAAAGAGAATAATTTTCTCCTTCCCGGTATTTAATATGATGCCTGGTTCAATTGGTACATCTTTTGGGAAGCTAGTAACCTCATTTTGTAATGATTTTTCTTCTGAAAAAACTTCTTTTCCATAGTTTGCTTTGGGTTCGAAAAAAAGTTTTATATCTGATTTCCCATGTATCCCTTTAAACTTACGTACTAAAAAATGTGTGTCGCATGTATTTTTGGGTTGGGGAACCATAAAATCGTCGAGGATATACTCGGAATATTTATTCTTAAATTTAAATTCTATAATAGCAGTATTTTCTCTATATTGTGAGGTAACTGAGTATCCTTTTGAGTCTACGGAAAAACTTCCAGCTTTTTTATCAAGTAGTTTTGCAAAGATACTTGGAGAATCAAAGTGAGGAAGACATAACCAATCTATTGATCCATTTTTTGAAATAAGCGCCGCGGAGTGTAAATCTCCAATAACAAAATAGTCTTTAATTTCATGCATAGTTTTCCTGGATTGGAAAAGAACACAACTAACTCTTTATGATGTCTTTACAATTTAAAATCGGGTAGAGGGTGTTTCTTCCATCAACATTTATTGAAGTAGTTTAATAGAATTCATAAATTTTGTTCCGAGTTTTTCTTGAAGTGACATTTGAATAAGCATCATACCTTCTAAGTGCTTTGCGCGATTTAATGGTCCAACATCTATTCCGCGAAGTCCACCATCAAATGTTATTTGTTTGACAACATTTTTTGCTTCTTTATCATCTCCTGCTATGAATACATCAAGTTTTTTCCCATCAACAACACCAGTAACGAGTGTCCCTGCAAATGTTGTATTAAAAGATTTGACTAGTTTTGCGCCAACTGGCAGGTTTTTTGCAATTTCTTCGGCTCCAGAGCTATCATCTGGAGGGAGAAGTTCGAAGGTTTTGAAATTAACTGGATTGGAAATATCCACAAGAATCTTACCCGCAAGTTGCTTTTTATATTTTTCGATTACTTCTAAGATTGCTTGGTAAGGAAGAGCAAAGATTATAACTTCACCTTCTATGATGTCTGCTAATTTTTCTCCTTTAACGTCATTCCCGAGTTTTTTTGCTAATGCCTTCGCTTTATCAGCATTCTTATCATAGATGGTAAGAAAATGTTTTCCTGCAACAATTCTTGTTCCGATCCCATTCGCCATATTTCCTGATCCAACGATTGCTATTTTCATTAGAAGATAATAACAGATCGAAAAGATATAACAAGTAAGGAATACGTATGCAAACAGAAATAACTCATCCAAGTATGTACTGATAGTTGGTATCGAGCGTTTAGACAGTGACTTCGGCAACTTGACATGAAAGATAAATAATCATATTATAGCAGCGTATGATTAAATGTTTTGGATATGCTGCCAAAGATTCTTCTTCACCACTTGTTCCATTTTCATTTGAACGTCGAAGTGTCGGGTCTCATGATGTGCAAGTTGATATACTCTATTGTGGTGTATGTCATTCAGATGTCCATAGAGTATATGACGATTGGCATGATACGATTTATCCTATTGTCCCGGGACATGAGATTATTGGTAAAGTGGCGAAAATAGGTGAACAAGTGACACGATTTAAAAAAGGTGATCTCGTCGGAGTCGGCACCATTATAGATTCTTGTCAAAAATGCCAAGCATGTGCAGAAGGAATGGAGAATTATTGCGAAAATAAACCAACAAGTACCTATAATGGAAAAGAGAGAAAGACCGGTCAAGTTACTTTTGGAGGATATTCGAATACAATTGTTGTAACAGAAAAGTTTGTTTTTAAAATTCCACCTGTTCTTGATCCGGCTGGAACGGCACCGCTTCTATGCGCGGGAACGACTGCTTATTCTGCGCTGCGGCACTGGAACGTACGTAAAGGTCAAAAAGTTGGTATTGTTGGATTTGGAGGTATTGGGCATATATCGCTCAAGATAGCAAAAGCCATGGGTGTAACTGCAGTAGTTCTTACAACATCTCCTAAGAAAAAAAAAGAGGCCATGCGTCTAGGCGCAAGCGAAGTGATCCTTTCTACTGACTCGGAAGCAATGCAAAAACATACCGCAACATTCGATTTTATATTGAGTACTGTTCCGACATCACATGATCTCAATCCTTATATCCAATTACTCAAAACAAATGCAACGTTAACTATTGTCGGTGTCTTAGGGACAATCGATTCCGGAATTAATGGAAGATTACTTGCAGGGAGAAGAAGAAGTATTGCCGGTTCCTATATTGGTGGTTTGAAAGAAACCCAGGAAATGCTTGATTTCTGCGCCAAACACAATATTCTTTCTGAAATAAAACTTATTAAAATCAAAGATGTTAATAGTGCTTATGAGAAGATGAGAAAAGGTGATGTGAATTATCGTTTTGTCATCGATATGACTTCACTAAAAGCTATGTCAAGTTAGCTCGTTTCGATGGAGGTAAATCTTTTCTAGCAACTATGAGGTTTTCTTCTGGAGACGGATCTGTATTTCTTTTATAATCTCGATCTTCCTTATTATTAGTGGGTAATATCCCAAGATAGCGTTCCATTAGTCTTCTCGATATAAATTCTTGCGCTTGCTCAGCAGTCACACGGGGAAATCCTGCTTTTTGTAACTCTCCTAAAACCACACCGTTATAGTCATTCTTTTCCATCATGATCAATCTTCCCCCTGGTCTGAGTACTCTCCATGCCTCTGAAAAAAATTCGTTTCTTTGATCTCTACCAGTGTGTACATCTCCAAATTGATCCAACAATATGTTTGTATGGAGGGAATCAAATGATCCATCAGCAAATGGCAGATGCAATGCATCTCCACCAACATAGCGGGCAATGTCTGGGGAAATTTTTCTGGTATCATGCCCTTCTATATCGACAACACTACAAAATGCCCCATGATATACTCTCCGTACAGTGGCTGCATATTCAGTTATTGTATCTGGCGTGAGGGCACCAACTAAAAGTGACCTATATCCATCCGCTAGTGGTCTAATCTCTGCTTGTTCTTCTAACGCATGGAGATAACTTGGAGCAAATAAACCATACGAGTTGGTAACTGGTTTACAGTTGAGTAAGTTTTCAACCAGTTGAAAAGTCTGTTGACTCTTCTCCACACGTGCTCTCCCAGCATGTCTTCCAACATATTTGTTATACACCCACTCTGACTTTTCATCTATTCCTATTAAATTGAAATGTCTATAGAGAATCGTTAATTCCTCATAGTCAACGCTTATTGGAGGTAGGCCGTTAACTGCCGCTATACGTTTGCGTAGAATATTTTTCTCTGATGCTGCCATCCCGAGATTATACTATAAGTTGTTTTGCTATTCAAATTGCAATCGCTACTAACTTGTCCTAAACTATACAAGCAGCATGTATAAAAGTCGGGAAAATAAATATCACATTCACGTGCAGTTTTTTATACGAAGGTTTCCCATAGATTATTATTTTAATCTAGTACTCTTTGCATTTATTGTTTACATTCCAATAATTATTGATGACTTTTTTATACAAAGTTGTTTTCCTGGTAATCGAAACCCACATGTTGTAACATGTCCGATACCCGTATGGCAAAATATATATTTATTCACTGTACTAAGCATTGTTTTAGTTTGTATACTCTCAGGTCGTTTTGTAAATCCAAAAGGTCCAATGCTCACTATTTCTAAAACAGGGCTTCGTTATAATCGTATACCTTTTTTTCTTCGGTTTTCTTTTTTAGATAAAATCTTTTGGAAGTCTTACCCTGTTGCATCAATTGCATCTATCCATTTGATTATCCGCGAACAAGATAGTGAAAAAGCTGGATTTAAACTTTCAAGTAACCAAGAAGATATAAATAAATACTATAAAAATATACCTTATTCTGAAATAGAACGAAGAGAGTTCTTCTCAACCACAAGTGACCGTTATGGTATGACACCAGTATACAAAAACCAAAAATTGGTGATTATAAACAAGGATAAATCTCGTGCTGAATTAATTGTATCTTTTGCGTATGAAGAGGATTTGCAGAAGTTAGATGTGTTTTTAAAAGAAAAAGGGATTTCCTTCACTGTTTCTTTCCAACAGATGAATGATGCTATAAAAGATCTGTACGGGCAAAATTTCTACGACAAGGATAGGTAAATTTGTTATAATAAAAACATGGACCTTCCACGTGAAGATAAATCAGAAGTTTACATGAAAGCGCTAGACTATGCGAAAGAGCATAATTTAGATATAAATAATAGAACAGATGTTAGAAAAATTCTCCAAATACTTGATCCTGAACATATGAATGAAAAAGAAATTGATGAGTTTATGTATCAGCTTAAAAATGCGACTATCTTTTTAAATATAATGGGTGCAAAAAACAAATAAAAATAATAAGATTGTTCAAAACGTATTTTCTTGGTTATCTATTCTCAGTAATATTCTCTTATAAAAACAGTGTACCCCAAATAAGCATTGACAAACTTTTTAAAGAACCACTAGACTTAACACAGATTCATTGGCGACTTATTGATTAGGAAAAATGGAAACTATTATTTACCTGGTCACTATGCAACTATGAAGCTGTATAACGCTCCTATATGAACTTTGTTAAAAAAAATAAAAAAGTCATAATCTTCGGCGGACTGTGGGGGATAGCATCATATCTGATATCGCTATTAATTCTGACACTTCTTACAAGCTCTTACTTCAGATCTTTAGATTTAGACTATGATATCGGTTTATTTGCAGCCTTAATAGCTTTTATATTTCTTCTCCCTAATATATTAGCTTCTCTGCTAACTACTTTTTTCCTATCTTTCATACCATTCGGCTTTTTAATCCAGGATATTTTATATTACGTACTTGCGTTAGGCAACGTAATCTTTACTGGCATAATACTGGCATACATCATCAATAAACTTATTTTTCCTCACTACAAAAATTATATTACCAAGGGGAAACAAAAAAATATTTCTTTTCAAAGACTCGGCATTGTAATAATTGTATTCGTACTGCCTTTTGTGTTTGCTTTTGTCTATGACACAGTAAAGCAAGAGGACGAAAAAGATAAAGAAGTAATGAAACAAAAGATTGTGCCAGATACACTCAACAGCCTCCAAGTATCTGGAAAGATATTAGAAACAAACATATCAAAAAAAGATAATTATATACATTACCATGGTGAAAGATACTATCAAGCATCAAAAGAATCATTTGCTAAACTGAAAAATGAATTAGCACATGATGGCTGGATATGCAAAGTAGCAACAGCAGAATGGGAAGATAGTACGTGTACGAACAGTGAACAAAAAGATATTGAGATGAAAGTTGAAGCTAACAATAAATCCGTCGGTGAATCATTCTATTATGTTACTAACAAAAATAATCGTGACGAAAAATTTATAAACTATACCAAGGCTCTTACTAATGACAATGAATACGTGTATGTAATTAGAGTGAAATTAACGTATTGAGTTTTTCAACTCGACAGATTTAATAACAATCCAATCCGAGTGCTTACACCTGTATGTTTAGCTCTTGGTTCAAATCTTAGCATAGAATATATTATTACATAACTATGACTTTCAATTACTAAATAATTATGATAGATTGTTAAAGTTATTGATAGTAAGTGATAGTGGAGTATGAAAAGAGAATTATTGAATGTTCAACAAGCAGCCTCTTTTTTAGGGGTTAATCCTGCAACTATACGACGATGGGCAAAAACACAGCAGCTACTGGCAGTAAGAATTGGATCACGTGGGGACTGGCGGTTTACGGAAGAAGATTTACATCAAATGATTAATAAAGATACTAACAGAATGGAAAGTAAACAAGCAACCTCGACTGTTGTATATACGGATCTATCAGATAGTAAACAAGCCGGAATGGCAATAGGCACGGATATTCTCAAGCAACTTAATAATATATCTCCGGATGTCGTCATTGTTTTCTCTTCATCAAAGCATAATTACTCGCAACTACTTAAAGCAATTAAAAAGACATGTGGACCCAAACTTTTAGTTGGTAGTTCCTCGGCCGGTGAATTCATTTCAAACACTCATGGAGAAGGTTCAGTTAGTGCAATAGCTTTTCGAAATGATGAGATGCAGTTTCATGTTGGTATTGGAAAAAATATTAGTAAAAATCCGGATCAAGCAGCAAGAACAGTCATTTCGTCCTTTAAAGGCATGGACAATCAGACATACCCCTATCGCTCTGGACTTATACTTGCAGATGCACTTGCGGGTCATACTGATGCACTCATTGATCAAATGAATTTATTAACTGCGGGTACGTATCAATTTTTTGGAGGAGGTGCAGGAGATGATGCAAAATTTAAAAAGACCCATGTTTTTCTAAACACTGAAGCGTTTACCAATGCAGTTGTCGGGCTTGAAATACTTTCAAAAAAACCACTTGGTATCGGTGTGCGTCATGGTTGGGAAGAAGCAAGTGTACCGATGCGAGTAACGGAAGCAGATGGTATGAAACTTATCAGTCTCAATGCGATACCGGCTGTGGAAGCTTTTAAGGAGCATGCTAAAGCTACTGGACAAACCTTTAACACTTCAGACCCAATACCTTTTTTTCTCCACAATGTTATAGGTATTAAAACAGTAAATGGTTATAAACTTCGTGTGCCGCTTGCACTGAACGAAGACGGATCAATTCTTTGTGCATCAGATATACCTAGCGGTACAGTTGTCAGTATTATGAAAACAACCGCGAATTCTGCAGCGTCTGCCGCAAAAGAAGCAACTGCCGATGCAGTGAGACAGACGCAATCAAAAGGGTCAGGTGTTGCTATAGTATTTGATTGCGTCGCAACGAGACTGAGAACAGGAAAAGAATTTAATACAGAGCTTGAATCGGTTGCTAGTGCACTCGGCAATATTAAATTTGTTGGATGCAATACGTATGGACAAATAGCACGAGTTGATGGGCAATTTAATGGATTCCATAACTGCACAGCAGTTGTATGTGTGATTCCTGATTAAACACGATTTCCTATGTTAAAATTAATCGGAAAGTTATCCGATAAATCCCAAAGAGAGAAAATCGGAAAAAAGTTTGCAGAAATGCTGGGCGTCGAAGATCTCGTTATCTTTGTGAAAGATGCGCAGTTAGACATTCTTCTTCCCGCACCTGGATTTCCTCAAACGCTTCCTGATGGTGTCAAATGGAGAGCATTTCTTGAAAAATGTTTAAAACAAAAAAAATATACCGGTGTGCTTCCTTTTCCTGAAAAGTCTACGTTTAAAAAAGCACGTGCTATTATCTATAAGAAAGATTTAGCTATAGTCTTGCTCGGAGGGAATGTTAAAGAACAGGAAGTACAAAAATTAACGCAAGTATTACCTTTACTGGCATCAGTGTTTCTCTATGAACAAGGAGAACTCCAAACGAATGCAAGTCTTACATTAGCTGAAAAATCACTTATTGAACACAAAGAAATAGTATACAAATTAAATAACGCCAGAAGAGAATTGCAGTCAGCACTTCTAAGGACAGAAAAGGAGATAGCATTTCGAAAAAGAGCAGAAACAAAACTCGCACGCGCAAATGCTGAAATTGCAAGCGAACAAAAACGGCTTAATAATCTACTAATGCAAGCACCTGCAATTATTGCTGTGCTTCGTGGACCGAATCATGTTTATGAGCTTGCTAATCCATTATACATGCAGCTTATTGGTCAACGTTCACTCATCGGGAAAACAGTTCGTAAAGCTTTACCAGAACTCAAAGGACAAGGAATTTACGAATTATTAGATGATGTTTACACAAGCGGAAAGCCATTTAACGGCGATGAAGTATTTGTAAAACTCGATAGATTAGGGAATGGAACGCTGGAAGATGGTTATTTTAATTTCGTGTATCAACCGTCATATAACAAAAGTGGTAAGGTGGATGGCATTTTGGTTCATGCGGTTGAAGTAACAGAACAAGTTGCAGCACGAAAAAAAGTTGAAGAAAGTGAAGAGAAATTTCGTACACTCGCAGATAATATGCCTACTCTTGCGTGGATGGCAAATGCGGACGGATACATTTTTTGGTATAACTCCCGATGGTACGAATACTCCGGTACGACACCTGAGCAGATGAAAGGATGGGGTTGGAAGTCAATTCATGATCCAAGTATATTACCGCATGTTCTAAAAAAATGGCAGGAAGCCATTACTCGTGGTAAAGCCTTTGAAATGGTCTTTCCACTCAAAGGTGCTGATGGAGTATTTCGTCCGTTTCTTACCCGGATTATTCCGATAAATGATAAAAAAGGTGAGATTATACGGTGGTTTGGGACTAATACCGATATCACAATGCAAAAAGAACTTGAGAGACAAAAAGATGATTTTCTCGGTATCGCCAGCCATGAGCTTAAAACGCCAGTAACTAGTATTAAAGCATATGGACAAGTCCTCCAGTCAATATTTAAGCGTAAAGGTGATATAAAGGCAGTCGAGCAACTAGGGAAAATGGATGCACAAATAAACAAACTTACCAATTTGATCGAAGACCTACTGGATGTAACAAAGATCCAGTCTGGAAGACTCGAATTCCATGAAGATTACTTTGATTTTAATGAGTTGGTTGTGGAACTTGTTGAGGAATTACAGATAACAACAGAGCATCACCAAATTTTAGTAGATCTTGCGAAAACAAAAAGTATTTATGCAGATCGCGAACGCATAGGACAAGTACTCAGTAACCTTATAACCAACGCGATAAAGTACTCGCCTCATTCAAAAAAAGTTATCCTTAGGACAGCACTCAATAAAGACAAAGTCACGCTTTGTGTGGAAGATTTTGGAGTTGGCATTTCCAAGGATAAGCAAGATAAGGTATTCGAGCAATTCTTTCGAGTGAGTGGTCCTACACAAAGTACATTTCCCGGACTCGGACTGGGATTGTATGTGTCTGCTGAAATTATTAAAAGGGAAGGAGGGCGTATCTGGGTGGAAAGTACGGAAGGAAAAGGTTCAACATTCTGTTTTAATTTACCCCTGAAAAAGCAAAAGGTGATGAATCAAAAGAATGATTTAGTAGATACTGAGATGCAACTCGAATAATGATATGAAGAAAAAAATACTTGTAGCCGATGATGATCCAGCTATTGTTGATTCTATACAATTGATGCTTGAACTTGAAGGGTATGAGGTGGATACAACCGTTTATGGAGAAACAATTTATAATATGGAAAAGGTGTATCCTGATGTGTTGTTGTTAGATATCTGGATGTCTGGGCAAGATGGTCGAGAAATATGTAAATTTTTAAAGAAAAATCCATCGACAAAACATATACCCATCATTATGATTTCCGCGAGTCGAGATGTCGGCAAATCCGCGAAAGAAGCAGGCGCTGATGACTTTATTGCAAAGCCGTTTGAAATGGAGGAGTTACTCGAAAAAGTTAAAACTACATTAGATAAGTTCCAGTGAGAAATTTGCTTGAAACTAAAGAAGAGATTATTATTGAAAGTCCGTATATAACAATCAGACGATTAAAAATATGGCTAATAAAACTATAAAAAAAACAGAATTAGTCATAAAAGCTCTTGATTATGCTCAAATTCATAAGTTGGATAGCAACGATAAGGATGATGTCAAAAAAATTCTTGAAGTTCTTAATCCTGAGCATACAACTGAAAATGAAGTTGAAGAGTTTATAACTCTTCTGCAAAGTGCAGATACGTTTATGGAAATGACAAATAATAGAAGAGAGTCAAAGAAAACTGATTTGCCTAACTAAAGTTAGTGACCCTGGTCAATAATAACTGTTTATACACATACAAGAAAAATATTAATATATAATGAATTAATGGATGAAATATCTCAGTCTGAGCTAGAACATACGTTTAAAAAATATTACGGACTGAAAGACGTTAACTTTGAATATCTCAATACGCTAGTAAACGATATTTTTCTAGCTACAACACCAAACAGGAAGTTTGCCCTTAAACTTTATCATGAGCCTTACCGGACAGAGACTGATGTTCAATGGGAAGTAGATTTAATCCTTCATCTAATAAAAAATGGTGCACCTGTTATGAAGCCGGTGATTGGTAAAAATGGTTATATTCACACTTTTTTAATAAAAGGGAAATATCGAATAGGAGTACTCTATGAATGGGCTCTGGGAGAAAAACCAAAACCTAATGTCAGTACCTATATTCTTCTTGGCAAAGCTGGGGCTCAAATTCACCAGGCCGCAGATACCTTCAGTTCTAAAATTAACCGGGAGCAATATGATTCCGAAGTGCTTATAGACGAACAGTTGCAAAGAATGAAAAATCATCTTATTGAAGTTAACCGGTGGGAGCAAATCTATGAATTAGGAGAACGACTAAAAAAGCTTATTATTAATCAAGAATTAGATAAAGGTATTTGCCATATGGATCTAACACTTGATAATATTCATTGCAGCGGAGATACCATCACTGTTTTTGACTTTGATAGTGCAGGAGAAAGTTGGCGTGCTATTGAACCATACGGTGTCTTGATGTTTTCAAAAGACTACTTTAAGGGTTGGTTAGATGGATATCGATCGGTTAGACCATTTAATAAAAAGAATGAAAATGCTGTGGCAGCATTTGTTATTATTGGAGATCTACGAAATGTAGTATGGAAGCTTGGACTGGCAAATTCATCACGCGGCAAACCATTACTTACTTCTCATGAATTACCAGAGGTTATCGATGAATGGTTGCGTTGGGAAGATCAAAATATATTATATCACTGATCAGAAATTTCATTGCTGGCGACCCTGGACAATATATGAACTTTTTACAATAGAATATGATCACCAGGTTCCTGTGCCTAAGTCGAAAGGTATTGTGTTGTATAAAATTTATTGAAATTTTTCTCGTGATAAAATAGGTGCAATCATCCCATCTTTGTCTGTATATTGCTTTCCTGATTTGCCTCTATAGGTATCAGGCTTTCCTAGAATCACAAACCCAATAGTACCATAAAGTTTTATCATACGAGGATCTTGAGTATCAGTTCTTAAGAATGCAACCTCGCATGCGCTATCTTCCAAACTTTTTTTAGCCACTTTTATCATTTCTGTTCCAATGCCTCTTCTTCTATATTCTTTTTTTGTACACACACCCCCTATCCCTCCAAGGATAAGTTTTTCACCATGCAACTGGATTTCTCTTTTGAAAACTATAATAATACCGACGACAATTCGCTCATCGAAAGCAATAACATAACCAACTCTATCATGCTTATTATAAAGTCGATCTTGTCTGTCTTTCGGCAATGAGGAATTGTCGCCAATTCTATTTCCGCTCTCAGTTTCTAGAAGAAGTTGATCAATCTTCTGAAAGAGTCGTTCAGGAATTATTCTAAGAAATTTAATCTCAATATTTTCCATAATGAGATTATATCACTATTGAGGCTATCAACCGAGCCATTTTTAACTAACTGTTTAATATTTTTGTGGGCAAAATGCGTTGCTGTTGAGACTGGATTAGAACTATCTTTCAATGATAACCAAAAACCATGCTTTACAAATATGTTCGATCACTGCAATAGATGGGTTTTCTTCCCCTCTTTCAATCCCAGCATAATATGTAATAGATATTCCCACTGCATTTGCAACGTCTTCCGGTAGGAGATTTTTTCGATCTTGTATTTCCCGCATTAGTCGTCACCCTCCGGGTGTTCAGCTTTGCACTTTTCTTTATCTGTGTATTTTTGCCAAAGTTCTTTTGAGAAGAAAATTTTGTTATGATTAAAGGTGAAATGGCTCTAGAAAATGCATATAAACAAAATATTTGGAAAATTTGGTTTTCTGTTATCACAAATGATAATAGTTTTACACTGGGAATAATAGTGATTTATATGCTTTCCTTAAATTTAACTTTATCCCAAGTCTCATTAGTCCTTTCTGCATGGATGATGGCAGTAGCTTTGGGCTCTACCCCTGCAGGTCTTTTTGCTGATAAATATGGATTTAAAAAAGCTTTGGTTTTAGGTAACATTTTAATAATAATCGGACTTGCTTTATTCGCTTTTAGGAACAATTTTGTACCTTTTCTGATAGGTTATGCATTAATGGGTCTAGGAACCTCATTAAGGCAAGGCACAAATTATGCTTTACTTTATGAAAGTCTAAAAGAAGTTGGTCAAGAACATACTTATAAAGCTGTAGCGGGCAAATTAGATTTTTTTGTTAATATCTTTTTAGTTGTAGCTACTATTTCTGGAGGTTTTTTATATACAATTAATATTAGACTTCCTTTTTATGCTGAAATCGGAACAGCAATACTTGCCTTACTAGCAATTTTAACAATTAAACAACCACCTCTTTATGTGAACAATCTTACGATCTTAAAGCAAATAAAAAACAGTATCACGGAAGCCGTTCATACACCTAGCTTTTCTAAAAGTTTCTTGTTCTCTGCTTTAATAGGTAGTATTGCTTTAATTACCATTCAATACATGCAACCTCTTTATAAAAGTT
>JBGTMH010000052.1:0-15660 GCA_041743715.1 Patescibacteria group bacterium | reverse complement strand
ATAGTATGTTGTTGCTCCGCCAAGAACGCCTGAACCTATATTAACCGTAATATTACCAGGCCCTGGCGCTGGATCTTTTAAATACCAGAGACTATGCCTGTTACCACCATTGATGGAAGTAAATTCAGTGAGCGGTGCGCCCTTATAAGTAACTGTCGGAGTAGGACCAATGCCACCGGTAGAAAGACCGACAATCAGTATCCTGTTGGGTTGGTTTCCAGTCGTATGCGACCACGAAATAGGGCCTGTCAAATCTTGACTGCATACTGGACCGCTGGAACTATCAAACGTGATAGCCGCAAAGGCTTTTTGATTAAAACCAGTAAAATATGCTATACCTGCCAGAAAAGGGAGCGTCAGGATAAGAAAGAGTAGAAGATAGTGATGTTTTTTTGTAGGAATTATCTGTGGCATACTCCTCTTAGTATAGTTAATGCGTTGTTCTATTGGCAACTAGCACCTCTCGCGCCATTGGTATTACATTTCGATCCAGGACCAACAGTTACTTGGAAAGATGGGGGGAGGGGATAAGTCATTTTGTATCCTGAAGGAAGTGATGTATAGGAAATTGTTACTGTTCCTTCAGTAAGATTACTGACTTCATATGTTCCATCATCATTAGTCTTCACTGTTCCACGACTCGCTGTAATACCAGGTCTCTCCGAATAAGTGGTTTCTGACGCATCCTTCTGTCCATTTTTATTCGCATCTTTAAAGACGGCACCTTTAATAGTATATGTAGATGGCGTCGGTGTAGGCGTAAGAGTTGGCGTAGGAGTTTGAGTAGGTGTAGGAGTGCGAGAAGGGGTTGGAGTCGGCGTAGGTGTACGAGTAGGTGTTACGGTAGGGCCAGTACAATTTGTTCCTGTTTCACATAATCCTGCTACTGCGTATGGGTTCCCAGGTTGTTTCAGGTTGCATGAAGCATTTCCATCAACTGCTAAAATTCCCATATCGGTTTGATACGTTCCACAAGCATATCCATAGGGAGAAGGCCGGGTTAGGTTATAAATTACTGATCCGCTTGCGGGAATATTGAGGGATAATCCGTCTTTTCGATCTTCATTTAGGCTACAGATACATTGACCACTTTCATAATAAGCATATCCGTTTCCTGTCGTGCAAAAGTTCGTTGACGTTGTAAAGGTAATAGTATGTGGTTGCCCGTCGTTACTGCTGATTGTTAAAGGAGTAGTATATGAAGAGACATTATTTTTATTGTTTGCATTCAATGGACGACACGCATTGTTATTTACACTACTAAGCCGGGGACAAGCCTGAGATTCAGCAATCGACAACCGAATTCTGTTACAGGTATCTCTTGTGGCACCATTTGCGGTGTAATAAGTAGCTGCAAGTGCGTGTTTGGCAAGATTGTCACCATGAACAGAGAGCAGATGCATAATCCCAACACTTATTACAATGAGCAAAATTGTTTTTGTTAAATCAAAGTATTTCATACAAAGTTGATTAAAGTTTTATCCACAATTTATTGGCAACTTGCACCTCGAGCGTCATTGGTATCGCATCCTGGACCTACTGTGACTTGGAAAGATGGGGGGAGTGGATAGGTTATTTTATATCCTGTGGGAAGTGATGTGTAGGAAATAGTAACTGTTCCCTCAGTTAAATCGCGGATCTCATAGGTTCCATTATCATATGTCTGTACTGTTCCGCGACTTGAAGTAATACTCGGTCTTCCACTGTAATTTAATTCTCCTGAGTCTTTCTGCCCATTCTTATTCACGTCATTGAAGACAGCACCTCTGATGGTGTAGGTAGCCGGAGTTGGGGTAGGCATGGGGGGTGGGATAGTAGGGGGTAGTGTTGGAGTCGGCGTAGGAGTTGGAGTCGGAGTAGGTGTGGAAGTGGGCGATGCAGGCGGAGGGGCTTTGAGTACAATCCCAATTTGTCCCTGAATAAAATCCCTCATTGTCATTGACCATCTTAAAGTTTGTGATCCTGAACCGTCTGAAGGTTTCGTTGAGCCTCTGCTAACAACTTTATCTCCATTTGACGAAGTGGTAGTCTGGAACCAACGCTTTGTTTGTCCGCTTCCGACCGTTGGATCGGGAGGTGTAAATCCTGATGTCATTCCTATACTATCTATGAGGAGATCATGTATGTTTGTACTCGAAAGAGTAACTCCTGAAGTGAAGGAAATCGGTTGAGAAGGGCTCCCGCCTTCAGCGTTAAGTGTTTTTTTTATTTCTCCAAATGTGTTTGTTTGATCAACATTATAATACGTTGCCGCACCAGCAGCAATTGAGCCTGAGCCAGTGATTTTTATTGTATATGGACCATCAGGGGGATTCTTTAAGTAATAGATGGCATGAAGCCAACCATTTCGACCAGACCAAACGTTAATAGATTGGCTAGATGCAATCGTAAGAGCAATTTCATTACCATTATAGATATATTTCACAGTTGGGGCAGAAAGGCTAGTAGAGTTTATACTTACTAAAAGTATCCTATCAGGAAAGTTGCCAGTCGTGTGTTGCCATGTAAGCGGCAGAGAACTTTGATTGGCCGGAGTGCTTGTACTATCAAGGGTGACTGCCGCGAGGGCTTTGTGGCAGAAGAAAGAAAGAGTGATAAGGCCACATAATCCCACAAGCGAAAAAATAATAAAGAAAAACAAAAAAGAATGATGGCGTTTGGTAAAAAATAGTAACGGCATAAATATTTGTCTTAATTTAAGTATAAAAAATATATTTCCTTATTGGCAACGAGCACCTCGAGCACCATTGGTATCACATCCTGGACCGACTGTGACTTGGAAAGAGGGAGGGAGTGGATAAGTCATCTTATAGCCTGAGGGAAGTGAGTTGTAGGATATCGTTACCGGTGGTCCTGCAGAGAGGTTACTGATCTCATATGTTCCATCATTATATGTCGTCACTGTTCCTCGGCTTGTCGTAATGTTTGGCTTTCCATTATGATTTAATTCTCCAGATTCTTGTAATCCATTCTTATTTGCGTCATTAAAAACTGCACCTTTGATGGTGTAGGAAGAGGGTGTTTGAGTCGGTGTCGGTGTTGGGGTTGGAGTCGGAGATGGCGTTGGCGTTGGTGTGGGAGTTGGTGTTGGTGTGAAGGTGGGGGTCGGAGTTGGAATTGCGTTGAGCGCAAATGCAAAATGAGCATAATCCCAATTTGTACTTGATGTATTCGCTACCGTCCATGTCGAGGTTGTACTCCCTGCATTTGCAGGTTTGCTTGTGCCAGAGGTTATAAACCTTGTCGAGTTACCGTTGCTATACATGCCATAACTGAACCAATGTTGTATTTGCCCGGACCCAACTGAGAAGTTTGGGAGATTACCTGCATTGGCAAATGAGATACTATCCACAAGGAATTGGTTTGTATTTGTATTGGGGACCGTAGTGTTTGTTGTGACAGTTGTGGAAGTTTTCCCAACACCAGTTGTACTAATTTGATCTCCAAAAGTATTTGTCTGATCAATATTATAATATGTAACCGCTCCAGCAACCCCAACACCATCCGGCCCGATTTCAATAGTACCCGGTCCCGGAGGTGGGTCCTTGAGATACCAGACGTCCAAAAAATTGCAGTTACAAACGTCAAATGATATTTTTGTCTTGCGAGTGAGCGGCTTCCCCTTATATTTAACAGAGAGAGTTTCAAAAGCTATGTAATTTATACTCACAACAAGTATTCTATTAGGTTGTGATCCTGTTGTATGTTGCCAGGAAAAAGGGAGATCTATATTACTCATATTGGGAGGAGCGCTTGTACTATCTATAGTGACAGGTGCTGCATGTGCTTTGTGGACAAAAATTAGTGAATAGATAACACTCCCGAGTCCCAGAAGCAAAAAGATGATGAAAAAAAAGGAGGAACGATAGTTGATAAAGAATATTGGTAGCATACCTTTCGTTGACAAGTCCTCCTTACTGTCCGGGTTGAGTAGCTATTTCACGGATGAAGAGATTGTAGTCAATTTGATTGACACCATCGTCATCATTTATATCTGCAACGACCTTTTTGGTTGCTAGTGAACAGTTGGTGGCTGGAGCCAGGTCGCTGTAGCAATCAAGGATGGTATTGTAATCAAGGATATTCAGTTTGTTGTCGTTGTTGGTATCTCCAGCAACCAGATTAACCAATGTGATTGAGTTTTTTTGACCAGCAGTTATAGTTTGTGTGCCGCTCACTTGCTTTCTCAGATAGGTATCACCCTTTATCTTCAAAGTATACTTGCCACTTGGAAAGCCAGCTTGGATTGGGATCTCACCGAGATAGTTTCCTGATGCTGCGTTATAGGTGATCTTACCCGCGCCGCTGGCAATAAGATTGTTGTCAGTGGTGTATATTTGGATGTCCGTACTAATAGTGGGATGCTTAGGATTTTTGTTACTAAGACTGTTATCGACTGGATTGGTATTGTCTCCACGGCTTCCGATTCCATCAAGTTGTACTGTCAAGGCCATATAGCTCTTAAGTTTTGGTGTAGGTGAAGGCGTCAGAGTCAAGGTTGGAGCTGGAGTTAACGTTGGTGTTGGCGTTCGTGTTGGAGTTGGCGCTTGTGTCGGTGTAGGCGTAGGTGTAGGATTTGGAGCAAAAGTTGCCTGAATGGTGCAGGAAGTTGTAGCATTTGATGAATCTCCTGCAAACTTCGCAGTTATCGTGCTTGTAAAGGCAGTTGGATGATTCAGTGACACCAAAGCACTTGAGTTTGCCTTGCCTGTCGAATCCGTTTGGGAAGACGATGGAGTAATTGTGACGGCATTATTTGTAGCTGACCAGGTGACTGTTTTGTTTGGAAGAGCAGCACCTGTTGAATCCTTTAGGGTAATCGAAAATTGTTTTGCAAAATCACTTAAGGTAACGGAGCCTGGGGTACAAGTAATCGATGTACTCGAAGCGATCTCAGGAAGATTTGGATTGTATGATCCAGGATTGTTAGGATTTTTGTCCGTGTGGCAAACTGGGTCTCCACCGTCTATTGTACCGTCGCCATTGTTATCTTTGGAATCGGCACACGTATTGCCACCGCCATGTTCACCGTCTTTTGCAGGATCATAAGATGATGGATTCTTTGGATTGCCGTCTGTGTGACAAGAAGAGTCAGCGCTATCTTTGAATCCGTTATTGTCATTGTCCACATTGTCAGAGCAGCGGCCTTTATCAGTGTTACCAAAGTGTTTGTCAGTATATTGTGATGCATTTGTGATATTGACGTTGTATCCTGCTGGATCTGCAGGCATTGTTTGCCTGAAGCCTGGTTTTAGAACTTGCTTTAGTGAATATGTCCCGTCGCAAAGTCCTGTGAAGACATAGTTACCTGAACTATCAGTGGTAGCATTTTTGGTGCCTGCAGCTGAAATAGCTTGGACAGTCCATCCAGAGAGTTTTTGTTCATTTGTATCCATGACTCCGTTGAAATTGGCATCGTTGTATACAAATCCACCTAACAGTCCTTTGCCGATAAGTTGTGATATTTCTTGGTAAACTCCATCAAGTTCACTAGGAGCAGGGAAATAGAATTTACCACCGTTTTGTGATGCGAGTTTTTGCAGAAAAGGTTTATTGACATCGTTTCCAAATCCGATGATGAAGTAAACAGTCCCCTGAGAAGCGCGGCCTGCTGCGGCTGCTTCAAGTGCTTTTTGTTCGGCAAGTGTCGTGGCTACTTGTTTGTTGCTGCCTTCAATATAGTTAGCGATACCATCAGTCAGCAAAACAACGACCTTCTTCACACCTGGTCTACCAGTAGCTTGGATATCTGCGTTTGCTTTTTTGATTCCACATTCTATACATGTATTGCCACTCGCTGTAAGTGCATTCAATTTCGTTTTTATTGCAGCGTAGTCTGTTGTTAAGGAATTATTTAATGTCCCCGTGGTTGCGTATGTCGCGAGTCCTATTCTACTTGTTGATTCTTGGTTTGAGACAACATCTATGAAGTTTGCTCCAGCATTTTTTGCTTGCACAAGCTTGTTCGCTTGTCCCATACTGCCGGATGTGTCAGTGACAAGTACGGTATCTGTTGTGACATTGCCGCATGATGCAGGAGTATCAGCCGCTGTACGGACTGTTCCAGGAGAGGATGCTCTGCTGAAAGCAACACAAGATTTTGCCAGATACGATGTTGTTTTTTGCTGTGGTTGAACGGAGTTATCTGTATACACAACATTCAGGCGGATAGTGCCACTGGTAACGGCATTTTTACCAGTTGCGATGATTCCTGTTTTGGATTCTTCAGGTGCGATTGTTCCTAGGCTTACTGACCTGCCAGTTGCTTGATCTGTTGCGTCGACTTTGACAGTCTTCGTTTTATCCGTGTTGGTGTATGCAACACCTATTTCAACTTCACCCTTTGTTGTGCACTGGGAGATACTCGATTGGGTGACTGCAAGACTCGTCAGTTCAGAGGTAGGGGACTGTTGGACCACTTGGGATCTGCCACGAAGCTCTTGTTGCTTACTGACATTGTTAATAATAAGCGGTATGACAATTAAGGCATATGCTACGCCTACGAGTGATAAGGAAAGTACTTTTCTTCTGTTTCTAAACCGTTTCATAATATTAGTGTATCATTTATTTTTCTGTCGTGCAGAAATAAATTCTACATAACATGAGCAAATTAGTCCCCATTCTGTACCGAAAGCTCCCGCAAGAATAAATTGTAATCAAAATTATTCACAATTCCATTGTCATCTATATCTACATTATCAGCAGGAGTATGTATTTGGCAAGAGGGTTTATTGAATACAGAATTGGCATCCGCGATAGGACGGGGATTGAGGAACCCGTAGCCACAATCTAGGAGCGCGTTGTAATCAATAACGTTAAGGAAATTGTCACCGTTGGTATCACCAGCTACCATTTGGGTCTGTGGGAGTATATTTTCCTGAAGTGATTTGAGTTGTTGAAAACCCGGGACTAGCCGGCGAAGATAACGGTCGGTTTTTATTTTTATATTATAGCTTCCTGCAGGAAATGTTTTACCTAACCCAACTTTTCCGATAAAGGTTCCGGTCGCGCTATCAAATGTCACAGGGGCTGAAGCACTAGCAACTATTTGATTATTGGTGTCGAAGACTTGTACTGCAAGGTTTCTTTGAGGATGAAGAGGATTTTTATTACTTAGTGTATTTCCGGTAGGATTTGGGTTATCACCCGCTGAGCCAATGCCATGCAAGAGGAGGGTAAAGGATAGAGTTGTGCCATCACCGACTGCGGCACTGGGTGATGCAGTACCACCAATGACAATATTTGCTGGAGTCGTGGTAGAGAGGACGTTTTGGCTTGCTTGATCATTCTGTCCTGCGGAAAGCGCTTGGGTGAGGGCACCATATGTAACGGTCGTGGGTGTGCCATTGGTCGGCCCGATCGCGGTAAAATTAAGTGTTCCGACTTTGGTTATTTTTTGAATTGCTTTGGTAGGGTCGGACCCGATAGATACGGATGCAGCAAGAGAACCTGCTGTCGTTACTGGACCTTCAACAATCGAGAAAATTGAGCTGTTGATAGAAAAAGGATTTGTCGTAGCAAGCTGTACTTTGGTAGGGTCGTAGGTTACTTGAAACCGGACAAACGTAACGAGATTGGTTCCAGGATTCACCATTATATCAAGCGGAATCGTTTCACCGACGCTCTTTTGGATAGGGTTTCCTGCGGTAGATGCAGGCTCAAATGAAAGTGTCGTTGATCCTGCAGCTCGTCCTCTTGTTTCTTGCTGCTGTGAGAGAAGAGCAATGGTAAGTGGTATGCTAATAAGAAGCAGCAAAAGAAAAACCCCTATGATTAATTTTTTCTTATGAGTGGTCATATAAGACGACAGATTATAGAATGTATATTAATCGTATAGAAGAACTATGCCCGTGTCAAGAAGAATATGATTGTTAATTGTTAAGTGATGTGGTACACTTTTTTAGATGATTTTGTCAGATCAAGATATTAAAAAAGCCCTCAATAGTAAGCGAATTATTATAAAACCGGCTCCAGATTTGACCATACAACTTGGCTCCTGTTCGATAGATCTACGCCTGGGTAACACCTTTCGTGTTTTTGATCACAGCAAATATCCTTATATCGACCCTGCAAAAAAAGACTACAGCAACGAGATTACGAAAGTGGTAAAGGTAGATAAGGATGGCAGTTTTATTATGCAGCCTGGAGATTTTGTTTTGGCTGTGACGCTTGAAACAGTCAAAATTCCGCCTGATTTGATGGGAAGACTTGAAGGACGTTCTTCTTTGGGAAGGTTAGGATTGGTTGTTCATTCAACAGCTTCTATATTTGATCCCGGCTGGGATGGTAAACCTGTTTTGGAACTTGGGAACCTAGGAAGAATGGCGATCAAGCTTACCGTGGGTATGCGGATTTGTGCCATGACGTTTGAAGAACTATCAAGCCCAGCAGCTATCCCATACACAAGTAAAAAGTTCGCAAAATATAAATTCCAACAAGGCCCAGAGGAAAGTAGGATCCACGAGGAAAAGTGAAAGGTACGAAGTGAAAGGTGAAAAGTATTTTATATTTTTTTGTACCTTTCAACTTTCACTTTTCACTTCGTACCTTCTATGAAGTATCACGTTTCATTTGATCTTGATTTTAAAAGAAATCCTTATAAAGGAAGATATATTGCTATTGAAGGAATTGATGGGAGCGGGAAGACTTTCCAGACTGAGAAAGTAGCAGAGTACTTTCAGAAAATTGGGAAAACCGTCGTTACAGCCAGAGAACCACGGAAGGAAGAAGGAGTACTTGGCGAACTTATCCAAAAAATTCTTCGTGGACAGGTAAAAATGTCACCAATTGCCATGCAGTATATCTTTACCGCAGACCGGATACTCAACCAAGAAGAAATCGTCCTTCCCGCGCTGAAGGCTGGAAAAATTGTGATTAGCGACAGATCTTTTTGGTCAATCATTCCGTACGCATTGCCTGATATGGGTGCTAATTTTTCGAAATCATCGACAAATTTTATGCTCATTGCACAGGGCCTCTTATCCATGTACCATCAGAGTGTCGTTCCTGATACGGTATTTTATCTTGATGTTTCAGTAAATACTGCAATGCAGCGTCTTTCACATAAAAAAGCAGAGAAAGAGATCTATGAAAAGAGAGAAAAAGTAGAAAAGCATTTTAAAGGATATAATTGGCTGCTCAAACACTTTCCAAAAGAATTTATCAGCATCAATGGAGAAAAAGAATCAGAAATCGTGACCGCAAAAATTATTAAAAAACTAAAAGCAATTAAAACATAGTATGAAAGGAAAGCTGATTGTTATTGAAGGGATTGATAGCTCTGGGAAAACGACACAACTCACACTCCTCAAAGATTTCCTGAAGTCCCAAAATAAATCATTTCAGACGATACATTTTCCTCAATATAATGAATCGTTTTATGGAAAAATGCTCGCGAGTTTTCTTCGAGGTGAACTTGGTCAACTAGAACAAGTAAATCCTTATATTATTTCTGTCATTTATGCACTTGATCGCGCTGAAGCAAAAGAGAAAATTGAGAGATGGCTACAAGATGGAGAGATAATTATTGCAAGTAGATATGCTACTTCCAATATGGCCCATCAAGCAGGAAGACTTTCAAAAAATGAACGCGAAAAGTTCATAGACTGGGACACTGAGCTTGAATATACAATAAATAAAATACCCCGAGAGGATTTGGTGATTTTACTTGACATGCCACATAAGCTGGCTCTTGCACTTATGGAAAATGATGATAGGACAAAGAGTCTTTATAAAAAAGGAGAAAAGAAAGATATGGTGGAAAAAAGTGAAGCATATTCCAAGAGTTCTGAGGAGGTATATAAGTGGTTGGCCGGAAAATTTCCACATTGGAAACGTGTTGCAGCAGTTGATAAACAGGGTAAATTGCGGACAAGACTGGCTATTCATGAAGAGATAAAAAGAGTACTTGAAGAAAAAGACATAATATAGTAGAGTAAATGCATTAGAAAATATGATTCTTGGACCCAAAGCATTATTACAATTAGTCAAGAAAGTAAAGCTCGTTGAAAATCTTTCAGAGAGGGAGTTGACCAATCCCGAAGGTGCGGGGTTTGATTTACGGCTCGGGGAAGTGTATCGAATAAAAGGTGACGCATTTCTAGGAGAAGTAGAGCGAAAAACTCCTGAGATTGAATTGGTTGAGGAGTACAAAGAAGGTGAGAATAGAAGTGTGACTCTTAAGCCTGGTGATTTTTATCTCTTTAAAACAATCGAGAGTTTTAACACACCCCAAGATATAACCATTAATTTCAAACCCAGAACAACGACGTTTCGTTCTGGATTATTTCTCCGCACCGGCAACGTTGCGCCAGGATATAAAGGACCAGTAACATTCGGCATCAAAAATGAAGGGCCTGTCAAAGTGACAATCGAGATGGGCGCCCGCTTCGTCCATGCACAGTTTGAGGAAGTGCAAGGAGGAGGGAATATGTACCGTGGACAATGGCAAGGAGGAAGGGTGACTACAACGAAGAAAGAGAAGCAGGTATGAAAATCATGATCATTGGCAGTATGAAATTTACTGAAGATATGGTGAAGTTTAAAGAGGAGCTTGATACGTTAGGACATACTGCCATGGTACCGCTCGGGACAGAGAAACATTTAGCTGACAAGGATTTTGTTGATAATTTAGATAATAATTTAACCT
The DNA here is from genome assembly GCA_041743715.1 of Patescibacteria group bacterium. GTDB lineage: Bacteria > Patescibacteriota > Microgenomatia > Levybacterales > UBA12049 > JACDET01. The sequence continues at coordinate 5,012 of JBGTMH010000052.1, read as the reverse complement.
ACTGTATTACTCATGATATCATGCGGAAAAATTTTCAATTGGTTGCAAAAAGCGATGCTGTCCTTGTTGTCAATAAAAAAAGAAACGGTATTGAAGGGTACATTGGCGTTTCCGCGCTCCTTGAGATGGGTGTTGCTCATTATTTAGGAAAAAAGATATTCTTATATCAAAAAACCCCTCATTTTAACGAAGCCCGCTGGGCACACGAAGTTGCCATCATGCAGCCAACCATTCTTGAAGGCGACTTAACGAAAATACAATAATTTTTTATCTAAGACTCGTACTTGAAAAAGTTTTAAAATAGTTGTAATGTAAGAGCTGTAGTATGGCAAAACAGAAAAACTCAGAATATCAGTACCTCGATTTACTCAAAGACATTCTTGATAATGGATCAGATAAGCCGCTTTTTTTTACACCTGAAGTATTGGATGAGTATAGAAAGAACGGGGAAGAGCCTCCATTTATCCGTGGTGTTTTCGGTCGAATGATGCGGTTTGATTTAAGCCAAGGTTTTCCACTACTCACGACAAAAAAAGTATTCATGAAGGGCATAACTCATGAACTGTTATGGTTTCTCAAGGGGGAATCAAACATAAAATATCTCGTTGATAATAATGTCCATATCTGGGATGACTGGGCATGGAAACGTTATCACAAAGCTGCGATCGTAAGTAAGGGAAAATTAAAAGATTTGCCACAAGAGGAATTTATCACAAAACTTAAAGAAGAAGATGCGAAGAGCGCCTTTGTCAAAAAATGGGGGGATCTCATCACGATTTATGGCAGGATGTGGCGAAGATGGCCTGCCAGTGATGGACGGGAAATTGATCAATTAGGATGGGTGATTCAAGGGCTAAAAGACAAACCTTTCAGAAAATCTTACGTGGTCTCTGCCTGGAATCCGGATTTCATTTATGCGATGGCATCAGAAGGAAATAGAAACGAAGTACCACCTTTTTGTCATACGACCTATCAATTTGCCGTCGTCGATGGCAAACTTAATTTAGGATTGTACCAACGCAGTGCTGATTCTTTCTTAGGTGTCCCTTTTAATATAGCAAGTTATGCTATGCTTCTTTTGATGGTCTCGCAAGTGACAGGAATTCCACCAGGTGATTTTGTCCATTTTTTTGGTGATGTGCATATTTACTCCAATCATTTTGATGCAGTGAAAGAACAGTTAGCACGAAAGCCCCGTTCACTACCGACAGTAATACTTAATCCAAAGATAAAAGACATTGATGATTTTACCTTTGATGATATAACTGTCGAAAACTATGATCCGCATCCAGCAATAAAAGCAAAAATTGCAAATATTGGCGGATTTTAGAATGAAAATTTACGTCAGTCACAAAAGACGGTCAAATTTTGAAAATGAACTATATAAACCGCTGAGAGATTCTCACATGAGTCAACTCCACCAATTTATATTCCCTCATGAAAACAATCCTCAGTCCTTCAATGTAAAAGAATTGTTGGAAAAGAAAGAAATTGATTTGGTTTTGGCTGAAGTTTCTGAACCTGCCACAGGACAGGGAATAGAATTGGCAAGGGCCGGGCAATTTGGTGTTCCGATAATTTGTATTTATAAAAAAGAAAGTGATATTTCAGGGTCATTAAAATTTCTTACAGACAATTTTATAGCGTACGCTAATGCAAATGATATGCTTAATAAAGTTGAGGAGTTTATTGCTAAGCACTATAAAACCGTAGGCAAGGCCGGTGTAGTGCAGGAAGCAAGGAAAGTATTATGAGAGTACTATCCTGGAATATCGCTGGCGGACATACTTTTTCAGGAAGTATTTCCGATGCCATGACTTATGAAGAAGAGAATTTAGACTATTTTATTTATCAAATAAAAAATACTGACGCTGATATTGTTTTTTTGCAAGAAACGCATGCGACAGAAAAAACATCACAGGGACAGATAATCACGAAGAGACTTGCTTATAAATACTTCCGTGAACATACGTATATTAAATCCCATATTAAAAAAGATTCTCAGTTGACTTTAGCAACACTTAGTAAATATCCTATTCATAGTTCATATTTTCATGCGGCACCAAATCCGAACTTAACTATTAAACGGCCCAATGGTCAACGGTGGGTAACCTATGATATGGGTTTTCTCGTAACTGAAATGTCGTTTAATGACAGAAAAGTAAATTTTGCTAATTGTCATTTTTTACCTTTTCATTACTTTAAGAGGGATTTTTTAGAGCCTGCCTTTCAAAATATTCGTGAGAATATATCTTCGTTCTTGATAAGAGCTGCTGAAAAACCTTCAATTTTTGGAGGAGATTATAATTATTCAGATTTAAGAAAGATAGTCCAGGGTGTTTTTACAAACTCTCTTTATAAAGACGCTTTTGCAAATGTGGATACTACACCTGGAAAAGGACAGCAAGATCATATATTATATTCTCATCAGTGGAATCTTGTAGGATTTCAAGTTGAAAAAGTAACAGCTGATCATTATAAATGTATTGCAGATTTCACCTTAGATGCCGAACCGAATTCAGCGTGAAAGTTTTATTATGACTAAACCAAGAATTTCAATTATTGTTGCTATGGACGAGGAGCGGGGGATTGGGAAAGGTGATGAGTTGCTTTTTAAAATTTCAGAGGATTTCAAACGCATGCAGAAGCTTACAACAGGACACCCGATACTACTGGGGAGAAAAACTTTTGAATCCAAACCATTAAGGAGAATCCTTCCCAATCGCAGCAATATCATCATCACCCGCGATTCTGTCTTTGATCCACACAAATTTTGCTCAGGTAAAAAATGTGATACTTTTGTGGGTGTTGCTCATTCACTTGATGAAGCGCTTCAGCAAGCAAAAGGTAAACCTGGAGATGAGGAAGTATTTATTTTTGGCGGGGGACAGGTATTTAAAGAGGCACTTGAGCGGGGTTTGGTTGACCGTTTATATGCAACACTTGTCAAAGGTGACTTCCACGCGGACACCTTTTTCCCTGATTATTCATCGTTTACAAAAGTAATTTCGAAAGAAGAACGGGAAGCTGATGGTTATGAGTATACGTTTTTACTTTTAGAAAAAGCCTGAAAGGTCTATGATTATTGGTAGCGCATCTCAATCTTTCCCAGAAAGTTATTAGGACAGTATACTTTTCTCTGGCTGCAATCTATTGTTTTCATTTTTTTCGCATCAGGTTTGTTTGCAGACGAACAATCGTCTTGAAGAATAAAAGCTTTGTTATCGCTAAGTTCTGGGTCGGGTTTCTGTTGTAATTTTATATTTGGGTGGAAGTAGGCATATTGTTGTTTGTAATGTAACATTGCTAACTTTTTAGCCATTTCAGGAGATACTATGAGGCATATTTTTTGTGGATCGGATAAGTTTTTAGTTGTTTGTAGATGCGAAATGATGTGCATGGAGAGGTAATCGGTAACGTTTCTATCACGATTTCTATTTTGATTGGCAGGGAACAGTGTGAAAAAGTAGTATGTTTGTGCCAACAAAATAAAGATAAGAGTGCCGATGATAAGAAGAGTAAATGATTTTTTGTTAATTTGACGCAGTGGTTCTGTAATACCAATGGCTATGAAAAGAGAGCCAACTGACAGAAGGGGAAATAAACGATGATCGGCATTGATCGAATCAGTCATTGCGCTATTGGTGAAAGGTAAGATGAAGACGAGAGCGGTTAGGATGAAAAAGAAACGGTGTTTTTTTACGAAAAGTGCGTAACCTATGCCTAAAAAGAAAAAGAAAGCAAGGAAAGGAGAAAAAAGTGGCGCATCAACCGGATAGCGCGTAGCCGTACTTTCAGAAAACCATACTCTAAGCGATGTGAAATAATTATCTTGCAATGATTCAAGATTCTCGTAGAGGAATCGCTCACTTTGCAGAAAATTTCCGTGGGTACTTTGTAGAATCATGGGTCCAAATCCAATACAACAAAAGAGAATGAATAGTAATAGATGGTGAATAAATAAATGCCTATTTTTAGGGAGAAATTGTTTGAGCATAATAACTATGGTAAATCCCGCTACAAGAAGTGCGATTATTCGACTCGGGGTATGAAACATCGCTGCTGTTCCCACAGTCATTCCAAGCATTAAAGTGTAAAGAGTACTGCGATTTTTCAGCCAGAGATAAAAGAGTAATAGAATGGAAGACGTCCAAAACCCGTCAAAGGCAACTGTAAGCTCAGTTCTGCCATAAAAAAGATGGAGTGGAAGCGTAGCATACACAATTACTCCCACAAAAGCAGTAAGTCTGTTTGTTGCTATACGGAGCAGTAGGTAGAATATGAGAATATCAAGGATAGAGATTATCGCAGTCGGGACTCGATAGGTAAGTATAGAATTACCAAAGATGTGATAAGAAAAACTCGTCAAGACAGGAATGATATTTCCATAACCGCGGTAGTTACCATAACCGGTAAAATTTATGAGTTCACCATTTACAACCCTGACTGCATCTCTCCCAGCATCTCGTAGATCGTCTCCTACGCTGACAAATGGATAGTTCTGGAGAAAAAGAAATCGTGTAAAGATGGCAAAACTAAGAATGATGCCAAAGTAAATTAATTCTTTGTGTTGTAAAAAGTGTAGACGTACTGATTTCGTAAAGATTTCTTTTAAAAAAAAGATCACCACGACAATAAATGAAATTGTCTGCAACCAAAACACAAGCCAACGGTGTTCAAAGTTTGGGGAAATTATAGTCAGTATGAGTGAAAGATAATAAGAGAGAAGACAGTATGCAATGAGGATAGGTGTTTTATATTTTTTAAGAAACTGTTTCATAACTTTTAGTTAAGCATGTGCGATTTTTTTTGGCAATGCGGGTTTATAGAAAAGCTCTGATTCTCAACGAATCCTCAGGTGTAGCCTCATTTTCACCCTCCGGGCTACCCCTTACCCACATCTTTTTGTTGAAAAATATACCAAGCAGTCATCATGTCCGTAAACCTTCTCATACCAATCCATAAGGTCTTCACTCCTGGCTCTTTATCGCTCTTTCTTCCAAGAAACCCGC
>JBGTMH010000051.1:0-8495 GCA_041743715.1 Patescibacteria group bacterium | reverse complement strand
GTAAAGAACGCAGCGGTACTAGCAAGATTTCCAGAAACTGTGATAGTTATTTTTTTCGGATGAACCGGAAGCTTTTTATTCGTGCGTTCTTTTTGTCTGATAGTTGACCGTATCATAAGTCGTGGGTTATCTTTTCGAATAGTATTTGCACCTACCAAAATAGCATCACACGTTGCTCGCAATGCATCTACTCTATCAAAATCAGCCTTATTTGAGAGAAACAGTCTTTTATCGCTTGTATCATCTAAATAACCATCAAGCGACATTGCACAACTAAGTATGGTATACGGAAAAGCATTCATAATAAGTGACCCATCTTTTCTTTTTTTGTCGAAAGATATTTTTTATTTATTTCATTTGGATGTACTTTGAGTGGTACTCTTTTTACTACAGTGATGCCATTTTCTGTCATTTGTCGAACTTTTTCCGGATTGTTTGTTAAAAGAATGATTGTGCTTACGCCAAAACTTTTTAATATATCAGCGGCAATTTTATAATTTCGTTCATCTGAATCAAATCCCAATGCATGATTTGCCTCAACAGTATCCAAACCCGCTTCTTGCAAAACATACGCCTTTATTTTGTTTGCGAGGCCAATGCCTCGTCCTTCTTGTGTTAAATATAAAAGCATACCCCGACCATTCTCGCTAATAAGCTTCATACTTTCAGCCAACTGCTCTCCACAATCACAACGCTGGGAAAAGAGGGTATCTCCCGTAAAACATTGAGAATGAATCCTCGTCAATATTGGCTGTTTGGTAATATCTCCAAAAGTAAGCACTGCATGTTCCTGTTTTTCAGCAGGATAAACGGAGATCGCGAAAGTGCCGTATTTTGTTGGAAGTACTGCTTGTGTTTTGTTAGTCATCTTTGGTTTGTTTGAGGAGCCGAACCATTTGAATAGCCTGAACAGCGGACCGTGCGGCTTCAACTCCCTTCGTAATTAAATGCCTTCGAAAGAACTCGATATCCTTAGGATTATTTTCGTCAAACTTCTGCGGAGTAAGAACCGTCGAAAGAATAGGAACTTTCGTTTCGAGTGCGACGTTCATCAAACCATTCAGGACTGTCTGTGCCACGAACTCGTGACGATATATTCCTCCGTCAACAACGAGCCCAAAAGCGATTACAGCATCCCAGTCGCCAGATTGAATGATAAGCTTTGAGACGAGTGGTATTTCAAGGCTACCAGGAACTTTAAACAGTTTGACATTGTCATTTGCGGCGACACCCAGCTTTAACAACTCTGAGAAACACGAACTGGTCGCAACATTGACAAGATCTTCATGCCACTGCGCTGCAATAAGGGCAATCCGGAAGTCTAATTGTTTTGCGTTTTGCCGCTTTAACATATATTTTTTACCTCCTTTCTTTATGAGTAATTATTCCCGTAATAAATCAACTGGTAATATTAAACAAGGAATAATGCAGTAATAGTTACCAAACCGGAAACAACCATCACAATCGTGATAAACCAACCCAAAAGAGACACGAGAGGATGATTGGTGCGGTCCTTGACTACTTTTGGATTACTTGTCATTTCGACAATCAGAAAGAGAATTACAGGAGCCACCAAACCATTTACAACTGCCGAGTAAATAAGCAACTTAAAAGGATCAATGCCCAAGAAATTGATACCAAGACCTATCAACATGGAGAAGATGATAACCCCGTAAAACGCACGTGCTTGATGCAATTTTCTATAGAGACCTGAGCGCCATTTAAAACTCTCAGCAACCGTATAAGCAGCAGAACCAGCGAGGACGGGAATAGAAAGGAGACCCGTACCTATTATGCCAGCGGCAAAAAGAAGAAATGCCTGCTCACCCGCCAAAGGACGTAATGCTTCAGCAGCATCTGCAGCAGAACCAATTGTGTGGATACCATTTGTAAAAAGAACAGCAGCGCATGTCGCGATAATAAAGTACATCACTATATTGGAAACAAACATCCCTGTCCATACATCCACACGCATTTTTTTTATTTCTTTATTTGTCGTTCCTTCCCGTAGCCGGATTGAGGTTTTTCCGTGCAGTACTTCTTCTTCCACCTCGTGTGATGTTTGCCAGAAAAAAAGATATGGTGAAATGGTGGTGCCTAGTATTGCTGTTATCATAATAAGCTGCTCTTTTGAAAAAGTAATTGAAGGAATAACAGTATGATAAAAAATCTCTCCCCAATTGATATTGACTGCAAATGCCGTGGCAACATAAGACAAAAGAACCAATACCAAATATTTCAAATACCGGGCATATCGTTCATAAGGCGTAAAAATTTGTACAAATAAGCAAAAAAATGTAAACCCCATCGCGAGTAAACCGAAGTTGAGACTTGGTGCAAGAAGTCTCGATGCTTCAGCCATAGCGCCAATATTTGCACCGATATTAAGTGTATTGGCAAGAAACAGGAGTGACGCGCACAAGTAAAGTACCCAACGTGGATAATTAATCCTTATATTGCCTGCCAACCCACGACCTGTGGTAAGTCCGATACGAGCACACATTTCTTGAACGACTGACATCAAAGGAAAAGTAAAAGCTGCAAGCCACAGCAATTGATTGCCAAACTGAGCTCCTGTCTGAGAATACGTCGCGATACCCGAAGGATCATCATCAGCGGCACCAGTTATAAGCCCTGGTCCAAGATTATTCCAGAACCCGCGGGCTTTTCTCACCTGTACAATCTCTTCAGCATCTTTACCAAGCTTCTTAGCACTTTCAATCCCCTTTTCAAGTGCCACTGAGGGAGCAGAAACAATCTCTTCCAACTTATCTTCCATATTTCCATATTACTGGTTTCTAGCAATATAGCAAGAGTGCTGTTCAGGAATGTGCCTGAACTACCCATGCTATTATATTGACAATGATGCCTCAACACCCCTATGATGAGTATAGCTATGAAAACATTCTTTGCGTCTCCAAAAGTTTTAATGACTATCATTGCACTTTTGGCGCTTGTTGTTATTCCTTTAACCATCGTCCAAGTCCAAAACCAACAAATTGTCAAACAAGACGCTGAAGAAATTCTTTGGGATACCACACAATCAGCATCAACCAGCTGTCCCGCCAATGGACAGGGAGCTGAAATTAAAGTTATATTTACTAACACCGAACCGAACCGGACTTCGCTTGCGATGGATGTCATTGCCAAAGATCAACAAACAGGCAAATCAGTTAACATGGGTACTATAAAGGGTGGAGAAACAAAAATCGATGTTATTCAAACTGGAAAATCAACACTCCAAGCAGGCACGGTGACATTTTCACTCAAATGGTCCGATGGTCACTCTGGGACTGACAGCCGTTCAGCATCATATAGAGCAGTAGGTAATTGTATACAGCCTACACCAACTCCAACACGGGTCCCAACACCTACCAAAGAGCCAACCCCAACATTAACACCAACACCGTATCCAACAGGACAACCTACACCTACCCCGACTATCTGCCCGACACTTAAACCTGTTCAGAATGTCCGTATTGAATGTCCTAATTGTCCATAGAATGTGTGAATATAGTGAACTTTTCTAAACCATCCCAAAAAACTTTATATCTTATCCTTCTGGGTATTCTTGTAGTAGCTATTCCGCTTACTATTTTTGCTCTAACACAGCAACAGATCTTTAAACAATTCGCTTGGTCATCGCAACAATCAGCCAAAGTTGACTGTTCTTCTGAAAACGGTTCTGCTGTTCTTACAGTAAGCTTTTCAAATACAGAAGAAACAAAAGACATGCAAGTAACAGTTAATGATCTCCAAACTGGCACGTTTGTTGATCTGGGAACTGTCAAACACAAAGAAACCAAAACCAATAAAATCATAACAGGAAAAGCATCACTCGAAAATGGAGTGGTACTCTTTAAGACTACGTGGACCGATAAATCACCCGGAGATAATACTGTATCTGCCTCATATAGAGCATTTTCTGGATGTACTGAGCAATCGATACCCTATTGTGCCACACCAAATAGCCAAGGCTTCTGCCGCTGGGATCCACTCGTTGGAGCCGAAGGATATAGTGTTGTGGTCAAAGACACAGAATCCAACGAAGTTATCAAATCAGAATCTCTTCCCAAAACAGCGTCTAAAATGGAATTCCCAATGGTATCTGGCAAATCGTATCAATGCAGTGTAACACCTGCCAATTCCTGTAGCACTGGTGAACCAGCTACCAGTCCGAAAAAAGTATGTAGAATACCAACGATCACTCCGACACCTCCTGCGACATACTGTCCCGCAGATTCTACCAAGCAAGGCGTTTGTCTTTGGGATGAATTACAAGGAGCGGCTGAATATAAAATAACGGTTAAAGAGACGACATCAGACAAGACCATCAAGTCTGAAACAGTGAAAGCACCAACTACCAAACTCAACTTCCCTGCTGATCCTGCAAAGACCTATCTGTGCAGTGTCATAGCTATAAATAAATGCAGTGAAACACCACCTGCTGACAGTCCGCCAATAACCTGCATCGCGCCTTCTCCCACACCCACCAAACCGCAACCATCGGGGACCCCAACCCCTACTCAAAAATTGTCTCCAACGCCGACAACAACTCCTGGACCTAATCCATCGCCAACTCCAACAGTTACACCAACGCCTACTCCAAAACCATCGCCAACACCAACGCCAACATTCACACCGACTCCGACGCCAACACCAACGCCGACTCCAACGCCAACACCAACACCGACTCCAACGCCAACGCCAACGCCAACACCACGACCTACGGCAACTCCACAACCGACGCCAACACCTATTGTTATCGTGAGGATCCCAACTTCTCCTCCACAAATACAGATCGTCCAGCAACCAGGACAACCTGGACAAACTCGAATAATACAACAACAGCCAGGTGTGCAACAAGTACCTGGGCAACCACAAGTCCAGCAGCAGCAACAGCAACAACAACCGGTTGCTCAGACCTCGCCTCAGCCAACGATCAAACCAACGGGTAGTTTGTCCACCTCGCTCATGCTGGTAGCAGCAAGCGCAATTCTTCTCCTTGTGGGTGGTGTACTCTTCCTAATTCTCTAGCTCTTGCTATATAATATGGTATGCAGAAAAAACGGCTTGTAACCATAGGTCATATCGTCAATGACACAGAACCCATAGATCACTTGGGAGGTCCTGTCTCGTATGCCGCAGTTGCGGCAACACGTTTGGGATACGAAACACATATCATCACGAAATGCCCCCCGAATCATCCGTATATTTCAGTACTCAAAGAATACGGCATATCATCTGTCGTAGTTTTACCCTCACAATTACAAAATATTACTACCAACCGCAATATTTACGATGACCAAGGCTACAAAAAACAATATAAACTTGCACAACAGGAAAAAATTACACCGAAAGATTTGATGGGTATCCCCAAAACATTATTACAAGACTCTCAAATTCTTATCGGATCTGATACAGGAGAAGTTGATGAAGTACTCTTTCCTTATCTTGCAGATTTTGGAACAGTAAGCGTCATAGCACAAGGGTATTTCCGCAACGTTACAAAAAATAAAATGGTGCTACCCCAAACGTGGACAGGAGATAAAAAATATATGTCTTCTGTAAATACTGTTATTTTTGGAGATGAAGATATCATGGTAGACGGAAAAGTTGATGAAAGGATGCTGGAGCAAATAATTATGAAACCTCATATAACCGCATTTACCATAGGTATAAAAGGCAGTATGATATTCACGAGAAATGGAGAAACACGCAAAATAATTGCCTTTCCGGTTAAAGCAGATGAAATAAAAGACTTTAATGGGGCAGGGGATATATACGCAATTGCATTTATCACCAGACTAGCTGAATCGAGGAATATTCATGAAGCGGCAGTCTTTGCGTCCCTTTTTGCAGGCCTCAAACTCATGGGTTTTGGCGGAATAGGTATTGATTCTATTCCGACAAAAGAGCAAATGGAATCATTTTTATCAAAAAATAAGAATCGAGTGGAGGAATTCTATAAAAGTAACAACTACACAACACTGAAAGTTATTTAAAGAATTATATACAAATATGCTATTATTTTCGCTGCTTAAACAAGCACTTATCAATAAAAAAACGTTGCGCTTTTCCAAAGAGCAAATAAAAAAACTGCAACGCAAGAAATTTTTAACGTTGGTACAGTATGCTGCAGAACACTCCCGCTATTATCAAAATATCATAACTCAAAACAACATAGATATAACAAATTGCCGACCCGAAGATTTTCCTCTATTAACGAAGGAGAAACTCATTGACCATTTTGATGAGATAGTAACAAACAAGCAAATCACGAAAGAAAAAATTTCGAAATTCCTCCAGACATCCAAAGATTCAAATGATTTATTTCTTAACAAATATTATGTCATCCACACTTCCGGTTCGTCCGGCACAATTGGTTATTATGTATATTCCCAAAAAGAATTGGCGCAGGGAATCGCTTATTCAACTCGCGTCAATGGAATAAAACTCTTCCAAAAAATCGCTTTTATCGCTGCCACCAAAGGACATTTTGCAGGAATAACTATGCTCAATGCTGCCAGAAAATTACCAATTCTCTATACAGACGTACAAGCCTTTGATATCAATTCGCCATTTGCGACAATTATAGAAAAACTAAACGGGATGCAACCGACCATACTGAGCGGCTATGCATTTGCGCTGAAGAAACTCGCAGATGCACAACTACATGGGAAATTACATATCAAACCTATTCTTCTGCAATCAGGAGGAGAGCCACTCAGTACACAAGATAAAATATATATTCAAAAAACATTTGCCGCGCCAGTTGCCAACATCTATGCTTCAAGTGAACACCTATTTATGGGCATCGGTCGGGATAGCTTTAATGGTATGTATCTGATGGAAGATAATTTATATTTCGAATTCCAAGCAAATGGAATCCGTGTCACGAATTTATTTAACTACACGCTTCCACTAATCAGGTATCAAATGTCTGACCAGTTAGAACCAATGAATGATATCTCACCGAAAATGCCCTTCACAAAAGTAAAAGAGATAGTGGGACGAAATGAATATGTTCCAATTTTTATTAATGACAAGAACGAAGAAGATTTTATTAGTCCCATTTTACTTGTTGAATTTTTCGTCAAAAATCTGACACAATTTCAATTTCATCTTATAGATAAAAACCATTTTATTTTCAAAGCATGTATTGATACAGGAATAAAAGAACAAGAACGGGAAGAAACAGTAAAAATAATAAAAAACAAATTACATGGTATACTGAAAGAGAAATTGATGAATAATGTGAAATTTGAAATACAAATCGTTAAGCATTTATGGGCCGATCCCAAAACGGGAAAATTCCGTTTAATAACAAAAGCATGATAAAAATAGTATTAACTATTATCGGTATTGTAGGAATAGTTTGTTTCGCCATATTTCTCTACAGTTGGCACATAGTTCAAAAATCACTCTCTGCAGCAAATGTTCCAGTCAAAGAAACTCCTGAGAGCTATAATCTCAAGTATGAGTCACGAACGTTCAAAACAAGTGATGGGATCGTGTTGAATGCTTGGTATGTACCAGTCAAGACTCCCAAAGCCGTCGTAATTGTAGTGCATGGTTACCGAGACGTTAAAGGATCGGTCGTGAAACATTCTACTTATTTACATGCTGCTGGGTATACTTCGTTTTTTATAGATCTCAGATCAGATGATCTGAAAACGAAAGCCACTCTGGGGATTCAGGAATACAAAGATCTTCAAGCAGCTTATGAGTATATGAGGTCTCTCCCAGAGAATAGCAATAAAAAAATAGGATTTTTTGGTGGATCGATGGGGGCTTCCACAAGTATTATCGCAGCAGGAAAGACTGGCACTGGAGATTTTGTGATTGCCAATGTTCCTTTCGCAAATTTTAAGAGCCTATTCGCCACACGCCTGCGATTGGAAGACTTGCATCCAGCTTTGCTTCCTTTTGTGCAACTAGCTAATGCACAGGAGTTGGGTTGGGATTATGAAAACTACTCACCAGATAAGCTTATCAAAAACATCAACAAACCGATTATTCTTGTCTCAGCTGCAAATGATACAAAAGTAAATCCACAGGACTCGAAAGATTTATTTGATTTGGCAAACGAGCCCAAATATTACTGGAACGCTGAAAATTCAGGTCATGATATTTATAGTGAACATCCTGAAATTTTCAGTAAAAGAATTTTAGAATTTTTAGAAACTATTAAATAACCACAATGCTTCATAAATATTTTTATAGTGAAAAAAGTGAAAGTGTTTATTTTGATTTTTTCCCTGCAATTAAAAAAACCAACACAGCGATAGTTTTTATTCATGGTCTCACAGGGTCTCGAAACAGTTGGGGTGAGGAATTAAAAAAACTGCAGTTGACCGGTGCCCCATATAATAAGACAAGTTTCTAAGAGGAAATTGAGATAAAATGGGAGTAATGAGAGTCATAGCAAAAGAGATAAAGCAAGAGATACTAGCAAAAGTAAAACAAGGAGAGAAAGTCGTAGCACTGGCCAG
>JBGTMH010000050.1:0-16844 GCA_041743715.1 Patescibacteria group bacterium | reverse complement strand
GCATGAGCTATCCCACTCAGAGTTGCGAGTACAAAAAACAAATTGCCTATTATTGATCCGTCTGCACCACTTTCTAATAGAGGGCGTATCACGATAAATAAAATTCCTGATAAACTTATACAAGTACCAATAATTGTTTTTGTCTTAAGTTTTTCATGGAGAAACAGTGCGGAAAAGAGTAAGAGAAATATAGGGCCTGTTGATCCAATGATTGGCGCGTTTATACTGGTTGTAAGTTGTAATCCTAAAAACCAAAAAGAAACGGCCAGTGTAACGCCAGTGAGAGAAAGTGCCACAAGTCTCATTCGATCTTCATTTGCGATTTTAAGTAGGAAGCCTGTAAAAGGAAGAATCAACAATGCTGCGAAGAAGAAACGGAGAAAAACAAAAGTAAATGGTTCAATATTTTCAAGTGACCATTTATAAATAGGAAAAGCAGCACCCCAGATGATGTTTGTCACGATTAAAGCGAGGATAGCGAGTTGTGTTTTGGACAGTTTCATATCAAAAGTATCAAAGGTATCAAGAGTATCAAGGGCTTAATTCTTTTTTACCTATCGTCTATTTTGATTGAAGCTCATTTATAGCTTCATCAAGTTTGAATTGTTTTTGTTCCCGTGTCTGCATGTTCTTCAATGTTACTAGTTTTTTTTCTACTTCTTCTGGTCCTATGACTATGATATAGGGGATATTTTTTTGATCGGCGTATTTGAATTGCTTTTCAAGTGGATTCTTTTCTTTTATTTCTCCTAAATAGAGTTCTGTGTTTATATTATTCGAGCGGAGTTGGGAACTCACTCGTAATGAAGACTGCATAAGATTTTTACTAAATACAGTTACTAGAACACGAGCTGCATTAGCCTTTACCTCGGGTAACTTATTAAATTGTTTTAGGAGTTCCAGTATTGGCATATCACCAGGTGCCATACCGACTCCTGGAACTCTTTCTCCGCCAAGCGTTTCTGTGAGATTATCAAATCTTCCACCTCCAAAAATAGCCCTTTTTAATCCGCCTGTTTTATCCCATGCTTCAAAAACAGTACGGGTATAATAGTCAAATCCTCGAAATATTTTTGGATCAAATTCTACATATTTTTTGTTATCAGAATAATTTTCTAAAGCACTGAATACTTTTGTCAACCACGCTGATTGACTGTAGTCTTTATTTTCAACAAAACCAATGATCGCATTAGTTTGTTCCGTTGATAAATCTATGGCTTTTTTTATTTCATCAGCCAAAAGGTCTCGTGGAATTTTATCAATTCTGTCGAGAAATCGAATCAAAGGAAGGCGCTTGGTAGATTCGATATTCTGTTGATCACAAAAATTTTCGAAAAGCGACCTATCACTGACACGTATGACTACTTCATCAGGAGTTAAGTGCAGTTCTTTAAAATATTCAGCAGCGATAGAGAGGATTTCCGCATCAGCTTCTGGAGATTCTGGACCCAAAATATTTATTTCCCACTGAAAAAATTCCCGACCTCGACCTTTCTGCGGCTGTTCATACCTCCATCCACGGCCAAACATGAACCACCGGATCGGTTTTGTGAGCTGTTGAGATTTTTGCGCTACCATGCGGGCGACAGTAGGGGTGAGTTCCGGACGGAGTGCAATTAACCGATTATCTTTATCAGTTAAAGTAAACACTTGCTCTCTTAAAATCTCTTCACTCGTCTTATTTGTATATAAATCAACATACTCAATCTCAGGTCCATCATATTCTTGATAACCATATCGTTCCGAGACAAGTTTCATTTTTTGATACAACCAATCACGAAGTGCAAAATCTACAGGATAAAAATCCCGTGTTCCTTTAACTGGTAAAACTATTTTATTCATATGCTTTTATTATATATGTTCTTAAGCTAATTTTATATGTTTAAAAATATCTATTTGTTTTCAAAAATTTATTTTGATTTTCTAAATAGACTTTTTTAAATTCTCTAAATTTTTTGATACCTTCAATAAATGTTTTTCTATCTCGAGCAAAAGTAATTCGTAACCAATACCCTAAATTTGGGTCACTCTGCCATTTTTTTTGATCAAATCCAAAGCAAGGACCAATTTGTGTTTCAATACCCGTTGTAAGAAATAAATTTAAGCAGAAATCAAAATAGTTTATTTTTTCAAGGCCTTTAATTTTCACTAGTGTATTAAAGGCAGTTTGTTTCGGTAGGGCGTAGTCTATATCATCTTTGAGTAAATCTAATGCGACATCATAACTGTCAGAATAAAACTTCATTTTTTTCTTAAAGTATCGTTGATAACTCAGATATAATTTTTTAAGTTGTGTGTTTGATTTTCCGGCGATAGTGGGGGAGAAGGAGTATGCTTTCTTTACGATTTTAATATTGGTATTAAGGTCGTCATTTTTTTTCATAAGCATCTGAACACTTTGAATATATGCATCCAGACAAATAAGACCGATATAATTTTGAGCACTAGCGAAACATTGCCTTTGCTCTGCAATTTTTTCGAGATAATTCATCAAGGAATTGTTTTTGGTAAGCAAGTAACCCATCCTGAAAGCTGCTAAATTTTTATTTTTTGAATAACCCTTCACAACTACCAACTGGTTGAGAGTATTGTTTTGAGATGCAATAACATCAGATTCAGTGAACGCAGCATTCTTAAAAATAAGTTCAAAAAATATTTCATCAACCAACACCAGTATTTTCTTTTTTTGAGCTATAAGCATAATTGTTTCCATGAGTTGATCACTGTAAATTTCTCCAAGGGGATTATTTGGCCTTGCAAGTACAATAAGTTTTGTTTGCGGTGTGATACTTCTTTCCAATTCATTTGCATCAACTGTGAAAGATGTATCTCCATTCGTTGTTATCATTTCATTAGCAGTAAGTCCATAATATTCAGCAGTGAATTTATAGAGATAATATGTTGGACCGACAATAAGCACTGCACCAGTAGGACTTTCTCTTTTGAGATATTCAAAGATCATGGTAACTCCGCCTGTGCTTCCTTCAGTCATACAAATATCTTCTTCAGTATAGACACCTGTCGCAAACTTAAGGTTTTCCATATAGCTTAATGCTTTTCTAATAATAATATTTCCTTTGGGAGGCGCATATGATCTGTAGTATGTTCCTTTTTTTAAATCAGTAATCGCCTGAGTAATAAATCCCTTGTAAGCAAGTCTATCGGATGTACCTGATGAAATTTTATATCTTTTTTGTAGTCCGTTTGATTCAAGAAGATATTTAAATTGTTCAGAAGTAAAAATTTTCTCGTTTAAGCGGTAATAGCTATATTTATTATTAAGCACGTTAACATCACCATTCATAAGAATTTGGTATGCTTTATTGAAATATCTTTTGTTGGGAATTGTGATTTGTGATTTCATATTTGTTGGTTATATTTTATGCCTAGAGTAGGAAATATATTTGCATTGCCAAGATCCATATCACCGTATTCTTGATTAAAGATAATAAGCCGCAGCAATCCTTCAACCAAATCAGTTCTTGATGAAGCATAAGAAATTCGTACCCAGAGCCCTAAGTAGTCATCCCATTTATCTTGCGATAAGCCAAAACATGCACCGCTCTGAGTATAGGTTGCAAGTGTGAACATCAATTTTGCGAGAAAGTCGTTGCTATTAGTTCCTTCTTTTATTCCTGAAAGCCTGACAAAAGTATTAAAGGATGCACTATTAGGAGATCCTGCGGTTATGGTTTTTGTTTTTTCTAGAAGTGCAGTTACGATATCAAGATTTGCACGATAATAATCTTTTACAGTCGTATTCCAATCATCCCATTCCTCATACATTTTCATAAACGCCCATTCATCAAATGGGTATACAATTTCGTTCTCTTTGTCTTTTTGTATTATTTTGCTGGCAATACTGAGAATGTTATCACCGGGTGATTGTTGTTGGAGAGCTTTTGTTAGTCTTGCCAATGATTCAAATTGGACTACTGGTTCCATGGTTAATGGGGGATTGCATCTGCGGCCGATTACGACGTCCTCAAGAGAAGTTGCCACTTGTTCATTTGTAGTCGCGATAAATCCTATACGAGCACCTGGGAGATTCTGAGTTTTTGATAGACTATCAACGACAACGATATTGTCCAAAGCACCGATAGCATTCGCTATTTGTAATAATCGAGATTTGTAATTATTATTCTCGTCAAAATACATATTTTCGAAAATACAATCAAATAAAACAAGTAATTTTCTTTCTTTTGCTAATTGAAGAAGAGATTTTAATTCCATATCAGAATATATTTCGCCATTGGGATTATTTGGCATTGTTAAAACAAGTGATGTTGTATCAGGTGGTAGCGTTGCAGCAACTTGGTCTGCAGTTGGGAAAAATTGTGTCTGGGGTGCAATTGTTAAATCTGGAGTGATAATACGGTCAATTTTTAATCCTTTCTGTACGGCGGAATAAGGACCTGCGTAATAGGATAACCCTAAAAATACTACTCGGGAATTAGGATCACGTTGGGCTAGCATTTCCATAAAGAGATCAATTCCCTCTGTTGCGCCCTGCGTTAAATAAACACCTGTATCAGGAAAGAAATCTCCTTCAGGATCGATTTTACTATCCATAATACGTTTGATTCCAGTGCGTGTAGCCGCTGTTCCAAATGGCGCATTATAATTTATGTTTAATTCCGGATCGGTAGCTCCTATATTTACTAAAGTTCCATACAACGGTGGTGGTTCAATCAGACTTACTCCTGGGCCCAATTTTAATTTGCCCGTTAGCCACGCGGGTCCACGTGCATCTGTAGTGTCTAACGTATCAGGAGTTCGTGAACCTCCAATAATATCTTCATTGAGAAAATAAACACCTGCGGCGTTACTCAGATTATTACCATCAGCAGTTGTTCGTCGCCTCTTTCTAGCATCTTGTGCTGTTAAAAGTATTTGCTCTCCAACAAAACCAGAACGAAACCCTTGGCGGATATAATCCTGATATACAGGTCGAATATTTCGTAAATTTTTTAATGCATCTTCTATCGTAAGAGTAGGAGATACAGTAGTATATTCTTTTATATTTTGTATGCTTTCTATCTTCATAAAGTTCCTTTCTAAACAACAAAAAAACCTCTCGTTCCTGACTTACCACGTAAAAACGTGATAAATAAGGAACGAGAGGTATTCGACAGGCTCATACGCATGAGCCATAAAAAAAGGACCTCCCGCGGTCCCATCCTTGTTGATTAAATATTGCTATTTAAACCTCTTTATGGCGACTCCGCAGTTGCGACATCGTCTGTTGTATTTTACGGTTCAACTTCCGTAGAGCATTTTGGCTCTCAGCTCCTGGATCGTGACTCCAGTAAAACGCTTTATAAAATATTTAATTGTTCAGTTATTGTAACAGGAAAATAATATTTGTCAAATTTGGCTTCAATTTTAAACAATATGTTGATTGAATCTTATTCTATGTCAGGACATATGCCGGTTGTTATGAGTAGTTTAACTATTTGCAGATCTACTGGCAACAGCGCCAGCAAGGCCAACTGCTCCCACTGCAGCAACAGCTGGACTGATCGAAGCGACTGCGATAGCGGCTCCTATGGCGAGTAAGATAGCGATAAGTGCTTTTTTCTTACTGATATCGAGTCCTTTTGCTTCATCCTCTTCCACTTCTTTGGAGAGTGATTCTGCAGAGGCGTTTGCGGCGCTGGCAGCAGCTTCAGGACTCCCTGCATCTCTAATTGCACTAAACGCTTCTCCCATGACTTTGACTTGTTCCATAAGTTCTGGTTTTTCGGCAAGCATATCTACGAGTTCTTGGTATTTTGGGTTATCAGGTGTGATCCCAAACTCACCTAATTGTCTCGCCATTTCCATTCCTTGCTTTCTATCAGCGACGGCTTGCTGTTCAGGTGTCAGTTCTGCTTCAGGCTCTGCGTCTTTTCCTTCTGAAGATGAGGGAGCTGCTTCGTTTGCAATCTGTTGCGCTGCTTCCACGACGCTTTCTGGGGTCTCTTCTGATAAGTGAGGTACAACACCAGGTTCTTGAGCGCGGGGAGGTATGCTTTCTGGAGCTCCAGAAGGAGGAACAGATGGTGTTTCAGGTGTACTAGCGCCAGGCACAGCATTTTCAGCAGTCGTTCCTTTATCGGTTGCAGTTGCTTCAGGTTGCGGGTTTGTACTATTGGATTGTTCACTTGAGGACGATGCTTGATGTGCAGCTGCTAATTCCTGTGCCCGGTTGTTTTCTGCTTGAGCTCGTGCTCTTGCTTGTTCAGGAGTCTCGCCAGTGTATTGTTCTCCTTTTTCTTCGGCAATTTGTTGTCTTGCTTGTGCCACATTTGCAGCCATTTCAGGGTCGGCACCAGCTATATGAAATTTCCCCTCTGGAGTTGCTGGTGGTTGTGTCTTCGCTTCATTTGGTTGCTCAGGGGTTGCCGCTTGTGCAGCTAGTGTATCTCGGGTTTGCTCTAAGAACTTATTGGATTGATCTTTTGCTTGGGCTAATACGGCATCTGGACCGGTTTTTCCTCCAGGAGGAGTTTCAGTAGCTTGTTCTGCTCGAACAGGGGACGCTGGTTCAGTACTAGTGACAGTACCTTCTCCCTGTCTCGTTGCTGCATCTATGGTAGGTGGTCCAGCAGATCTGGTTTGTTCTCCGGCATTATTACCTGCATTAACAATATCATCAACAGTAAGGTCTTCATTTCTATTTATCTGTTCTGCAAATTGTGCCGCTGCTTGATCTTGATCAGCGATATTTTTAGTTGCTGCTGCTTTGTCCACTAAATCTGGTCCTCCAAGAGTTCTGAATGCTTGTTCATCACCAGCATTTGTCCTTTCCGCGGTAACCGTAGAAATAATTTTGTCTACTGCAGGTCTGGAAGCGTTTTCAGGAGATCCTTGACCGCCATTTTGTCCTGTTCCAGCTTCAACTCTTGCTGGAGGAGGTGCTGCTGCTTCAACTGGAGTTGGGAGTTCACCCGCCATTTGTTGCTTCTCCTTTCGCAACATTGAGGGCGTGTTCTATTTGGCCGTTTTGGATATGTTGGCTCATGAGTGTTAATTTTTTCTGACGTTCTTCTTCTTCGTAAGGTTTGGCGTATTTCAGATAGATACCTTTTGCCTCTCTGTGGGCTTGGCTGAGTTTGTAGAGTTTGTCGAGTAAATCTTTTTTATCCTGCATTGGGAGGAGAGCAAGAAATTCACGTGCTAATTGTCTTGCTTGATCAACTGTCAGTCGTTCCTGGTCGAGATTTTTAATAATTTCGTCAAGCAGTACTTTCTCAACATCAGTCACAATAGCTTGCATTGGTTCATCAGCCATATACTTACTATAGCTGAGAATTGATGATTAATGCAAGGTATTGGGTTTATAATTCTATAAGTTCTCTTGGAGATTGTGTGAGCTGGACTAGTGTGTTATTTTGTATCGTGAAGTCATCTTCTATGCGGATGCCGAATTTATGGGGGAGATAGATACCTGGTTCATTGGTAAAGACCATTCCTGGTTTTAAGATTGAGGTTGATGGGGGACGAAGTGATGGGGATTCATGTACTTGTAGGCCAATTCCATGTCCTAGTCCATGAGAAAATGAGTCATAACCTCTTGTAATAATATGGTCTCTTGCTACTTTATCGACTTCAGAGCCGAGTACAACATCATTTGTTGCAAGTTTGGCTTCTATAAATGATGTGGCTTTTTCTTGAGCGTCCAGTACAGTTACGTAGGCTTTCTTTTTTTCAGATGTAGCTTTGCCAAATATTATAGTGCGTGAAATATCTGCAACATAGTTTTGGTATTGTGCTCCAAAATCCATAAGGATGACGTCACCCTTTTTTAATTTGCGGTTTCCTGTCTGGTGGTGAATAAAGGCTGCATTTTCTTCAAATGCGATAATTGTTTCAAAACCTACTTCAGCACCATTTTTTTTCATGAACTGTTCCATCTCCAATGCAACTTCTTTTTCAGTTATCCCATCTTTCACGTGATTAAGTATGTGAAGAAATGTCGAGTCACTTATCTCACAAGCTTTTTGAATGAGTTTAATTTCACGTGCTGTTTTGTAAATCCGTAGAGGAGATAAATCAAAATGTGTTAATTTTTGGATAGCGGGAGCAATTTTTCGGTATTCCCGATACGTAATATCGTCCTCTTCAATTCCTAGACTTGCTATTTTCTCGTCATCAATTACTTTTTTGAGCAATTCAGAGAACTTATGACCGTAAAATATTTCGAGGAGAATAAAATCTTTGATGTGCGTCTGTACTGCATGGGTGTACCGCTTATCGGTAAAAATATAATTATTTTTCTGAGTGATTAATAAGAACGCTTCACGTTCCTTATTATAAAAATGTGAAAAATCTGTGAGATAGATGATGTTTTGAGCAGAAGAAATGAGAGCCGCATCCAGTGTTTGTTCTTTGAGAAGCGCGCGCAGTTTTGATATGTGGGAATTCATGTTTTTTTACCTGTCCTTATCTGACGGGGTTTATTCTTTTTGTATTTGCGACAGTAGGTACAGCTAATGTTGCAGATGGAGAGCTTACAACCGTGTTCGCAGCTTCCACAATTCTAGGATCTTTTGGAAGATCGATAAAATCAATTATGCGGCTTGCCGCAAGAAGTGTTGCGTCTGTCCTGTCAGGAAATCCAGCGACTGTAATTCTGTCACCAACTGCTAGTCTGGAGAATCCATATTTCGCAAGACCATCAGCTTTGGTGTATGAGTTAATTTTTGTTGTCGTATCGACGTCAACTTTAATTATTTTTTGTTCAGGTAATAATACAGTAAGTTGGAAGTTCCTAGGATCAATTGCAGAAATTTTTCCGCTTTGAATTGTCGCATCTGCATGAGTTTTGATAAAACGGGCAAGGAGTCTTTTTGATTGCTTGTTATAGATTCCCAAAACGCTGATTTTGCTACCTTTTGTAATATCAGATAAACCATATGATCCTCGGGTTCCCGTCGACGAGAATTTTGTTATCTCATCGACATCCACAAATCTTGTATTCCCAGCAGCATCTGAGAGTGTGATTTGGTTACCTTTGACTTCATTTACTGTTCCGATCATCCCTCTTTTCTCAACCAAGTTAAGCTCTGAGACACGGGATGCGATTTTGTCTTTCAGTTGGTTGATTTGTTTATCCAAATTTTCACTGACAGCTTTTTGAACGGGAGGAGGAGTTGGCGCTGCTGTAGGATTTGCAGCATGAGCTATAGGGAAATGAGAAATGAGAAATGAGAAATGAGAAATACAAATAAAAAATAAAATATACTTAAGATTTAATAATTGTTTGTGTTTCATACTTTAAAAACTTTCTGTTGAATAAGTCACTGTTCTTGTTACTTTCTTTTCTTCACCGTTTGGAAAGATTGCCGTTATCTGAATGGTACTGGTGCCGTCGGGAATTGTCTGAGTAAACGTAAATTCTCCGTTGTCTGCTGGTTTGACAACTTGATCGCTATCAAGGGTTGAGACGGTGATTGTCGAATCTTTGACAGTTTTGCCACTGATATTTATAACTTTTTTATCAAAAACTTCTTCATCTTTTGGTGAGTCAATGCTTAAGAGGTTGTTATCAAGTGGCGTAGGTGTCGGGGTGTCTTGTGGTTTCATCGCTAATGGTTTGGCTTGCTCAGGAGGAATGGTTCTGGTTGTCTGGTAGAGATAAAAAGCGACACCAGCAGCAATCAGGCCTACAAATACGGCAACAAAAGATAATATAACTTTTTCAGCTTTCATGGGGAAGGCATGCCTGTCGGGCAGACAGGTCAACTCAAGCTATGATACGCCAAAAGGCACCACTTGTCAAGAAAAATTGCGTATGTTATGCTCCTTCGCTAGCAAAATAAAATTCATAATGCCACGAAGCATTCGATTTTTAATAAAACTAATAATTTTAGAGTTACAAGAGCTTCGGAGCATTGACACTATTTGCAAAATCAAAGCGAAGTGGTATAGTATGAGTTACATGGAAATTGCATTGGTAAATAAATCAGCGCTTCGTATCAAAGGAAAAAACGCAACTTTTGTCATAAATCCTGAGGATGTTACCTCTGCCAATGCAGTATTGCTTCTCGATGACGGAAGTAAAGGGATAAAAAATGATGAAACAGTCCTCATTCACGGAGCCGGAGAGTATGAAATTGGTGGTGTCAAAATTACCGGCACAAGACACGAGAAAAATGTACTGTATAGTCTCAGTATTGACAGCATAGATATTGTGGTCGGCAAAATTGAAACACTTGCTGCAATGCAGCATAAATTAAAGGAACATAATATTGTGGTGGGATTATGTAATGAACCGGTAAATGCGTCTTTTTTAACATCACTTGCGGTTAATGTTGTTATCTTTTATGGAGAAAAAGCTCTTGAAAGTGCTCAAGGCTTTGAAAAGGACAACTTGAAACAAATGAACAAGTACACAGCAGCCCCTGGCAAATTACCTACAGAAGTAGAAACAGTACTGCTCTCATAAAAGTGAAAGGTAGGAAGTGAAAAGTGAAAAGTAAAAATACCTCTCACCTTTCACTTCTCAACTTTCACTTCAAACTATGGCTATAAAGGTTTTACCTCACAATGACGAAGCTGAGCTGAGCGTTTTAGGCGCGGTTCTCATCGATAAAAATGCTATTGTTCCTGTCTCTGAAATTCTCACCACACGTGATTTCTATAGTGATCTTAACGGTATAATTTATGGCGCGATGCTGGTTCTTTATGAAGAAAGAAAACCTATTGATTTGTTGACGTTGACTGAGAAGCTTAAAAAAAATAAGCAATTAAAAAAAGTTGACACTTCATATTTGACAAATCTGGTAGAACAAGTGCCAACTGCTGCAAACGTCAGTACATACGCGCAAATTGTAAAAGAAGATTCTACAAAAAGATTTCTTATCTCTGCAGGAACAGAAATTGCTGAGCTTGGTTTTGGAGAAAATAGTGAAGTAAAAGATATTCTCGATAAAGCCGAGTCTTCAATTTTTTCAATTTCTCAGGGTCATTTGACACGAGGGTTTATACCGCTTAAAGATACGTTGACTGATAGTTTTGATAGAATTGATGAACTGCAAAAACAAGGTATAGGACTTCGAGGTGTGCAGACTGGATTTATCGATCTTGATAACACGCTCTCCGGGATGCAAAAAAATAATCTTATTATATTAGCTGCTCGTCCGGGTCAAGGAAAGACTGCATTTCTTCTCAATATTGCACAGCATATTGCAGTTAAGGACCATAAATCAGTCGGCATTTTTTCTCTCGAAATGAGTAAAGAAGAGTTGGTGGACCGTTTACTTGTCGGTCAAGCTGATGTCGATGCATGGAGACTTAAGACCGGTAAACTTTCAGAAGAGGACTTTGGCAAGTTGTCAGATGCAATGGGACAACTCGCGGATGCGCCTATTTTTATTGATGACACACCCGGTTTGGGACTCGTTGAGATGAGAAGTAAAGCACGCCGTCTTCAGATGGAGCATAATTTGTCGCTGTTAATAGTTGATTATTTACAGCTTGTGGATCCAGGGAAGCGGTATGACAACCGGGTGCAGGAAGTTTCGATGGTTTCTCAGGCGTTGAAAAATTTAGCACGGGAACTCGGTATTCCAGTTCTGTCCGCTTCACAGTTAAATAGATCGGTTGAACACCGGGGAGGAGATAAAAAGCCACAACTAGCAGATCTTCGAGAATCCGGTGCAATTGAGCAGGACGCTGACGTCGTCATGTTCTTGTATCGTCCCGAAACAGACGTCGTAACACCATTTATCCAAACCAAACTTTTAATAGCCAAACACCGTAATGGCCCGACAGGGGAGATTGATTTGATGTTTCAGGGGAATAGAATTAGATTTAGTAGTGTAGAAAAGAATCGGGATTCAACCGCATAAATAATTCCCCTGTTGACTTATAATTTATTTAATTTACAATAGATTTTTTATGTCTGAAATAAGATGTCCGTTTGTCGAGTTAAGGAGAAGGAGAGGAAGGAACGTGCGTCAACAAATAGTAGAAGTAGGGGGCGGAGAGATTACTATAATGACTTTCAAGAAACCTCAATATGTAACAAAATATCAAGTTACTTGTATAACTGATTGCCCACTAAATGACGGAGTACTTTTTACCAAGATAGGGAATGATAGACCTGATGTCGATCGTCAGGCAATTAAAGTTAGGGATGAGCTTGTAGAAAAGAATTGTGTAAATAAAGCAGAGGAATAAACTACCATTCTATTCTCTGCTACAATAAGATGATAGAACGATGTTTGGTAAATTCAAAAGAGTATTCTATTTCCCAGTTGCCGCGTATTTCCGGTTTTTTGCCAGGATTCGTTTGAGTCGGTGGCATCCACGGATTATAGTCGTGACAGGATCCAATGGCAAAACCACACTTCTTCATATGCTTGAGGCACAGCTAGGAGAGAACGCGCGTTATTCGCATCATGCGAATAGCAGTTTTGGTATTCCTTTTGATATCTTGGGTTTAGAAAGAAAAACCCTACTGAAATCAGAGTGGTTTGGGTTATTACTGCAAGCGCCACTTGCTGCATTTAAAAGTCCACACAAAGAAAAAATTTATATTGTTGAAGCAGATTGTGATAGACCGGGGGAGGGAAAATTTCTTGCTGTGTTTTTAAAACCCGAGGTTGTATTGTGGGTTAGCACTGCCAAAACGCATAGTATAAATTTTGATTCGCTGGTTTCTGAAGGGAAATTTAAAACAGTCGAGGAAGCGATTGCTTATGAGTATGGGTATTTTCTTGAGTATTGTCAAAAACTCGCTGTCATCGATGGAGATTCCCATTTGCAGCAGCAACAAATAAGGAGAACCAAAACGGAAATTGTTGCAATCACAAAGAAAGATACATTAGAAAAATATGCAGTCGGGACGGAGGGGACAACGTTTCAACTTAATGATATTAGTTATTCCTTCAAATTTTTATTACCAGAGGAAGCATACTTATCAATCGCAATGTGTAAGTATACGACAGCGCATTTAAATTTTTCATTTGATACTACTTTCAAAGACTTCCATTTACCTCCTGGAAGAAGTTCTGTATTTGAAGGGATAAAAGAGACGACACTTATTGATAGTTCGTATAATCTATCACCTGGATCAGTGCAAGCAATTCTCGCCATGTATAGTAAGATGGATATTAAGCGAAAATGGGTTGTTATAGGCGACATGTTGGAGTTAGGAGAAAGTGAGAAAGAAGAGCATGAAAAGCTAGCGGAAATATTGGGAAAATATACATTTGATACTATAATTTTAGTTGGACCAAGAGTAAAGAAATACACATATCCTAAATTGCGTAGCTTGATAGAAGAAAATTCAATAGAAGTATTTGAAAGACCGAAAGAAGTACTCGAGTATTTGTTAGAAAATATCAAAGGGAAAGAAACGATTCTTTTCAAAAGCGCTCGATTTATGGAAGGAATAATCGAACAGTTACTTAAGGATAAAAAAGACATTAAAAAATTGCCACGACGCGAAAAGATTTGGGAAATTCGGAGGAAACAATGGGGGCTGTGAAGGTGAGAAGTGAGAAGTGAAAGGTGAGAAGTTTGAAAAATATGACAAAGAAAATTTATATTTTACATGGGTGGGCTTATTCTGTTGAGAAGTGGGAGCCGTTTTTAAAGCTTTTGAAAAAAGAGGGTATTGAGCCGGTGATGCTGATGATTCCCGGGTTGACTGCTCCGTTGAAAGAAGTTTGGCGTATTGAGAACTATGTTGACTGGTTGAAAGAAATAGTTGATAAGGAGAAAGGGAAAGTTATTTTGATGGGACATTCCAATGGTGGGCGGATTAGTTTGGCATTTGCTTTGCAGTATCCTGAGAAAGTTGAACAATTATTTCTCATAGATAGCGCTGGAATCTATCATGACGACTTGCCAATCAGGTTAAAACGTTTCGTTTTTGGCAAAGTAGCAAAGATTGGGAAAAAACTTTCGCAGTCAAAACAACTGCGTGTACTTCTCTATAAATTCGCACGAGAACATGATTATGAAAAAGCAGATCCTGTCGTACGTGAAACAATGAGAAATCTTATCAAAGTAGATTTGAGAAGTGAATTGTCAACACTTAACCAGCAGATAACAATTATTTGGGGTGAAAATGATAAAATTACACCTGTTAGTGATGGGCATATATTGCATAATGGGATAAAAAATTCAACTCTGCATATTATTTCCAACGCGCGACATTCGCCCCAATTTACTCACGCAACAGAGGTTGCTGAGAGAATTATTAAAGCATTATGAGTATTTTTAACTCACTCGGTTCAAATTATGATTTTGGTTTTGTACTAGAAACATTTTTCGCGACAAATAAGGAGTCTAGCTCTTTGCGGTTGAAAATTTTTTTGGAAGAGAAATATGAAGGAAATGCAGTACTTGTTTACAAAGGCCGCGAAGCCCTTCGACTGGCGCTCAGGGTTATAACCCCGAGTTTGGATCGAGGGGCTATAGCCCCGAAAGGGAAAACTGTTGGGATTTGTGGATTTACTTGTTATGCAGTTTATGAAGCGATAATGAAAGAAGGGTACGATGTCGAATATCTGGATATCGATGAATCACTCAATTTTTCATATGACACGTTAAAAAAGGCACTGCAAAAAATTTCAAATTTAAAAGTTTTGTTGATACAAAACACCTTGGGATATCCTGGAGATATTGAGAAAATTGCAAAACTTTGTCAAGAAAAGGGAATAATTTTAATCGAAGATCTTGCCCATTGTATAGGAACAAAATATGCAGATGGCAAAGAAGCAGGGACGATTGGGGACTTTGTTATTCTCTCTTTTAGCCAAGATAAAATGATTGATGGTATTTCAGGAGGAGCACTTGTTGTACGGACGTTAGAAATGAGAAGTGAGAAGTTAGAGGTAAATTTTGAAGCATTAGATTTAAAAAAACAATACAATGATCGGTTATATCCATTGTTTACTTTTTTAATTAGAAAAACTTATGCGTTGGGAATTGGGAAAGTGTTGCACTGGTTTTTGAAGAAAAAGAAATGGTTACAGAGTCCTATGGATAATCAAGGTTCGGAGAATATTCATGAAATGCCAGATTGGCAGGCGTATTTGATTTATCAGGGATATAAAGAATTGGAAGAAAATCTAGCGCACAGAAGGAAAATTGCGACTATATATGAAGAGGGGTTGAATAAAATAACGTTGGAAAAAAGTATTGTAAAGAATGTTTTATTGTCTGCAAATTTACGGTTTCCGATATTTGTAGAAAAGAGAGGTGAGCTAATCTCGTATCTCAAACAAAAAAATATTTACATATCAGATATCTGGTATGATGCTCCTATCGGGCCGAAAAAATATTTATCAAAAACTGATTACACAGCTCAATGTCCTAATTCTGAGAAAATTGTGGGGTCAATTGTTAATTTACCAACGCATCGGAATGTTAGTGAAGTACAGGCGAAATTTATAGTAAGAAGCATAAATGAATGGGTGGAAAGTAGCAGATAAAATCAAGAGAGTATGGCAACAATAGTAACAAAAATAATAACTGATAAACAAGAATGGGAAGATTTTCTTACGCAGAACCTGGAGGCGAATTTTCTACAGTCATGGTATTGGGGTGAATTTCATGAACTGTTAGGAAAGAAAATTTTCCGTGTTGGATTTTATGATGATCACAAACTTGTGGGTGTGATGTTGTCTATTATCGAGCCAGCAAGGAGAGGGAAGTATCTTACAGTACCTGCTGGACCAATTATTGATTGGGGCAATAGAGCATTAGTAAATAGCGCGTTTTCGGAGATGAAAAGCATTGCGCAAAAGCATACATGTGTTTTTGTCCGGATCAGGCCACAGCTTTTGGAAGATGAATCATCAAAACTCATGTTCAAAGAAAACGGTTTTCGCAATGCACAAATGCATTTGCATGCAGAACTTACTTCCCGACTTTCCATCACAAAATCAAGTGAAGAACTCCTGGCACAAATGCGAAAGACAACACGATACGAAATTAGGAAAGCGGAGAAATTAGGAGTAGAGATCAGTATTTCCAAGGACGAAAAAGATGTGAAACAATTTTATAACTACCAACTTGAAACTGCCAAAAGACAGAAGTTCGTTCCTTTCTCTTATGAATTTTTCTTAGAACAATTCAAGATTTTTTTTGAAGCTGATAAGGCATTACTGTATACAGCCACAATTGAAAATAAAATTTTAGCACAGGCGTTTATTATTTTTTACGGTAACGAAGCAGTCTATCATTATGGTATCGGAACAGAAGAAGGGAGAAAATACCCGGGAGCCTATCTCATTCAGTGGGAAGCGATTAAAGAAGCAAAAAGACGGGGAATGCAGTTTTATAACTTTTGGGGAGTGGCATCTGAAGCAGATAAGCATCATCGTTTTTATACGATTTCAATTTTTAAAAGAGGTTTTGGGGGAGAGGATACACAATACCTCCACGCACGGGATTTGGTAATCCACAAACCAAAATATCTTATTAACTTCGGTATAGAGAAGTTGAGAAAAATTATTAGGAGAGTTTAGTAACCCTTTAACAGCAGCAATTACTGGATTATTATATTATAAGCTTTACCATTATAGATAAACATGATAAAATCTCCGCTATGCCACATGAAGAAAGAAAAAGAATATCTGTTGGTAATCCAGAGGCTATAGAAGCAACCCCAATTGATCAATTACTTATTAGTCATACTCGAGGTGCGATAGTGGTACTATCAGCGCGACTTATCGCTATGGGCGAGATTGGTAAAGCAAGTGAGCTTGCTATGTTAGATCAGACGCTTGTGGCATGGGGAAAAGGGGACGCATTACACTTAGTAAGTAATAGAAAAAAATCAATACAAGGAGGCAGCCGGCAGACACTCACTGCAAATTTATCCCAGGGAGACGAGGCAA
>JBGTMH010000049.1:0-16490 GCA_041743715.1 Patescibacteria group bacterium | reverse complement strand
ATCAGTCGTCAGGTCACCACCGTTGACAGCAACATCACCTTCGGTTGTTATATTTCCAGTTCCACCCGTGATCGAGAAATTGGTACCAAGGATATCATTGGCACCAGCATTTAATGCATTGACAATATCAGGATCCGATGCGTCGATTGCATCAGTGATGACACCAGCATTGGCAACATTGAAGTTAATACCGTCAGCGATAGTCAGGTTTGTATCGAGATTTTCTAGCAGAAGCAATTGAGCAGGAGCTTCAGTAGATGCACCATCATTTCGGGAGATAGACACTGTGTTATCGGAAGTCAAATCAATATCAAAGTTAGAGTCAGTTGCGGTGTCAGCCAGGACAAAGTCGATGTCCCGGGCATCAGTCGTTGTTATAGTATTGCCACCAGCATAGGCTGTTTGTAAGGTGATTGAACCTGCAGAACATTTGACAACTTGATCTGTGCCAGTAATACAAAGCGAGGTACCGGTTTGGGTATCAAGTCCGGTGATGGCGAGGAATGAGTCGGTGATGTCGGTATTGATCGTGACATCAGTTGTGCCGGAAGGGGTGAAGGTCACGGCGTTGTTAAAGGTGGTTGTGCCATTGACTGTCACCGTATCAGCGGCAGCATCTCCCAAAGTAACATTGCCATTGCCAGTAAGTGTGCCTGTTGCGGTTAATCCATTATTGACAGTGGTCGTGCCTGTCGTCGCTCCCAATGAGATTGCTGTCGCGTCACCTCCTATATTGACTGTTGTGGCTATCGCATTAAAGAGCGTGGCTGTCGTTGCGGTAGTTGTCAGATCACCACCATTAAGTGCTAAATCACCTGCAGTGGTTATATTTCCTGTGGCTCCAGCAACATCAAAGTTAGCGAGATCTATAGTTGCAGTCGTGCCTAATATGACATTATCTCCGACATTGATGGCGTTCGTAATATTACTATCAGACACATCAATGCCATCAACAATGCCACCAACTATGCCAGTTGATGTAATTATAATACCATCCGTCACGGTCGAAGCAGTTGTCTCAGCATTATCCAAAGCAATGAGGGCGTCGGTTATTTGATTTGCCGCGGTATTCGCATTGACGATTCTGATTCCTCGCAACGTATCACCGGCATCATCAGAATTATTCGTAAGCGAGAGATCGAGCCCAATTAAATCATCGGTTGCATCGGCATCATCAGCTTGGGTGATATTAAATGCTCCAACTGAGAGATCTGAGTTCGATGAAGAGGTGATGTCGAAATTCTCCCCATCACCAAAGGCAAAGTTCGCATCAGTGTTAAATGTTGAGAGGGCATTGAACGTAGCAGCGCCTCCAAAGAGAGATGTCCCGTTGAATGTTTTATTGCCAGTAAAGGTTTGCGCTTCTTCCAAAAGAGCAACCGTGCCAGTTAAATCAGGTAAGGTGATTGTTTTTGAACTGCCTGTGATAGCCCCGGCTTGTAAGGTTAAATCAAAGGCATCATCAGTTACAGTTGATCCTTCAAAGATTAAGGTGTTTCCTTTTTGCGAAGAGGAGTCGGAACCAGTGAAAGCACTGCCTGTCGTGACATTGCCAACAGCAATGATCGTCCCTGCACCCACACCAGAGACTGATTGCCAGCTGAGGCCACCACTGCCATCTGATGCCAAGACATAATTTGAGTCCCCATCGTTTGTCGGTAGGGTGTAGGTGATATTTTGTGTTTGCGTGGCTGTGTTAAAGACGGTCGAAAACGCATTATCGCCAGCTGAGATAAGTGTCAATTTGCCAGGTATGTTATTTGTCGGTGAGGTGATATCTTCACCAACAACAATGCCGGCGGAGCTGGTAAATGATTTGGCACCGGTAAAGGTTTGAGTTCCTTCTAAAAGCGCGACAGTACCACTCAAATCAGGTAAGGTAATTGTTTTTGAAGTGCCGGTTATTGCAGCTGCTTGAAAGGTGAGGTCAAAGGCGTCATCAGTTCCCGTTGATCCTTCAAAGATTAAGACATTCCCTTTTTGCGAAGAGGAGTCAGAGCCAGTGAACGCACTGCCAGTCGTGACATTTCCAACGGCAATGATGGTACCTGCACCCACACCTGAGACTGATTGCCAGCTGAGGCCACCACTGCCATCTGATGCCAAGACATAATTTGAGTCTCCGTCATTTGCGGGTAGGGTATAGGTGATGTTTTGTGCCTGAGTGGCTGTAATAAATGTTGTCGAGAAAGCGTTATCACCTGCTGAAAAGAGTTTGACTGTTCCTGGGATATTGTTCGAGCCCACTGTTCTGTCTTCGCCTATTGTGACACCGCTTGCGCCGAGGATCGTCGCGTTCCCTGTAGTAGTTACATTTCCTGTCGAATCGATATCAAAGTTGGTCAAGTCAATGACACCTGTAGTACCAACTATAGTGTTTGAGCCTATATTTAAAGCGTTGACAATATCAGCATCTGACGCGTCGATGGCATCTGTAATAACGCCTGCATTGGCGACATTGAAATTAATGCCATCCGCAATCGTGAGGTTGATATCGAGATTTTCAAGAAGCAGCAATTGCGTAGGTGCTTCAGTAGACGCTCCATCATTTCGGGAAATCGACACGGTGTTGTCGGAAGTGAGATCAATATCAAAATTAGAATCAGTCGCAGTGTCAGCCAGGACAAAGTCAATATCTTTCGCGTCAGTTGTGGTAATAACATTGCCACCTGTGTAAGCACTTTGCAAAGTAGTAGAACTTGCAGAACACTTCGTCACATTATCTGATCCATCGACACAAAGCGCGCTGCCCGCACCACCCGGAGTCGTCAGGCCGGATAATGTTAAGAATGAATCGCTATCGGTATTTATGACTATATCAGTTACCCCTGTGGGAGTGAAAGTGACGCCATTATTAAAGGTCGTTGTAGCATTAACGCCAAGGGTATCAACAGCAGTGTCGCCTAGAGTAGTCGATCCATTAGCTGTCAGGGCTCCGGTAATAGTCATATCATTGTTTATAGTAGTCGTTCCTGTGACTGCACCGATATCAATAGCAGTTGCAGCCCCAAAAGCGCTAATTGTTGTCGTGGTAGCATCAAAGAGGTTAACTGTTGCCTGCGTGCTTGTTAAATCTCCTCCATTTATAGCGACATCTCCTGAAGTCGTGATGTCTCCTGTTGCTGCAGCAACAGAGAACGCGGTTCCAGTAATTGCATTTGCCCCGATGCTGAGCGCATTGACAATATCAGCATCAGACACATCAAGAGCATCAGTTATAACCCCACCTGAGGCGACATTGATAAGCACTCCATCAGCAATCGTGAGATTGGTATCAAGATTTTCAATAAGTACTAGCTGGGAAGGGGCTTCAGTTATTGCATTATCAATTCTGGAGAGAGAGAATGTATTATCAGCAACTATATCAATATCAAAATTCGAATCTGTAGTCGTATCAGCCAGGACAAAGTCAATATCCCGGGTATCAGTAGTCGTGATAGAATTTCCACCAACATAGGCTGCTTGTAAGGTCACTGACCCAGCAGGACATTGGACGATTTCAGTGGTGGCATTATCACGGCAAAGCAACGTCGCTGCTGCTGGTGGGCCAGGCAGATTTCCTAGCTGTACCGTGTCGTTGAGAATAATCTGTCCTGTTCCTGCTGCTGTCAATGTTAAGTTTTCATTTGTCCCGGTCGTGATATCAGTCGTCGCTCCTGAGAAAATAAGTCCTGCTGAGCCGATTGTTTTGTTGTTGAGTGTTTGTGCTTCATCCGCAAATATGAACGTATCAGAAGCGCTTAAGACGGGAATAGTAATTGTCCTCGCTGCAGCTTGCGCGTTGGCTGAAATAATTGTTGTCGCACCCGTTGCGCCAAGTGTTAGTTGATTACTGGCGGCATTAGCTGAAAGTGTCGTAAAACCGCCAGTTGAAGGAGTAGTGGCGCCAATTGCTGTTCCATTAATTCCCGTCGCTGTGGTGTTAAAGTTACCTGCGGTAATCAATAAATTATTCGCACCCGTTGAGATACTTGATGCTCCCAGACCTGAGAGATTGAGCACACCTGAAGTAGCTGTCAAGTTCAAAGCACCTGTAGTTTGTGTTAATCCATTTGATGCTGTCAGGGTTGAACCAAATGTGCCAGTGCCAGAACAGCTTAGATTCCCATTGCTGTTGGTAATAGTACAACCGGTTGCACCAGTTCCTCCAGCTATAACCCAATCACCTAAAGCACTAATTACTAATTCATTTCTTCCTTGTGTCTCATTCTGTAAGACAAGAGTAGATGAGTTGGCAATAATACTAAAGTCATCTTCGGAAGGTGTTGTATCTTCAAAACGCAAAGTTGGATCAATATTGGAAATAGTAATATCTCCATCAGAAGTCGTCGCGCCTGATAGGTACAAGTTTCTGTAACGCTTTGTTGAAGAACCTAAGTCATAGACAGCATCAGCACTCGGACCAATATGACCGCCAACCTCTACCTTGAAATCACCCGAAGCATTCGCTGCTATACCGATATTTCCATTGGGAATGAGGAGAGAACCCGATTCGCTTGCGAAAATCGTTGGATCAGTCACACCATTGCCAGAAGAATAGAGTGTTAAGATGCCATTCTGTCCACCTGACCCGGTGTTGTTCGTTCCCAAAAATAAATTGGCAGCTGATTCATCGAAATGCAGAGAAGAATTCGCGATGGTTGTACCGCCTAACGCAAAATCATGTGTGATAGTTGTCGGCCGGATAAAGTCTCCATAGGTACCGTCTGTTGCAATCATAAATGGTGAAATACCGACGGAAGTGATAGTGGTATCCAAATCTTTCAAAACCTGCTGAAGGTTATTTGCACTAGAATTAGTCAGATTGTCAAAAACACCGACAAGATTCGCGCCAGATGTGAGAGCGTTCGATCCTGCTGCATTGAGTGCAATTGAGGACCATGCAGGGACGCCATT
This sequence comes from Patescibacteria group bacterium, assembly GCA_041743715.1. Lineage (GTDB taxonomy): Bacteria > Patescibacteriota > Microgenomatia > Levybacterales > UBA12049 > JACDET01. The sequence goes on along the minus strand of JBGTMH010000049.1, from coordinate 11,594 downwards.
TAAGACTTGAAGAATTTGACCATTCGTTGTTCCAATTGGCAAACCCTCAAGTTCACTGCCGCTTGCGGCAAAGAGGATATCACCGGTTGCGTATGAACTTAAGCCAGTACCTCCAACAGCTGTTGTGAGCAGTCCAGTAATCGCATCAGCTGCCACAGTGCTACCAGGTCCAACCGTTAGTGTATTCGCAACGTCTGCATCAGTGATACAAGAAGCACAATGACCCCGGTCCACGACATCTAAAAGTGTTGAAATGTCACTGATAGTCAAACCAGAAACAGCAATCCCATCTCCAGCGAGAAGCTCAAGAGAACCGGTTAATCCTTGCAGGGAGTTGACTGATGGAGGAATAGGTGGGACTTCAACTGAAATTGTGGGGTTTTGTTTATCCCCTGAAATAACAACATTGTCACCAGCCACGATGCTATAGACGATGTTAGGGGCAGTGAGGTTTCCTTTGAATGTACCGGTTCCTCCAACTGTTAAGTTCTTATCAATAGCGGTATTGCCATTGACGCGAAGTTCTTTCTTAAGTGTCACATTTTCTTTGGCAATAAGTGGAATTGCAAAGGTGATATTACCGGCTAATTTGAGCCTACTTGTCTGTGTCCCTAAGACACCATCCTCAGAAATATTAGTCCTGTAGTTTTCAGTCTCAAATAAAAATTTGAACCTGTGTTGCTGATTAAATACGATCAGGGCAGCAGTTAGTAAAACGACTGTAGTAATTAGGGCTGTTTTTTTGTTTGGGAGCTTGAAGCTAAAAGTGAGGGATTCTTTGAATTGGGTTTTGAGATGATTCTTTATAAAATCATCTTCATAAAAGCCATCGCCGAGCCAATGCATAAAACGCTGGTACAGATCAGATTTTGAGGATTGCACCGGAGGAGAGGATATCTCCTCCGGTGCTAAGTCCGCCCGCCCAGGCAAAACTTTCTCTACATTGGTTGTATATTCACCGGGAGTTGCTTTAGAGAGCGTGGACTGGTTACTTTTCATGAAGCGTTCGAGTTCGTTTTTTCGATATCGGATCTTGCCGTCTCGAGTGATTGTAGGCTTGAGTATGCCGAGTTTATTCCACTGGAGAAGTACGTCAACACTAACCGCTAATTTTTGAGCAGCTTTTTCGAGAGTTATTGTTTTCCTAGGATTGCCTGGGCGAGCTGAATCCATGTTCATTCTTAAAATATATTCTTTGAGCTGGCGTTGCCTGAGTTAGTCTTATAAAAAAATAATTTCCAGCCTACTTATACTTTAGAGTGTATTAATATAGGTAGTCAAGAAGGAACTTACAATTTCCTTACAAAAAGTTACCTAGAGTATTTATATTTTCACAAAAACGTGATAGGGTAGGTTACCTTATGACCCTCTATAGTAGACTTGTATATTGTCAAAATTGTGAAAAGTGATGATGTTGTAATTACTAAATCAAATATGGCATTTTTAACTAAAAATCATTCGTTTAACAACTTTTCTTAATTTATGAAAATTGTTGACATTTTTTCCAACTCAGCAATAAACTCTAAAAAATAATATACGAATAATTTTGAAACATCGCTTTTCATATTCGTTTATAGTACTGATGAGCTTGAGGAAAGTAAGTGAGAGAACGGTGTTATCAGTTCTCAACACATTCTGCTAAAGAAAATAAAGAATTGTTAATGCTGTTGTAACAGCGTTTATATTATATAATCATGGTATAAAAGAAAAGGGGTAACAGAGATGAGAGATGTAAATTTTTTCATTTTATCTCTCAATTCTCATTTCAAAACATGACTCAACTGCAATTATTTTCTATAGAAGACAGAATATTTGTGGCTAAAAAGAACGATATCTCTATGAGGGAAAAACCAGTTGGAAAAGTACCGTTCAATTGTATTGGCAACACGTTCTTGAAGTAAGAAGTCAGATGAGGATGGAAATGAAATGGAAACTGTTAACAATGCTATCTCCCAGGGATGATACATTTATGAGGTACATTGGGTTTTCGAAAATGATCGTCAGAAATTCAGTGACTTTGATAATTTGAATATCAAACTGTGTTGAGGACTTTTGTAGTATGAGTTTTTGTGTTTCTGTATTGGCTTTGGTAGGGATGAGTATTAGTTTTTCAAATATATTAAATAGAATAGTTATTCCATAACTTATTCTAATAAGTATTTATAATTTTTTTATTTAAGTAATGAGTGGAACATATTTATTCTAAGCAGTATGTATTTTTGAAGCATGGGTTATTTTCCCTAGTAGTCTTTAAAGATTCGCCAGTGATTTATTATTGTAATAAAGATGGCAAATACATGAATTGCTAGGAAAGTACAAATTTAATGTGCCTAAAACTTCCCATGGAGTCCTGTAGCGTAGATATCCACATCTCATAGGATTAAAATGTGGAAAAGAGTGCTATTTAGGTACGATAACATAGTGGCGATGGGAAACCTAGAAAATATATGGGCTTTAAAAATAGATTCATCAAGATCGATAAATGCGACTACAGGTTATTATTCGAAGTAGATGTAGTAGTATGATGCACTTGTAGGGAGGCATTTCACATATTTTATTATATTTAGTAGAAAATGGGGAGTAGTCTTCAAAATTCATTATGACAAAATAAAATTTAACTGGGAATTGTATACAATTAGTTTACTCCCCGTATTTTAGCCTTGAACATAACTGGTGTGAGGATATAATGTCGAAAAATATGACAAGACAGGGGAGGATCATGCCTGGAAAAGTGTAACCGTAACTAGTTGCATGTAAAAAAGCAGCGATGGAAATAAAAAACTCCAAACGACATAAATCATTAAATAGTACAAAAACATATATAAAGCCTATATGTAGGGCATTATTGCATGTGCAGAGAAATGACTGTATCGGTTATAGTCTATGCTTTACGTGGAGCATTCGTTGGTTGCGGAACAACATCCTCCTCATCGAGTAACAGATTTTCAATTCCTAAAAAGACATGGACCTCATCTTTTTTGACTTTAATAATAGCTTGTTCAAGTTTGATTTCTTTGATCTTTTGCTTATTTTGATAGAGATCAAGCTGTTGGGTAATGATAGAAATAAAGTTCGCATGCATCGGATAGACATCAAATTTCCCAACCTCGTTATATGAGGTTATTCGATCAACAAGACCTTCAAAGATAATATGGTCAGTGTCCTGGACTATGACCAGGAGAGACTTTGTAGTTGACATAGAAATATTTTTAAAGGGTATCAAGAGTATCAAGTGTACCAAAGGTATCAAGGGCAATCAGCTTGAAAGCTTTTGATACTTTTGATACCCTTGATACTCTTTTCCTAACTTGTCTTTTTTTGCTCTTGTTGTGCTGCTGGGGGCGGGGTTTGGTTTGGCGTTGCGCTGGTGGGTGGGGGTGTCGTGTCGGCGCTGGGGGGTTGATTTTGTGAATCAGTTGATACTTGATTGGTAGGTTGTGTGAGTTTTTTTGAAGTTAATTTTTCCTCGACATCTTTTAGCGTTCCAATAAATAATAAATCTTCAGGAGGAAGGGGGTCTGTCTTTCCATCGAGTATCCCTCGTACATCAGCAACAGTATCTTTTACTGAAACAAAGACACCTTTCTTTTCTGTCTGAGCTTCTATGACGGTAAAATTTTGTGTCATGTAATTTTTTAACATCTTCGCGCGTTTGAAGACGGTTTGATCTTCTGTAGAAAGCTCAGATTCACCAATTAAGGCGACGATTCTTTCAAGTGACATAGCGCGTTTGAGTAGTGCTTGCGCTTCAGTCGCGGTTTGGTAATGCGCCTCTCCAACTGTGTCGGGATTGAGAGCTGATGAATTGGAAGCCATGATATCTATTGCAGGAAACCGGCCTTGTTGATAGACCGTACGTGAAAGAATAATGCCGGAATCTAAGTATGGAAAAATTGCTTGTACACCACTGTCTGTTAAATCATCAGCTGGTACATAAATTGCTTCAAATGTTGTTATAGAATTACTGGGAGTAGATACCAATCGTTCATGAAACGAAGCCATTTCCGAAGCAAGCGTTGCTTGATATCCGCCTTCAGAAGGTATTGAGTTCATAAGCGTTGATAGTTCATAGCCTGATTGGGCAAAACGGAAAATGTTATCGATAAAAAATAGCACATCTTTTCCCATGACGTCCCGGTAATATTCAGCAAGTGTAACTCCTGTAAAAGCTGTTCTGAACCTCAATGCCGGATTTTCGCCCATACTGCCGTAAATTAAGCTGACGCCTTGCATCACTTTACTATCGATTAACGTCCGGTACAGCTCTTCACCCTCTCTCGTCCGTTCTCCTACACCAGTAAATACAGAGACGTTTTTTTCAGGATTTAATATAACGAGGTTATGAATAATTTCTGAAATAATAACTGTTTTTCCGACCCCTGCGCCGCCAAACAAACCGACCTTGCCTCCTTTGACAATCGGAGTGAAAAAATCGACAACTTTAATACCGGTTTCTAATATGTCTTTGGGAATCGTAACATTTGCAAAGCTAATATCTTTGGCGATGATTGGCCGTTGTTCTTTTGTATGGATCTCTCCTTCTCCATCCTGTGGCTCACCTAACGTATCGATAACACGGCCCAATAGTTCGGGACCTACTGGGATTTTAATTGGTTGTCCTGTGCTCACTACTACCGAGCCATGGTGCAACTTGATAACGTCTGTTAATGCCAAACAATAAAAACTGTTTGGTGTCGCAGACGTATAGACCTCCATTTTAACCGAAGGATCTTCTTTATATGTCAGGACATCATAAATATGAGGCATTTCGTCCATAAACTCAACCTCAATAATCTGCCCTTTGACACTGGTAATTTTACCTTCTAACATAACGAAAGTGAGAAGTGAAAGGTGAAAGGTGAAAGGTTTATTATTTACTTTTCACTTTTCACTTCGTACCTTTCACTTCGGCTAGTCTTCCCACAACAGCACACCTGAAATGGTTTCGAGTTGCTTTTTATTTTGCATGAGATGTTTGATTCGGACTTGTTGTTGATGTAATTTTTTTCCTTCTTCTTCAATATTTACGAGTGCTTCTTCCATAGCGCTGACACGGGAGGCATGTCTTGCTAATTGATTTTCAAGAAGGGTTTGACTAAACAGGTTGGCCATAATTTGGGTTTCAAAAAAATGAAAAATCTTCTCAAGTGTGGGCTCAAAGATAAAGCGATCTTCGCGGGGAACTTGTGCCGGGGCTTCTGATTCGAAAAGCGTTTCACCGGTAATACTGGTCGCGATAGGGGATTGTTTGACAACATTGCCGAATTTCCCATAAAAAATATACACTTTCTCATACTGCAAAAACTTCACCATCAATTTTTTAATATGCGTTATTTCAACTGTCGTATCTGGGATTTCAAAGTATTCATATGCTTTTTTTGCCTCTGAGGTATCATACATTTCTTTTCCTGCTTTGCCAATGATGACGATATCAGTAGTATCATTTTGCACTTTTCTCACTTCTTCCATAAATAATCTGTACGTTTTTTGGGTTACAGAACCATATAATTTTCCATTTGAGGATAAGTATACTAAAAGTGTTTTACCGTTTTTTTGCAGCGTAGGGAAGACGTGTTTGTCACCTTTTTTTACTTTTTCTAAAAGTTCTTTTATTTCCCGTCCATACGAAGATTTTAAATCCACATAGACATCTGAGAGACTGGTTAAGAATTGCCGGGTCCTCAGAACCGAATCCTTAATCTTTTGCATCCGCACCACAGCAATCTCTTCATAGCTTTCAGCCAATTCTTTAATACTATTAAGAGCTTCTAATTCTTCGAGTACAATTTTACGTTGAGCCATAAGTTAAGTGTATCAAGAGTATCAAGTGTATCAAAGGTATCAAGGGCAACCAGTTTGAAAAGCTTTTGATACTCTTGATACTTTTGGTACCCTTGATACCCTTATTGTTGACCGAGGGTCAACAATCTATCTTTATTCTTCATAACATTTTCATTAAAGGTTTTGAGATCGTTGGTGTTTTTGATATCAAAGAGTAAGCGTTGGCCTCCAAAGTGGGGAAAGGTGTAGGAATTGATCAAACCATTTTTGACCTTTTCAAGTATTTCTTTATTTTCTATGATGTTCTGCAAGATCATGGATAGGATAATCAACTGTACAGTGACTGGAACGGTTAGTTGGTAGGGTTGATTAAAAAATTTGTAGACGATTTCACCTAATCGCAAGTTCTTTTTTACATCATCTGTTAATTCCTGACCAAAATGAGAAAGATTTTGGAGTTTTTCGTATTGCACTAAAAATGCAGTTAAGGATTTATTGATCTCTCGTGAGAGTTTGCTCAACGTTTGCCGGCCTACGCGGGTAACTGATAACGGGATATTGACGGCTGGTCGCATCCCTTGGTAATAAATATTGCTGTCCAGATAAATGTGGCCATCGGTAATACCCATAACATTTGTCGCTACATAACCAGTGAAATCTCCTTCAACAATTTCAATGACCGGGAGGCAGGTGATTGAGACTTCTTTAACCGTTGGATGTTTGAAATTGCCTGCCCGCTCGAGGAGTTTGGAGTGTACATAGAAAATATCACCTGGGTAAGAATCCCGTCCAGGGAAGCGTCTTGCTAAGAGTGAAAGTTCGCGATAAAATTTGGCGTGGGTTGATAGGTCATCTAGAATTAATATGCTGTGTTGTCCCTGGTCACGGAAGTATTCAGCTATTGCCATCGCGGCATAAGGTGTTTGATAGATTAGACTTGGGGAGTCATAAGCGCTGGTTGCAACGATGATTACTTTGTCGGATATTTTTTCCTCTTCGAAGAATGCTTGGAGCTTTTTAATATCACTTTTTTTCTTGGCGATAGCCGCGTAAATAGCAATAACTCCTTCGTCGATCTGTTTTCGAATCGTCGTCATAAGGAGTGATGTTTTACCGGTTTTTCGGTCTCCGATAATCAATTCCCGTTGCCCGCGCCCAAGTGGAACAAGCAGATCAACAAGGGAGATACCAGTGCTTAAAGGTGTCGTAATCTTTTGTCTCCCTGAGATACCAATCGGTTTGGTGTCTAAGTCGCGAAGTTCTTTTGGTTTGGTAAACGACTTAGACGAATCTAATGGTTCACCCAAAGGATCGATTGTATGTCCAAGCAATTCTTTTCCCACAGCGATTGATAACTGCTGGTCGGTTCTGGTGACTTTTGTCCCAACCCGAATAGGGGCATGAGAAAAAATCCGTGCCTCGATCTTGCCCCTGTTGATCGCAAATACTTCACCTTTCTGGCCAGATTCGAACATGATAACTTCATGGGTTTTGACTTTCGGAAGTCCCTCAATGAAAACAATAGGATGGCTTACATGGTACACGACACCATATTCACCGGTTTTTTGTAGTAAGTCTTCGAATTGGTTGTCCATAGTATGATTATTTTTCTGGAAGGGTTGTTTGGGTAGTTGGCTGCGTTGGGGGAGGGGATTGTTCTATAGGTAGTTGATGTGCTTGAAGTGTTTTCGCAAAAACTGGTCTGATGGAGCAATCGATAAATTTGCCATTATAGTTGAGTGCTGCTCCGGCGATTAAGTCATAATTGATTACTATTTCGAAAAGCATTTGCTTGTGTGTATTGAGGACGAACCACTCGGCTATTGCTTGCAATGTTTGTCCTTTCGGTTCAAATGCGACGGTCAGCGTGAGTACGGGAAGTGTCGATATTTCTTTCTGAATCTTGGTAAAAAAGGCTTTTAATGCTGATGCTGATTCGACATTCACGTTATTATCTCTGAGAAGGGACAGGAATTTGTCTTTCTTTTGGATTCCAAATGCTTCCATCAACGCCTGATCTAAATTAAAATCCGTTTGATAAATGTTCTCCGAAACAGTAGCCAAGCGACTCGAAAAATCATTGGCCTGAGATTTTGTTTTAAAAAAATATGTTAGATCCATATATGAGATGAGAGATGAGAGATGAGAAATAAAAATTACCTTATGTAACTCTCAATTCTCATCTCTCATCTCAATACTCCTTCCTGTTTTGCTTTTTCCAAAGATTCAAGTAACAGTTTTTGGTGGTCGTCAATCGAGATGGATTTATTGAGCACTTCTTGCGATACTTTCTGAACGACACTGGTTATTGTTTGTTCAGTTTCTTTTAAGCGGGCTTGTTTGTATTCCTCCAATTCTTTTTCCATTTTGGGAATAAGCGTTTCATGAAATGTTTTGACTTGTTTTTGGAGATCTGTTTGGAGCTCTTTTGCTACATTTTGAAATTCCTGAAGTGATTGGTTGGAGAGTTGGTGCAGCGATGCTTGATAGCTTTTTCTGAAATCTTGTGCAGCAGTGAGTGACTCTTTTTTAATATCTTCGACCATCTTACCGAGTGCTTGGTCAACAGTTTTTTGCGACTGCGCGTTGACGTATTCGGTTCCAGCGATAATTTGGTCTGCTTCAGTGGTGGCATCGTCAATGATTTGTCGCTCTTTTGCGAGTGCGTCTTCGACGATATGGTGGTAGTCACTATCACTCTTTCTTTCCCGTATCTCCAGCTCTTTCTGTTTGGCATGTAATGTCCAGAGGTAATATCCCACAAAGACAAAGAGCAACAAATCGGCTGTGATGGAAAAGATCTGAAAATATATCAAGGGCAGCATATAATTCTATTTTAGCAGATGGAGCAAGGGAAGGGTATCAAGAGTATCAAGGGTATCAAGGCCTGCCTGCCGGCAGGCAGGGCAACCAGCTTGAAAGCTTTTGATACTCTTGATACTTTTTTTACAGTCTCAGTATCAAAAACGATATTGTCATTCCTGCGAGAACGATTACCACAACGATGGCCATATTGAACATAATACCGAGGTGAATGATTTTGCTCGCAGCGGGATTTCTTCCGAGCGCTTCAACACCCTTGGCTGCTGTGCGGCTGAAGGTTAAGAATGCTAAGACAAATGATGCTATGACCACTATTGCAGCGACGATGTATTTGAATATCGGGCTCGGGCCTTCTTTGGTAGGTAACAATGCCAGTTTAAAAATATCTGTTAAAGAACCGGGGATTGTCGGTTTGGAGTTGAAATAATGCAAATCCAGATCAACAGTTATTTTTTCAATTTTTTTTGGATCAGGATTATTATAATCTTCCAAAGCCCTGCCCAAAACATAGCCATCTTTTTCCGCTCTCGTTGCAACACCAGGGATGGTAGAACTTGTGAGGAGATCACCTTCTTTTATTGGACCGTCTTTCGTCGATACCAGGATATATACCTGGCCATTTGAAATGACTGGGGTAGCCGTATCGCTGGATGAGTTACTGAGAAGAATTGCAGCGTCCCTTGCCACTATTCCCAAAATTTGTGGATCGTAGGGAAGCGTTGAAAAGACAGGTCCTTTTTCTGAGCTCGTTATAATACTGCCATCCCGTATGTTTTTTTCTTTTACCTCCATCATCCGCGCAACCCCAAGAGTCCCAGCACCTCTGGTATTGGCATCATCGTTTGCATCGGATTGCGCAAAGGTAAGAGGGGGTATGCTCAATACCAGAAGTAAAAAAGTTAAAAAAATAACGAAAGTTTGTTTCTTGATAGGGAACATAGTCTTACTGTAACAAATATTCCTCCTCAGCGCAAAATGACAGTGCAGTTGAAATTTTGGTCAAATGTTTGTTCGCTGACAAAGTTTTGTGCCAATCCTTCAGATTTCCCTCCGAATGCAGCAGGGGATAATGCAATGGCGACGACAATTTGGAATGCTTCTGGGTATTAAGGTGAGTAGTGCCTTTAAGGAAAGGGACGCCATTCAAAACAATTTAAGTATCTCTGATGTGGATCGTATTCATGGAACATATGTGGTTTTCCACTTGCATCTTGTGTTATGGGTACATTCATGTCAGGAGTAAATGTTATAGAACCTCGATATAAACGAGTAAGTACAAGCAAACCTTGAAGATTATTGCCTTCTTGATATGGTCCATACCAATTATCTTCAGGAGTTCCGTTAAGATGAAGGTTAGTTGAAAGTGTTCTGCTAAGGTCTGGATAGTGAGAAAGTTTTTCTGCATTTAACGATGCAAAGAGTTCTTCATGAAAGGCACGGACAGCTGCTGCCCTTGGATTTTCGTGATTCAGCATTATTGTCTCAGTTACACTTCCAAGATTAGGTCGGGGAGGTAGAACAACGATTGCGTCTGAATCGCCAAGTAAAGCTCTATAGATGGTGCTATGGGGTAGCAAGTGAGCCCTGTCTTCTTCTAACCTATATGTTTTGTCCCCATCCCTAAAAAATGCATCAACAGTCACACCTTCGGAATAGACATAGTGTTCTCCTTGGTCAGTACGTCGAAACTCCAATTCATGAGTCTTAAAAAGCTTCCTATGGAGTTTGTGTAAATCATATGGACTATCGGCAGTAAGCCTAATACCTGCGCCTGGACCTTGCCTCCATTGCTCAAAACTGAGAAAGGGAAAATCTCCCTCGAGACGTCTTTCTAGACCTACAGTCCGCGCAATATTTTGTCGTCCCAATTCGACAACTGACATAAAAGAATTATACCATAGGATGCAAGTAAAATTTATTGTTCTGAGGCGGTTTGAGTAAGGGTTTGGAGGACGAGGTCGGGGACGTAGAGGAATTCTTCTTTTTTGTAGCCGTTTCTGATCAGTGCATCGCGGACGTTTTTGGAGAGCACTACTGGATAATAGTCATCGATTTTTCTGGAAAGTGTTTGCTGTTCTGTTTGATCTTCAAAAATATCATACCCTATGGTGAGAATGCCTTCTTTTGTTTTGGCGGGTTTGTATCCGAGATCAGTGAGGCGCGCATAAAACCGCTGTTTATACTCTTCAATGCCGTCTTTGGTCGCACGAAAAACAATTTTGCGTTTATCTGCAATCTCCAGTACCTTTTTTAGGACGATTTCGGACGGGTCGAGGAGTGTGACATTGGGATATTTCTCAGAGATTGACTGAAGAGAAATAGTATCTTCGCTGTTTTTTATGATTCCTTTTTGATCTTCAGACTGGACAAAGCTTTTATGAAATTGATCTCCGATGAGAATAATACGTTTGGTTGGCCATCCACGTTCTTTCTCGATCACGCGGATATCCTGGCAGATGATATCGAGTTTGTGTGGCGAGACATCATACGCTTTCACACCTGGAAGAAAAATTTGGTCATCTTTGACCGGGAAGAAAATATATTCTCCTGCGTGGTCACCACCGCAGCGGATGAGGGTTTGTTTTAGGTCATCATATATGCCATCAGGGTCATAATAATTCCAAAATTGCGTATAAAAAGGCTTGCTGTGTGAAATTGTAACTGTTTCATCAACTCCATGATTGAGCACAAATTGCGCGCCGATAAAATCACCTTTCCCGACAAACAGCAATGAGTGTCCAGGTTCCATCCGAAGCTGAATCATGCCGCTTGTTATCTGCTCTTGCACCTTTTGTTTGGCATTATAGACACGATCGAGCCACGTGCGTCGATCAATAGCGTCTATGAGTTTTTTAATCATACCGAACTTAATTCCCTCTAGGGCGTAAGCCCGGGGATGGAGTGATTCCAGGATCTTCGTTGGATGGGATATAATAGGAAGATGCGGTATAAAAAACAGGCACATTGTGTTTATCACTGTGAATATCATT
>JBGTMH010000048.1:0-36636 GCA_041743715.1 Patescibacteria group bacterium | reverse complement strand
AGCTTAAAAAGAATAACTTGGAAATTATTTTGCATTTGAAAATTTCTCGGGCTTGGAAGGGGTATGGGTCTTCGTTGTTTTTGGAATTAGGGGAACTGCATGATGAATTGGCTTGGAAAAAAGGGAATGAACCTACTACTACATCTGTGGGTGAATTTAGCTTATCTAGTGCTGGTTCATGGAAGTTATTTAAAGGGAGTGTAAATATATTGGATGCAGAAAATGCATCAAGTTCTGAGATTAAGAAAGTGATGAAAGATCTTGAGTCGCGTAGCATTGAATCGATTGAAATAAATGGGAAATTAACGTTACACTTATCTGACAAAATTTCTTTGGAATTTAATAAAGCCGAATATGGATTTTTTACGCTCGTTTCTAATGTAAAACCATTTATAAGTTACGAAGATAATTCACTCTATGCTCATCATTCGATTATATAAAAAGACTACTTTCTTTTAACCCTTTTTATCTTCGTTATCCCTGCAAATTCTAAAAACTCTTTCCCTACTTTTAATAATTGTTTATAAGAAAAATTGTCAGAAATATCTTCATATTCAGGACTGTTGAGATACTCATGAAAACGTCTTTCAATGCCTTTATCGACAATACCGAGCTTCTTACAGACATTACCAAACTGAATATTTTTATCTTTATTAGACACAATATGTAATAAGTATAGCAAAGAATCTATTTAAAATGGTCCTGTTATTAAGTGGAAGAGACTGATAACTTTGCCACAAGCTATAGCTAATTCTAGCCAATAGCAACAATGACATTTCCTACTTTGTGTCCTGTGTCTGCATATTGGTGTGCTTTGACGATTTCATCTAAAGAAAACTGCTTGTCTATCACAACTTTTAATTTTTTCTTTTCCATCAGCTCTGCAAGAAAGCGGATATCTTCTCTCCTCTCGGGAGCAATTCCATCGATGAATTGCATGGAACGGGAGGATTTATTTCTGAGGAAAGGTAATTTCGCGTTCAACATTCCCATCATATCGGTTAGAACTAAGAGTACTCGCCCATCTGGTTTGGTTAAAGCTATTAAATCATCTGTATCCAAGCTCGGAGCCGCAGTAAACACGACATCAAAGGTACCGGCTTTGGTCACATCTTCCTTTGTGTAATCAATAACTTTATCTGCACCCAGCGACTTCACTAGTTTGACATTCTTGCTACTGCACACTGCCGTAACCTTGGCTCCGTAATATTTTGCCAATTGAACAGCGTTGGTTCCCACTGCTCCAGACGCACCATTGATCAAAATTGTTTCATCTTTTTTTAAACGGCCTAGATCACGCAAAAAGTATAAAGCCGTTGTTCCTCCAAATACCACTCCAGCAGCATCCTGATGGCTCATACTTTTGGGTTTGATCGTCACAGCAGAATTTTCATCTACAACCAAGAATTCCGCATACGTCCCAAAGTTTGGAGGAGTTTTCATACCAAATACGGCATCACCTTTCTTAAACAGACTAACATTTTCCCCAACAGCCTCAACCACACCTGAAAATCCAGTACCCAAAATTTGTACTTTTTCTTTTGGTTTAAAGAAACCCATATATAACCGAGCAAATAACCCCATACCTTTAGGAAAATTAGCACCCCTGATACGATAGTCTGCTGCCGTCACCGCAGTGGCTTTGTTGCGGACCAGTATCTCGCCTATTTTGGTTATTGGTTTGGATAACTCTTCAATTTTGAGAACCTCGGGTGGTCCATATTGACGAAATACAACTGCTTTCATAGTACCTCATCTATAATTTTAAACTTTATACTCTCCCACCACAACCTAGTAGATCACTCATGACATCCCTTTTGAATTCCATTTCATTCAAGTATATAGTGACAAAGATTCGAGAAGCTGAACCGTATAATATAATACTGCTAAATATCAGAATAACTATCCGTTTAATTAATAGAGTAGTGTCTTCCCATCATTGTGCGCCTCTATTACCTTAGGTACCGTTGTGAGATCTTCAATAACTCGAATTGCACCTGCTTCTTTTAACTCTGCTGGAGTACCAAACCCATGTGAAATACCAATTGCATGTAAACCCGCTGCTTTAGCAGCTTGGATATCAACTACATGATCACCCAATACGATAACCTCGTCCGATTTCAGGTTGAGTTGATCCATAAGTTTGAGGATTCCTTCAGGATCTGGTTTGGTTTTCGTTACGTCCTCGCAGGTTGCAATTGCCAACTGTGGCATACCGTACACTGCTTGGGCTCTGGTAACAAAAGATTGAAATCTTTCCGCAATATTGATATCGTCTGAACGAAACAAATCAGTAAAACCCAATACGGGAAGACTAACGCCAAAATTACGTATAATCATACGCCTATTACCGCTTGTAAAAATACCCAAACCAGTACTGCTCGTTCCCAACCAGGTAAACAACTCTGTTAACCCATGAAAGGGATGCACATATAAAGGAGCAAGATGATCTTGAATAGGTTCAAGATGTGTATCTAACTCATCAAAATCTATCTTACTTAAATGGTGTTCATGTGTTTCTCCAAAAAGTAATCGTAATGTTTTCTCAAATGTTTCCCGGGTACTTCCACCAACTGCTTTATTGATATAACTTTCATAAATATCATACGTTGGAATTTCATGACGAGGGACCCCCCGTGCCATGAGGTATTCAACAGCTGCTTCATATTGGCCATGCCGAATTAAGTAAACAGTATTTACGAGCGTACCATCTGCATCTGAAATGATTGATTTAATTTTATGCATAGATTAATTATATTAGTGGCTTCCAACCTTGGAATTGATTATCTTATGTGGCTGGCGAGCTTACCCTTAGACGGAACCAAATCTTCTCCAGTTTACTGGCTACATATGAGAAATTAAAGAAACTTGGTTTTGTTTATTATAACGGAAAAGTTGTGTTTCTTGAAGAGAAGGAGGAAAAACATGAATAATTCTTCTCTTTACGATGAAAAGACGTTTTATAGGCAATTTATCAATGACTTAGCGAATTGTCAGAATGAAGTAATTATTGAAAGTCCCTTTATCACAAGTGCAAGAATGCAGATGCTTTATCCTGTATTTGAAGAGCTTATCAGAAAAGGTGTTAAGGTCTTTGTAGTGACCAGAGACCCACGAGAGCATTCTGAAACGTATAAGGAACAATCTGAACTGGAAATACAGCGATTTGAGCAATTGGGTGTACAGGTTTTGCTTTGTTTGGGTAATCACCATAGGAAGCTTGCAATTCTTGACAGGAAAATACTTTGGGAAGGGAGTCTAAATATTTTATCTCAGATAAAAAGTCGTGAGATTATGAGAAGGATTGCATCAAAACAAACAGCTACAGAAATGTTTACTTTTCTCAATCTTGCAAGATTTTTATGATGGTGTATACTATGCGTATGAATAATGGGTACGAAACAAATGAAAAAGATATAGATACGGTCCTGGGAATTCTCAAAAGGACTGATCCCGAAAACGCAACGCCTGAGATAGCAATTGCTATTCTTGAAGATATACATGCCAGAGTACATTTCACGGCACATACTGATCTTGAAGCATTGGTTAAAGAACACAATAGATTAAAGAGGGAAAAGAAAATGAAAACTAATTAAAAGGGTAATATATCTGAAGACTTTATTTTGAGAACTTTTACGAGAGTTTCCATAACATCTATCGAAGGTATTTTCTCTCCTCTTTCAATACGAGCGTAGTAATTTACATGAATCCCGACTTTTTGAGCAACTTCAAATTGTGTAAGTTTGATTTTCTTCCTTGCCTCTTTGATATTTCCGCCAATTTGTTTTTGTGATTTCATAGATTGTTTTATCAGGAATTTATGTAAGTATATCAAAAATATGACTCGCTGAATATTTTACCTTGTAAGTTTTGCTAGACTTAAATATGTATTGATTAGTTATTATATGCATCAATGAGTTGCCAAATGTAGAGTGCTATACCTGCCAGCCAAAACTTGCCGAGTAATGCAAGTACGTTTGATTCATCCCCTCCTAAAAAATTAAGGAAAAGGAGAATAATAAAAGCAATGGAAGGAGCGAAAAATATTAACACCCCTTTTTTAACCTGACTCTTAACAACTTGTCCCAAGCCTGGGATAAAAACAGACAAAAGTAACGGAATGCCATGCTTCTGCTTTATAGGTTGAGAACTGCCTGTAATGGATGCAGCTACAGCATGTCGATATTTTTCTTCCTCATCAATTTTTCGTTTTTTTGCTACTGTTAATGACATGGTTGGTACTATAGCAAAAATCTTAATTAAATGCACTACCTCTGCAATTAACACAATGAAAAGCGGCTATATTTTATTTTAGCGATCTATTATAATACTATTGGCTAATGAAACAGAAATATATCTTTCTTCTGGCTATACTTCTTATTATTATAATTACATATTCCTTTTTCAAAGGAACTAAAGGGTCAAATCAACCTAGTCAGACAACAAAACATTCTGCTTCCCCCTTACCGAAAGAAGTGACTATTGAATTAGGTAAAAATGGATTTTCTCCAAAAGAAGTAACAATTAAAAATGGAACGGCGGTTCGTTGGAAGAATGTTAGCGGAACGCCACAAACAGTTAATTCAGATGACTATCCCACCAATCGGTTGCATAAGGAACTTAACTTTGGTGTCTTTGCTAACGGCTCTTCCCTCGTGTATATCTTTACCAAGCCAGGGACATATGGCTACCACAACCAATTCAACCATGAACAAAAAGGAAAGATAATTGTTACACAATAAGGATATTAACAGTAGTTTATGGAGTAATTATCCATGTTCCGAAAGTTTTGAAAGCGCTACACGCAGCTCCACCTTGGACATCAACAGTTTGTTTCGGTCCACTACCTGCTGTTGTCGAGAGAACAAAGTTATTGAGTAGATAGTAATTGCTTGGATTCGTTCCAATCGTTGCTCCAAACTGACTGTTGGCTTGACTATCATTGTACCAGAGCCGGGCTGTACCGAGAGGGTTGGCAGAGCCAGTACAAGCTGTCCGTGCAGATACTTTGATACTGAGCTTTGATCCTAGCGGGAAATCAACAGGTGTAAAGGCACTAAAGGGGATTGTCTGTAGTTTTGCTCCACTAAATCCTCCAAACCCAAATCCTGGATCTGCGCTGTTGAGTTGTCCCGTACTGACAAGCGTTGTGTCTTTATACGCCTCAGCTTTTACGTCAAATTTTGCACCAAAACCAAAGAAGTTCGGTAACCCTATCCATACTTTTGCAGGACTCAGGGCAGTGAGTTTATCTGGAGCTGGTGTGAGTGTCGGGGTACTTGTGGGGGTAGGAGTTACGGTTGGAGTGGGTGTATTTGTTGGTGTAGGCGTTGGAGTACTGGTTGGTACCGGTGCAATACCAAAATTAACAGTGGTATCAGCAGTTAATGGTACTGAAACCGGATTTGTGGTCGTTGCTGTATAGCCTGTTGGCACATCGAGTTCAACGGTATACGAACCAGTGATGAGAGACGAGAACGTATAGTTACCTGTACTATTTGTTGTATCTGTGCTGCTTGCGTCTCCTGAGAGGGTTACTGTTGCGCCTTGATAGTCTGTTTCTCCTGAGTCTTTGACTCCATTTTGATTGCTGTCTGTATAGACGTTGCCGTCAATGGTATATGTTGGTACCGGAGTGGGGGTTGGGGTATTGGTAGGAGTAGGTGTGGGCGTTTCAGTTGGTGAAGGTGTTGGCGTTGGCGTTTCCGTTGGCTCGGGTGTTGGCGTATTGGTTGGAGTTGGAGTAGGCTCATCCAATAGCAGATTTAAAACGACGAAAACATCTTGAACATTATTCGTATCCCCGGACACCAGGTTAGTTGCAAAGGATATAAACACCACATATTGCCCATTATCGCTGATGGATGGCCGCTCAGAAACTGAATTTCCTTGGCTTTCGTCCGAGGCAACGCTTACCCGCTCGGTTGTCCCAGCTTCCAGATCTCGAACAAAGACATCCGCTACCCCATTTGTATCCCCAGACACTAGATTGGTTGCTAAGGAAACGAAAGTTATATATTGTCCATTCCCACTGATGGATGGCCAGTTTGACTCTCCATTTACCTGGCTTTCGTCCGAGGCAACACTTACTCGCTCAGTGGTACCAGCTGCCACGTCCCGAACAAAGATATCATTTACTCCATTCGTATCACCGGACACTAGATTAAATGCCTCAGACCTAAACGTCACATACTGTCCGTCATCGCTAATGGATGGATAGCTTGAATGATAATTTCCCTGGCTTTCGTCCGAGGCAACGCTTACCCGCTCAGTGGTACCGGCTGCCAGGTCCCGAACAAAGATATCACGCGAGGGATTCGTATCCCCGGATACTAAATTAGTTGCAGCGGACTCAAACGCCACATACTGTCCGTCATCGCTGATGGATGGATGAGTTGATACTCCATTTCCTTGGCTTTCGTCCGAGGCAACGCTTACCCGCTTAGTGGTACCGGCTGCCAGGTCCCGAACAAAGATATCCTCTGCTCCATTCGTATCCCCAGATACTAGATTGGATGCTGTAGAACTAAAAATCACATATCGTCCGTCATCACTGAATGATGGAAGGCTTGAAGAACTATTTCCCTGGTTTTCGTCCGAAGCAACACTTACCCGCTCGGTTGTCCCAGCTTCCAAATCCCGAATAAAGATATCCTCTACCCCATTTGTATCCCCAGACACTAGATTGGTTGCTGTAGAAGTAAAAACTACATATCGTCCGTCATTACTAATGGATTGTTCGTATGAAGAACCATTTCCTTGGCTTTCGTCCGAGGCAACGCTTACCCGCTTAGTGGTACCGGCTTCCAGATCTCGAACAAAGACATCCGCTACCCCATTTGTATCCCCAGACACGAGGTTGGTTGCTAAGGAAACGAAAGTTGTATATTGTCCATTCTCACTGATGGATGTTAATGAGGAATTATCGTTCAAGGTTGTGTATGAAGAAGCATTCCCCTGGCTCTCGTCCGAGGCAACGCTTACCCGCTCTGGATAACTTGTGGCTCGAGCTAAGGGCATATTTGTAAGACAAAGCAGTACAATGACAAAAAATGTGCTAAGTGTACGAATAATAGTATTGCTGTTTAAAAAGTTCATAAATATTTTGATATACCATATAAAATGGTTACAGAAAATCATTGGTATGTCAATAGACATAAAAATTTAGTTTAGGCAGAACTTATAACAAATTGCTTACTGCTAAACAGTATAGCTTTATTCCGGGAAAATAATATATGATCACGTTTCCGAACTGGTAGCCAGACTGGATCTACGCTGATCTCATCTAACACAGTTTCATACCCAAATTAGTCTAGCGGAAGGTTGTTTTTTAGACGTACATAAATATATTCTGTGTTTTTGTTAGGATCCAATTGATATGATTTTGTAATTGCCTCAAACGCTTTTTTATGATCATTAATCTTGTATTCAGCATAGGCTAAATAGTAGTACAAGCGTGGCTCTGAAGAAAATTTTTTCAAACCATTCTCGTTTATAAGTTTAATAGCATCGTGTGGGCGTTCCGCAAGAATGTAAGTATTCGCCAGACTGACATAAACCTCTCGTAAATAACCGTCCTCTGGTTTTACTAATCCCGA
This sequence comes from Patescibacteria group bacterium, assembly GCA_041743715.1. Classification (GTDB taxonomy): domain Bacteria; phylum Patescibacteriota; class Microgenomatia; order Levybacterales; family UBA12049; genus JACDET01. Next base: position 29,038 of record JBGTMH010000048.1, on the reverse strand, counting down.
TCCTTTTAGTTGCTCTAAATTGGTGATAGGTTTAGAATTATAGAGTGCAATAGCACTGGTATATGCTACTATCGCATCGTTGTATTGTTTTTTTGTTTGGTATACCATTCCTAAAATGCGTAAGCTTCCCATGGAAGGAGACAAAGAATGAGATTGCTTTGCATAATACTGTGCTTCATCTAGCTGTCCCTCAAAATATAATCTCGATGCTAGATTGTTTATTAATCGTGGGTTGTCAGACCTACCCATCACGTCATGCTTATAAAGGGTTATCATATCTTTCCAATCCATAGTCCTTATAAATGTGCGAATAGAAAAAAGGCAAAGAATTAAAACTAAAACCGTAATAAATAGTTTTTTATTTTGTTCCTTGAAAGGCCAGAATGACTGCAATCCGATGCCAATCAACCCCAATAATCCAACAATTGGGAAATAAAACCATCTATCAGCTACAGTCATATCTAAAGGTACAAGTTGTAAGATTAAACCTACCCCAATCACAAACCAAAACAAAAAGAAAAGAAAGCTCTTGGCTTTTCTCCATGCATTATTAACCTTAACTCTATGTTTATCCCGCTCAATCTCGTCTTTAAACTGCTCTAGTGGAATTGCTGATTGCTGTGCTGCCTTTTTGTATAAAACCTTTGCCATCCATAAAAAGAACAGAAACAATAGACTACTTATTAGTAATGGAATAAAAAAATTCTCAAGAGTTACTGTTTTAATAATCCATTGCTGCCATATAACGAGTTGAAACGGAAAAACAAAAGTCTTGAGATAATACACAATGATAGCGGGGATATGGAGAATCCTCTCCCAAAATGAGAGCGTTGCTATTGGAACAAATTCTGTCGTGGAGTAGGTTACTCCTCCAATCAATATTCTGAAGATTAAATAAATAGGGACAATTGTTGCTAGTGATAAGAATACCTGTTTGAGTTTGTTCAGTTGAAAGAGATAGCGGTAGGCTATAATAAGTAAAATAAAGAGAAAGCCAGTTTCTTTAGTCAATACGCAAACAAGCAGCATGATGGAAATTAACAGCAGCCTATTTCGTGACAAATTTTGTTTCCCGGCGAGCAATAAAGCACTGATACCTGGTAAAAAATAAAGTTGGCTTTGTGTTGCCCCGATAAACGCAACAGACTCAACATTTATCGGGTGTACTAAAAATAGCAGTGCGAGAAAAAACGAAATACCATTCGTAAAAAAGCGACAGAAGAAAAGAAAGAGTAAGCTTGTACAAATCAAATGAAGTGTCAGTTGCAATGCATGATAAAAAAATGCCTGCTCCCCAAAAAATGAATAGAGGGAAGTAAAATATACTGCCGGAATTGGTCTATAGAAAGAGCCACTATTAAAAATTGAAGTACCAAATAGTTTAGTTAAATCAAATGAGCGCATCTCGGAATTTTGTATTATAAACGGAATATCATCCCAGACAAATCCATTAAATAAAACATTACCGAATACAATAAATCCAACAATGACAATAATGTGAATTGCTTTAAATGTAGTTAGGGGAACAAATAGACTCTTGAAAAAAAAATCTTGTTCATGCTGTTCATTACTGGTCATAGGATTATTTTACAGTATTACAAATACCTACTCAATCTTTACTTTTTGTTATTATAACTCTCTCTCAATAAACGTTCTCGGATTGACAGGTATACCAAATACATTTATTTGAAAATGGAGATGTGGACCAGTAGACCAGCCAGTGCTTCCTTCCAATCCGATAACATCACCTGGTTTTACTTCTTGATCTTTTTTAACATTAATTTTATCTAAATGACCATATAGTGAGGTTATATTATCTCCATGATCAATAATAATATGTTTGCCAAAACCCCAAAATATTTCTCCTGCATAAATAATTTTCCCCGGCATAAATGGAGTAATTGGGTCTCCTTTCTTGCCTGCAATATCTATACCTGAATGAAAAAGATAGTATGGAGGATGGGCTTCACCAAACTCATTAGTAATAACTCCTTTGACAGGTAAAATTATATCAGCAGTAAACAGTTTATATGGCTCTCCATTCGGATAATACAGTTGAATTGCTTTTGTCTTACTATCAAATGTTACTAACTGATCTGATACTTCATCAATTCCTGAGTGTGTCAGTGTTATAACTGCAACAACAGGAAGCAGCAAGACCATAAGAAAGGTACTGATGACAAAGGAAAGTTCTTTTTTAAAAGACCAAGCTGTATTAAATACAAATAATGCGGAAAAGAAGTTCATTCATTTCAGAGATATATTTCTTTCGGATCAGTGGTAAGTAATGGATGCTCTTTTTCAGATGCAACAACTTTAACTGCTACGTGATTTTGGTCGGCAATGATTAGTGCTTCTCCCCGATCACAGGTTAATAGAAAGTGCTCCTCATATTCGGAAAGCTTGAATTCATCAGCTACTTTTTTAATGGTGGTTGTATCCTGTCTCATCAAGATTCTCAATGCTGACTGAGATGCTATCGCTCTCCCATATTCTTGAGAAAGAAAATCATTAGCCTGTTGGGATATAATCGTTACTCCGAGATAGTACTTTCTGGCACGTCTAACAAGCCCAGAGACGAATCTGGCGCTTTCTTCATGCTGTAAGAGCATCCAACCTTCATCTATCACCAAAATTCTTTTTTGCGGGTTACTTTTTACCTGGTTTTGAACGAAATTGGCAACAACAAGCATCATAATTTGCCGCAATGATTCTGATAAATCCTTTATATCAAACACAATTAACCTGTTATCAAGTGCAATATTCGATTGGGAATCAAAAACCGACGATAACGATCCTTTGACAAATCGATCTAAACGATTGCATAAGTCTTTTTGTTTCATTCCGCTCAGTACCTTGTAGAAATCCTTGAGTAATGGGTAGTTTTTTTGTTTTGGCTTTCTGCCCCTTGTACCTTTATTTACTTTTGGTTTGTACGAATTATGCAGAGTATAACCATGGTCTTTATACGTTTGGATCAAGGCCTTATCCACAATCGCTTTTTCTTCTGAGGATAAACCACTAACCATTAATGAGATGATTTCAGTTAAATCTTGAATATGTTCTGACAAATCGTTTTCTTCAGAATATGAACTTGTTGAGAAGTCAAAAGGATTAATTTTTTCCTTAGATTTAGCTGAGAGCTTCATATAAGTACCATTAACCGATGCAGCCAATTGTTTATATTCCCGTTCTGGATCAAGGACAATTACTTTTGTTCCTTGCATGAGCTGACGGAGTATTTCAACTTTCGCCGTGTAGCTTTTCCCACTTCCTGATTGAGCAAAGATTATAGAATTAGCATTATTGAGGCAGAATCTATCTATTATAACTAACGAATTATTCGACCTATTAATACCATAGAGCATCCCTGATTCCTGTACCAATTCACTAGACACAAATGGAAAAGTAAGCGCAGCACTTGAACTATCTAAATTTCTTTTTTGCTGTAGTTGGTTTTCAGCTCTTGGAAGAATGGATTGCAATCCTTCAAGCTGTTGAAACGCAGCAGTTTTAATATAGAAAAGCTTCGTTGCCATAACGGTTTCTAGAATAGTTGTGATTTTATTCAGTTCATCAAGAGAATAAGCAGTAATCGTCATGTAGATTGAGACCTGAAAAAGTTTTTCTTGACCTCTTTGAATTTTATCCCTCAGCTCAATTGCTGATTCTAGCGGATCGGTAAGCTCAGAGCCTATCATTTTTCCGTCTTTCAGCATTGTTCTTTTTCTTGATTCAAGTTCGGTTATTTTCCTGTTGAGTTTTGGTAGAGCAAGAAGGGGATTTACTTGTTCAATATGATAAGAGATATCAACATTGTGGTTGAAATTAATTAACATATTAAGCCAGCCTGTTGTTGCCACGAATGGATAACCAGAAATAAAGAGTGTTCTGACAAATGTATCACCCATTTTCAGGTATGTCGTATTTTCTTCAAGACCGGAGTACGAAATGAAATCAACTTGGTCTTGTTCACCAAAGTTGTATTGAAAAGATTTTTTAAGTAATTCTTTTTTTGATATTCTTTTTCGTTTAGTAAACCTTTTCAGAAGGTTTTTATACAAACGCATATCATTTTCCCATTTGGGGAAAGTTAGTTTAAGCATAAGTATCCTCCAAAAGCATCTTTAGCGAATGTTTTGTAAACTCTTGTGTTTTAGATTGCTCAGAGTTGTAGAAGCTATAAAAATGATTCAAAACTTCAAGACTATCTAAGCAACGTGCTTTCATCCCAAGCTTTTCAAGCCCACGCAGCACTAAATCGCGCTGTAAATACATATGCTCTTTAATGACACCAAAATCTTTTCCCCAGCCTGTGTGTTCATACGGAATAACAACATAGAACTTTCGTGTTAAAATTTTGTTGCCCGATACAACTTGCCTGATAAAACTTGCATAGTTATCAATTTGTTCTCTATACACACTTTCTTTCTCAGATTGTTTGCTTTTTGTGATTTGTTCAAGATACCGGACAACATCAACCTCTCTGACTCGGATCAATATTTGCAGAGGACAAGGAAGTGAATTTAAGAAATTTTGAAAACTTTCAAGCAAGACATCTTGTTCCTCATCACTTTTCAATTCAAAATTAACAGAGGATGTTTCAAGAACCATTCTATAACGGTTGTTCGGTAAGATCAGGATTCCATCTCTGACCTCTTTTATCTGCATTTGTTTTCTTGATGAGACTTTACTTTTGTTTTTGTTCAAAAGCCACATAGAGTGCTCCTTTCTTTTGAGATTTTATAGACAAACTATACTTGGGATTGGTAAGTAATCCTTCAAGTCGTACTAAATCGCTCAGTGAGACAGGTACATTGGAGGTTTGGGGTTTTTCTTTGCCAGGAGATTTTACTGTTGTTTTACTTTTAATTTTGTCCAGTGAAATAATATCCATTGTTCTGAGAAAGCCATCGTTTTTATTAAACAGATAATATCTCGGTCGAGTGTTAAAGCGAAGCAGGATTACTAACCAATGCAGTACAATTTTCTCTTTAATCCGAAGAGCTAGAATAAGAGAAGGTACTCCCACTAACAGAAAAACGGGTAACTTGTACCAAACAAAATTCATTGAGGGACTAAATAATGTATAAACAATCATGAGCCAAAATACGGGAATCATAAGGAGTAGAATCTGCGTTAAGTTCAGATTTCCGGCAATTTTATCTTCAACTGTTGTAATTTGTGCAGGTATACTTCGTACTTTCATGCTCTTATAATCTTTCTGGGAGTATTTATAACGCCCGTTGGTTCAGGTTGTGCTAAAACGACTTCTCTTTTACTTGTAATGACATTCATAATCTGTCCACCCATTTTTCTGACCATACCCCGTCCTGTGTTATAAAACATAAGCTGAAGCATAACGGAAGGTGTTTTCAGAAGTGTAAATAATAATCCAATTGCTATCAAGACAGAAATCAGTGAATTTGTCCCGACTTGTTCAGGTATAGCAAGAAATGCGGAAGCAAGTTGGATGATGACTACTTGAACAAAAACAGTATAGACAGTTGTTATATATGCTTTAGCGGAAATTTCAGCAAAGTCGGAAAATCTCGGTAATGCCCATAAGAGAAAAATGAATGGTGAAAGTACAGCACCAAGGGAAATAGTAATCAGTCTCATGATGTAGAAAAGCAACAGTACTGCTGACAATATGACAAACATAAGCATAAAAATAAGTGAAATAACTGCTGCATCTCCATTGACGACTTTCAGCAATTCAACTGAATTTAATACCCATGCTCTATCCAATCCTCCTGTTGTCGCAAGGAGCGTATTTACCAATGTATTACATGATGCAATAATCCAGTCAACTAAAAAAATTGAAGAATTCGCTCCTAAAAAAGCTAAGCCTATTCTTGAAAATATTTGCTTCAACTCAATTTCTTCAAAACCAAAGGTTGTACCACTCATAAACTGAAAACCCAATACCGCAACAAGGAGAACAAATAGTGTGTCTGTAATTCCTAGCATGATTAACCAAAAGTTAAAGATAACAGAGTTGGTAAGAACAGAGGGTGTTGTTGTTAGAAAGCTGATAATGCCGTCAACGAGTGGTTTTGTCGCAGATTGCACAATGCTTTGCATGAATCCATTAACTGCGTCAAGCATTACTTGAGTAAGTCCTCCCGGTTGTTCTTCTGGGACAATCGGTGTAAGCTGAAGCGGCTCAGTTTGTGTAGGAACGATTGGTGTTGTAATTGCACTTGTTAAAAGCTGGGATATGACACCGGCTGATAATACAACAACAAGACCGATAAGTGCATTCCGTATTGTTATTTTTGCCTGTTCTACAGCATCCGGTTTTCCGGTAGAAGTAATATAAGTATATCCACCTTTAATTAAGAAAAAGACTGCTCCTAGTGTTGCGAAAATTATAAGTGTGCTAAGTGTTTGTTTTGTGAAATCGGCAACTCCGGTATTCGCTTGAGCATATACTGGATTTGCCAATACCAAAAACAAAGCAATAAAGCTAAAAAACGTAAATAACTTCATGGATAAATTCTTTCTTATTATTGACCGGCACCAAAAGCAGTTGTTGCGAGATCCGAAACGATATTGCTAAAGATAAATGCTCCGAGTGCTATTGTAAGTCCAAGAGCTGAGTAAAGAATTGTTTTCTTCGCACCTTCAAGCTGTTCAGGACTACCGGTACTTGTGATGTATCGAAACCCTCCCCAAACAAAAAATCCAGTAGCTGTTATCCCGGCCAGTGTGACTAATATTTGGATAATGCTCCTGATAAAGTTTTCAATTCTTCCGACATCCGCAGATTGAGCAAAGACTGGAGATGCTACGATAAGTGAAGTAAGAATAAGTGATTGTAAAACTATTAATTTTTTCATATGCACCCCCTTCCTGAATAAAAGCAAAAAAAAACTGCCCATTCAGGCAGTTGTAGAGTTAGGAGATTATACCAATGAGAATTGCAATATACAAGCGTTTATTTGTCAGGATTCCTGACAAATTATTTTTTTATAAGAATTACACGTGGTTTTGCTCCTTCGGCTGGGCCAACAATTCCTTTTTCTTCCAATTTATCCAGCAACCTTGCAGCTTTGACATAACCAATAGACATTTTTCTTTGAAGAAAAGAAGCACTTGCAGTATTGAATTGTGCAACGAGCCTAATTGCGTCTTCGATTTCATTTAATTCAAAATCATATATATAATCGTGAGGGTCAGAAAAATTGAAGTTATCTAGAATATATTCTTCTATTCTTTTTATTCTAATTTTCAAATCTACAATTTCTTGATTTAGTTCCTCAACGGATTTATTTGGGTTGTCTGACATAAAATTAATGTATTTTATATTCTACAACTTGATATCAATAAATACTACATTGAAATCTCAGCTTGAAGTACTTTATAAAGCTGTACCATGGCGAGAGTGTCAAGTTTACAATACTCGATTAAGTCCTCCATTATCTTATCCTTTATTTCTGAATTTTTTCCATCAAGAATTGTCTCCATCCAAATTCTCTGAGCCGAAGCTCCTTCCTGTATGGCGAGTGTTTTATAAGATAATTCTGATACAAGCACAGGTAATACGTTTTTAATAGAAGCGCTACCAAAAAAGTTTTTATCGACAAACCAGCCTTCAGAAAAAGGAATCATCAGATCGACCATTCTATTATTTACGTTTTGCATAAAGTCAGCATATTCTGGGAACATGTCACCAAGTTCTTTGTTTCGACTTTTTTCAAATTTTTCATACCAAACAAGGACAGTTCCTTTATCACCAATGTCGTTCTTGAGCCTCTGTAGTAGGGGGAGTCCTGGATGGGTATTCTCAGTATGCAGATATTCTTTGTGATGTAGGGGAGCATCCGGGCTTTCGAGAATATGTAGCGAATACTGAAATGGGACTTGTTGATATGGTCTAATGCCGTCAAAGAATGGAATGACGCTACTGAGAGTTTCGTAATCAAGAAAATAGAGCGGGTACTGGATATTTTTCATAAATTCACTGATTTTTGTTTTTTCAATAAGACGCTGATTTGTCTTTGTTACGTGCACTTGCCTTTTTTGTTTTTCTGAGAGGGTGATATGATCTGGGATGTCTTTCATATGTGTTATCCCGAGGTCTTCAAGTTCACCAACGAGCTGTGGTTTAATCGTCGCAAGGTGATAAATGCTGTGTGGATCAAGATCAGTATAGAGGGATTTATAGATAGCAAGCCATTCATCAATTGGTCCAAATCGAACAAAGCGAGGTGACATGCCAGGTGGAGTATCTGATTGTATTGTTCTAAGTGCTTGTTGAATATTTAGTTTTGTTTCATCAACAAGAAGCCTGACAGCCTCTGTGACATCAGTTGTCTTTGTTATTGCTTTTGTATCAATTGGACCTTTTCGTATATATTGATTATTAACATGGATGACGCCAACGTTGCGAATTGTTAACCCTGCCTGCTCAAGCACAACGACTTGAAACGCGAGATCATATTCATGATCTATCTTAACAGAGGTACTGGATTTTATTTCATATAGATCAAACACATTTCCTGTTACCCTATCTAATACGTCGAAAATACAAGTTATGGATTCTGACTCTAATCTTCCTTGCAAAATTGTCTTTGCACCATTTTCTATAGCTTCGAGTGTACGTTTGGGGAGTGATAGATATTCCTGATATCCATCGAAACCGAGCGGTGTACTATTGGGGAATAATTTTTCCGCATATGTTTCAAATAAATGGCCGTTATCAAACATTGATTGCAACGTTTGGTCCACTTCGGGAAGTTTTGCTTTATCATGCTTCTTAAGCCACAACCAAGCAGGCTGCTTGAGAAAGAGGATATAGTCTGATTTTGAAAGAGTCAGTGACCTCATAAAAATTTCGATTGTGATTTAAGATGCAATAATTTTATAAATTGCTGGTTTTACTTTGAACTACGCTTAAATTTTAACTCGCTACTCTCAAAATCCTCATTTGATATATAAGATTATATTAAATTCTTTTCTAGAATTTCATAATGCTTCGGATCTGACTCTTTAACTATATTTAATAAAATTCTTATCGCTTCTTTACTTTCACTTTTATCTTTATGTTCTATTGCGCTCGTGGGATCAGAGTTATGTGAGAAACCATTTATAAGCCAAAACAATTTATCACAAGTTGCTTTACTTATTTTATCTTCATCAAGCTTTAATTTATTTATTTCTTTAACAAGAATATCTATCTTCTCTTTTTGTTCACAGCTATTCGTTGGAACCTTGAAATCTGCATAAATATCAAAAAACCTTCTACCGATATTAGCAATATTATAAATTTCTTCAAATGTGGCTTCTTCAGTTTTTGCATCAAAATCTTTAAGTAAACCAAACAAAAAAGTATATTCTGATTTATTCTTCTTTAAAGTATTGTCAAGCTCAATTATTTTTGCTTTTCTTTTGCCTTCGTTAAGATCGCATTTGATCATATAAAATTCGCAAGGAGTTAACTTCTCTTCTTTTCCTAGTAATTTACGCTCCTTATTATTCTCTTCAATATTTCTATTTTTTTTAATAAACCAATCTTTTACTAAATTAAAAAATTGGAAATTGTGAGTAGAAATAAAGAGTTGTCCAACCTCATTAAAATGATTTTTTATCAAAGAGAAAGTATGATAAATAAAATTTGAGTCAAAACTAGAAATTGGATCGTCAATAAAAATAATAGCCTCCTTGACTTTAAATTCTTTTTCTTCAACTTTAACAATAAAGTATGAAAAAGCTATTGCAGTTTTTTCTCCTTCACTTAAATTTTTCGCAGGATGCCCTTCTCTTTTTATAATATAACCTTTCTTGTCTCCGTCTAATTCAAGTTTTATCTCTTCTCTACCAAAAAATTCTTTCAAGTGGATATTTATCTTCTGCACAGCTCTTCCAATATTAGAAGTCTTTTGTTCAAGTGTTGTAATGTTTTTAGTATTTTCATTAACTTTTTCTTTTGTTTGTATTTCTTCACCAGCAGCTTGTGACAAATCTTCTTCAAATTTCTTATAGTCCTGCGCCTCTAAAGCCTGAGCAATGGAATGAAGTTCTAATTTTTCTCGTGCAGTGTTGACTTCTTGAGAATGATTTTTAATCTTTTCATTATGACTTGTAATAATTAAATTTAAATCTTCAATAATACTATTTAATGCATAAATAAAATCATCAGGTTTACTAATCATTTCTGATAAATCTGAATCGAAAGGATTTTCGGATTTTTTCTCTAATAATTCAATTACAAGTTGTTTCCAGATATTTACTTTCTCAATTATTTTATTAAAGTCATTGACATTGGAATTATAATTTTCTTGCAAATCAGGATATAATTCATTATTTTGTATGAACATTTTTGTTAGTTGAATCTTGTTGATTTCTGTTACCAGAAATGATATTGTTTCCTGCAACTCAATGTAATCCTTACTAAAATGTTTCGATAAAATGTCAAAGAAACCTGTATTGATTGAGTTTTGGCAAAAAAGACATTTTGTATATGCATCTTTAGACTTATGCAAATCAAATCCCTGCTTTACCCATGCATTAAGTGTTTGATCATCTTTAAGACGTTCAAGGGTTTCTGAAACTACTTTCTTATCGAGTAATGATTTTACAATAGAAAAAATGCCTTCAAAGCCTAATATTTGTTCGTCATTGAATAAAAATTTAAGTTCAAAGCTTGAAAAAACAGGTAGCTCTTTCCCAGCAGGACTTTTACTTATTTCTTCATATTTTTTCCTATCGTCATCTGTAAGTGCTTTATCAGCAAAATTATCTATACCAATCTCATTTATTTTATTCTCAGCATCAGTTTTGTTGTATGTTTTATCAAAGACTATATTTGCAATTGTTATTCCCAAACCTTTTAAGAAAACAGATTTAACCTCTTTTTTTGCAAGATAGTCTTTCATAGCATCTTGGTATTTTTCTTCAAGATTTACTTTATCGGTTTTCAGCTTTTCAAGTCTTTTTTTACTTTCAATATCCTCCTCACTGACATAAACAATAGGTCTGGTTGAGTTTGCAGTATCAAACGAAATATTGTCATCAATGAAATCTTGATTAAAAACCTTGATAGGTAAAATGTTTGTAGCAATATCGTTATTTTTTACGGTTGTATTGTCCTTGGTCTTTATTTCAAATTCTCCATTTTCCGGATATTGTCTAAATTGGTCTTCGTCATAAGCACATTTTTTCTCACAACTGGCAAAAACACGAGAAAGTGTAGTTTTTCCGGTTCTATTCCAACCATAAATCAAATTGAATTTACTAAATCCTTGGAGATTTGTTTTCCAAGAAAAATCTTGGAATATACCGAAGTTTTTAAGTTTTGTAATCTTAGTAATCATATCATTGAAAATTAATTCTATTCGTCCTCAACTATACTTTGCTCCTCTTTAGTCAATCCATAGAGTTCGTATACAAGTTTATTTATGTTCTGATCAACGCTTTGGATTTCTATATCTAATGTTAGACAAATGTTACGATATTTTTCGAACAGTTGCAGTAACTCATCTTTTTGTTGAAGTGAAATATTAATTTTGGTAGCTTTATCAAATTCTGAAAATTCAAGGTGCCACCATTTATTAAGTGTTGATGGCCATTTATTAATGTTATATTCGTTACATATTAATTTAATAAAGTGAACATTTTCGTTAACAATCGTGTCATTTAATGTAAGTAAAGATTGTACCAAATGAACTATTTCTTCTTGCCGAAAACTATCTCCAATTTTTAGCGGTAATTCTGACAGATGAAATAGCTTTACTTGTGCTAAAGCCTCACCTCTTTCTGGATTCATAGTTTGGTAAAACCAATTAACTAATTTTGAATTTAGTAATCCCAAAGCATAAACTATACTAACTGCTAAATCTTTTGGTAATACAATATGCGTATTATCTCTCATTATGAAACCTTTTTTTACAATTGTACCTATTATTCGGTCACTCGTCTGTCTGAATACTAGTTTTTCAGGTACATTAAAAATGTTCTCATCTCTTGGTGCTGCGAGCCATGGTCCATATTTTATCCAATAGTCATTGTTCCATAATAATTTATATCTTTGAAACGAACTCCCACCAATAAGTGGAGAAAAAGTACTATCAATTTTGTTTTCAGATGTGAAAGGCTTATTGTCAACAATTTCTCTTGTTTGTGGAGGAGTTCCTTTTCCTTCTTCGTAAGGCTTGACGCCATTTTTGATTTCAAAAAACATTCGTAATGGATCTGATTGACTGACTATCTTATCTTTTAGTTTGTATTCTCTAGGGGTAAGTGAGAGGTTTATATAGTTATAGCTTGCAAGTATTGCTGAAGAAATATATTGATCCTTTTCAGTAACCTCTTTATTAAGTATAAGTGCACGAACATCATAATCACTTTTGATGTCTTTTTTTTGAATTATGACAGTATCACAATCCACAGTAGCATCCGCAAAGACTTTCTCTTTATGTTGAGTTATTGAAATTGTTTTGTATTTACGACTAGTTAACAATAGATTTCTAAACTTATCAGCACTTGCAATTAATCTCCAAGTATTGGGGGCAATAAATCCTAGTATTCCATTAGTCTTTAATATATTCTCCAATGAATGCAGATAGAAAGCAATATAGGTATCTGATAATGATGGATTGAGTATTTGGGAGTTAACATTATTTAATATATGTTGTAATTCTTCTTTTGAAACTTTTGCACCATATGGAGGATTACCAACCACTATATCAAAACCATCTTTATTGAAAACTTCAGGGAATTTAACTTTCCAATTAAAAGCTTTGTTATTAGTTACATTAGGATCATTAATTAAACTGTTACCACATTTTATGTTTTGGTCTAATGCAGTGAGTTTTTTACCTTTTTGAGCTGTCTTGAGCCAAAGAGATAATTTAGTAATCTCTACAGATTCTTCGTTTAAATCTACACCGTAAATATTATTTTGCAGAATTGACTTAATGTAATCATCACTTGAGAATAAATTATTACCTAATATACTAGCTACACGTTTATTCTCTGCAAGTAAGAAATCAAATACATAAACGAGAAAGGCTCCCGATCCGCACGCGGGATCAACTACTTTGATGTTTTGGAGAAAATCTTGATATTTCCCATAAGCCTGTTTTTCACGCTTATCATATGTTTTATCGGTAATATCCCCTTTTAATTTAAATTCTGCTTTTAGCTTTTCTTCTTGCTCGCGCAAATATATGCCGAGTGAGTTATCTACAATATAGCGAACTATATAGTCAGGCGTATAGAATATACCATCTTTTTTGCGGCGACTTTGGTTTATTGTTTCTAAGTTTTGGCTTTCGTTTACTTTATTCTTGATTTCTTCAAGATCACTAATTGACTGCTCAAATATATGTCCTAATATATTTACACTTAAGTCTTCATGAAAATTATAATTACTGAGTGCCATCACTTCCCGTAACGCAGCATCACTGATATGTAAATTGTTCAACACTTCATCTTGCTTGAACAAACCACCATTATAACCATTTGGTATTTCCAGCTTTTCACTTCCTACATCAATTGCTTCAAAAAAACCCATTAAGGTATTCCAGAGTGAACCACCAAAGGCAGAACCGTCAGCCGCTTTTACTACTCGTTGTAGAGTATTGTCAGGGAGTAAGCCTCTGTCTTCGGCAAAACATGTAAATACAATTCGATCGATAATTTTTTGTGCTTTTTCAATGCCAGTTTCAATATCAGTTTTAATATAGTTATTATTTTTATAAATATCACGTAACAAACCTAGACGTGCTTGCTTGTACACTTTGTAGAACTTCTTTCCAATTTCTTCTTGTTCAATTCGAATATCGCTTAGTAAGTTTTCTGTTCTTGAAACACCGCTACTTGTGATAAAATTATCGCTTTTTAGTAATGCGTACCATGTTTTGAAAAGAAGATAATTATCTTTTGGATTGACCAAATCCTCAAGCGTCCAGAGTTCAAAGTCGAGCTGGTTATCGTGGTAGAGCCTGAACTCATAGAAATTACTGATGATGACGAATGGACAATTACGATACTGTGTTTTATATTTGAATCCCTGCTGTACTGGACTCATATTTCCTTCCCGTCGCTGTGGGCGATCAAGAAGAATTGAAGCACCTTTCAATTCAACAACTGCCGCAATATTAATGATGTTTTTTGCTATGTCAGTGTATCCAATGACAGCATCAGGTAGTTGTCCCTTTTCTGTAGTAGCTTTTGGCTCAATAGTATATGGTGCGACAGGTTTTTCTTTATATCTGAGGATTTTAATAAAGAAGTCCTGATTATATGCCTGTTCTCTACTAGTTTCTTTATCAAGCTTTAATGTACCTGTATGATAATCTTCATACCATGACTTAACAATAGCAATATATTCAAGGATATCATCAGTCTTGACTTGTTGAGCAAACTCACGGAGCCTATTCTTACCAAACAGATTTGCCATATTGTAGGTATTTTATCATAGTTCATCTATTTAAGAATCTAACCTTTTAGACAGCCATTGTAAAAATATATGAAAAATTAAAACTTTGACTGTCTAGTACTCAAATCAACATCATTAATCTTTTCTTGTTACTCCTGATAGTTTAAAAAACCTCTTCGGTTTGTCTCTTTGTAAGGGTAATTATACGCTGTAAAAACTTTATGCCATATTAAACAGAAATGGGGAAAAATACCTGTTAGTTCGCCGGTGACTAAACCTGCAAATAATTTCCCCAAATAATAATGCCAATTACATTTCCGTAGCGAGGTGGGATTTACTTTTATTGCAAGTCGGCGAGTAATGTTTGTGCTCTATTATTTAAATTGTCTTGTACTGTCTGTGTTATATTACCCTGAGCGTAATCTTTATTGACCTTTCCTATAAAAGCATTTAGCTGGTTAATAGATGCCTGAATGTTACCTTCTTCTATAAACGTTTCAAGCTTTTTAATATTTGCTAAATAGGCGTTTTCCGTGTTCGTCGGGAAATTGTATGACACTATTGCTGTAATTAAATTGTTAGCCTGTTCTATAGGTGTGGGAACGTCACCAACTGTAATAGAAACATCTTTTGATCCAACCTCAACGGGCGTACCGTTATCTGTTGCATGAAATGTAACGATATAATTACCCGCCTGACTCTGCATTGGAGTCCATAAAAAGACACCAGTCTGAGGGTTAAATGTAGCACCTACTGGCAGATTTTCTCCCGAATGCGTGAACGAGTCTCCATCGGGATCTGTTGCATTAATCGTAAATGAAAGGGGGCTGTTTTCATCAATTTCTTTTGGATCTATCTGATCAATAACGGGTGCGCGATTGACTTCACCGACGGTAATTGAGATAAGCTCTACATCCAGTTCAATCGGGTTTCCATCATCGGTAACCGTAAATTCAACATCATCATAATTTCCTGATTGATTAAAACCGGGTATCCATGAGAAACTGCGGGTTTGTGGATTAAACGTTGCTCCAGCAGGCAAATTAACTGCAGTATAGATGAGATTATTACCATCAGGATCGATTGCATTGATAGTAAATTGAAGCTGTTGCCCTTCACTCACAGACCTATTGCCTATGGCTTCAAGTTCCGGAGCTTCATTTACCGGCTGATTATTGGGGAATAATTCATTTTGAATGAGAAAAATATCATAGGTATTATTAGTATCATTGGGGAGGATGGTTGGAGAACCTGATTCAAATGTAAGAAACTGGGAATTTGCACTAAAAGTGGGTTTGTTAAATTGTATTTTCGACAGGGAAAGTTCCTGTCCCAATGTCAATCTTTTCGTTGTGTTTGTGTGAAGATCATGGAGTGAAAGTATGTCACTCACGGTATTCCCTGGTAAAAATGACACATAAGCATTTATAAACGCAAGAAAACGGCCATCGTCACTTAGGGTGAACTCTTTGTGCAACCTCCCAGCAGTCAGCAGATTCACGAATGTTGTTGTTTCCAGCTGTCTGTCATGCACGAAAATATCAGGTGCCGAGTTGGAGTCGTCTGGGGCTAAATTCGTGGCCTGTGAATAAAATGCAATATAACGCCCATCAGCACTTATTGATGGGCTCGAAGATCCGGAATTTCCCTGTGTGCCATCTGCTGCAACGCTTACTCGTTTTGTGAATTTTGTCTCTCTGTCATGAACAAATATATCATAATGTCCGTTAGTATCACCTAAAATAAGGTTCGGAGCTTGTGAATAAAATGCAACAAATTTTCCATTTGCGCTCATTGCAAATTGATAAGCTCCTGAACTTCCTTGACTGCCGTCTGAAGAAACACTTACGCGCTCAGTAACACCTGAATGTCTGTCATGCACAAAGACATCAGAATCAAAGTTGGTATCACCTATCACAAGATTTGATGCATATGCTAGAAAAGCAACTGTTCGTCCGTCATCACTGATTGATGGCCAATAGGCATCGTTATTTGATTGTATCCCGGTAGATGTCACATTTACTCGTTCGGTAATTTTAGTTTGTCGGTCATGGACAAAAATATCCTCTTTATTATTCGTATCTCCTGGTACCAAATTTCCAGCCTTAGATGAGAATGCAATAAATCTTCCGTCAGCGCTGATTGAGGGAGAGTAGCTCATACCATTTGCGGGAGTGCCATCTGATGAAACGTTAATATGTTCTATTGTCCCCAATTGCCTATCTTTCACAAAAATGTCATAGGAATCATTTGTATCATTAGCAAAAAAATTGGTAGATTCCGACAAAAACGCTACATACCTCCCGTCCGCGCTTACTGTTGACCAGGATGAGAATTTATTCCCTTGACTCCCATCAGATGCTGCACTAATTAACTCAGGTAAAACAACAGCGTGTACTTTATGCCATGGAATGCTGACTATTCCAAGAAATAGACAAGTGAAACTAAAGACTATACTGAAATAAGTAGCCTTATAATACCTATCGGACATTTTTATTTTCATACAGTTATCATCATCTCATGTAGAAAAATGAAATGTCAAATAATTGTAATACTAACCATCTCTTTTAGAAACCTCTTCGGTTTCTCCTTGCAAGGGTAAAATGCACGGCGTCTTTAGACAAGTGGTAACAGATTGAGGCTGAGCATTTACGTATATAAACTTTTATTGCAAATCAGTAAGCAGAGCTTGGGCTTTTGTGACAAGATTGTCACGTATTGCCTGGGTGATAGTTCCCTGAGAGTAATCTTTGTTGACCTTACCTATAAAAGCATTAAGCTGTTTGATTGCCGCTTGTATGTTACCTTCCTCAATAAATGTTTCAAGTTTTTTTATGTTTGCTAAATAAGCATTTTCCGTGGGTGTTGGGAAATTGTAAGACACAACTGTAGTAATGATGTTATTAGCTTGTTCTATAGGTGTTGGGACGTCTCCAACAGTGATAGATACATCCTTTGATCCAATTTCGATTGGCGTACCATTATCTGTCGCATGAAACGTAACTATAAAGTTACCGGATTGACTCTGCGTTGGCGTCCATGAGAAAAACCCAGTTTGTGGATTAAAAGTAGCTCCTACTGGTAGATTTTCTACAGACAGCGTGACATTATCTTCATCGGGATCCGCTGCGCTAACCGTATATGTTAGGAGCTGATTTTCTTCAATCTCTTGTGGATCTATCTGATCAATAACTGGAGCACGGTTGACTTCACCAACAGTTATGGTTATAAGCTCGACATCAAGTTCTATCGGATCACCATCATCGGTAACGGTAAATTCAATATTCTCGTAGTTACCACCTTGATGAAAACCTGGTGTCCATGAGAACGTACGTGTTTGCGGATTAAACGTAGCTCCGTTAGGTAAATTTACTGCGGAATAGTTTAGAGTATCTTCATCAGGATCAGTTGCAGTGACTGTAAATTGGAGAAGTTGGCCTTCATTCATTGTTTTATTCCCAATGGTATCAAGTATTGGTGCTTCATTTGTTGGTATTACCACTGGAGGAGTTAATCGTCCAATCTTGCCAACATTATATTCGGTAAACCAGATATTACCATCAGGTCCGGCAGTAATGCTAAATGGATACGTGCCACTATTGGGAAATACACTTGTTGGAATGTCATACTCTGTAATTACACCGTCAGGAGTGATCCTTCCAATTTTATTTCCTAAAGATTCCGTAAACCAGAGATTACCATCCGGACCGGAAGTGATACCCAGAGGATTACTGCTAGCGGTAGGAATTTCAAATTCGGTTATTATCCCCGTCGGAGTAATCCTTCCGATTTTATTTCCAATACTTTCAGTAAACCAGAGGTTGCCATCGGGACCTGATGTAATATTTTCCGTTATACTATTACCAGTAGGAATGACAAATTCTGTAATTATGCCAGTCGGAGTTATTCGCCCGATTTTATTTCCAACCCTTTCGGTAAACCAAAGATTGCCGTCCGGGCCGCTTATAATACCTGTGGGAGTACTGTTGCTTGTTGGAATTGTATATTCTGTTACAGTGCCACTTGGAGTAATTGATCCAATTTTGTTTGCATTATATTCAGTAAACCAGAGATTGCCATCAGGACCAGTAGTAATTTTAGCGCTTCCTGAAGGAATCTCATATTCGGTAACAGTTCCGGCGGGAGAAATTTTCCCGAGTTTATTCAAACTTGCCATTGTATACCAAAGATTTCCGTCTGGTCCGGAAGTAATATGATGACCGTCGTTGGGAACAGTATAGTGAGTAATGGTGCCAGTTTCGGTAATAGAACCAATTTGATTAGCTGCCATGGTATACCAGAGTTTACCGTCTGGTCCGGCGGTGATTCCGTTCAGACTAATATTACTTGCCGGAATAGCAAATTCTGTAACTACACCGGTGGGAGTAATCCGTCCAATTCCACCATTGTTTTCCGTAAACCAAATATTACCATCAGGTCCGCTTGTGATACCCATCGGAAGACTGTTGGCAGTAGGAACAGTAAACTGAGTCACTACACCGCTCGTTGTAATTGATCCTATTTTGTGTGTGTTATATCCAGTAAACCATAACTTACCGTCTGCGCCCGAGGTAATATTGTAAGGTCCATCAAAGAATGATGGAACTGTATATTCGGTAATTAAGCCCCCAGGAGTAATTTTCCCGATTTTGCCCCAGCCAAGTTCAGTAAACCAAAGGTTACCGTCCGGACCAAACGTGATATCTTGCGGATTACCTCCACCGGTAGGGATTGTGTACTCAGTTATAACACCCCCTGGAGTTATACGTCCGATTTTGTCGGCACATTTTTCCACAAACCAGACATTGCCGTCTGGACCTGATGTAATACCTCCGGGACAGCTGGGAGATGTTGGGGTTGGAAATTCGGTGATAACACCGCCTGGGGTTATTCGTCCAATTTTGTTTGCAGCGCTTTCCGTAAACCAGAGATTGCCATCAGGACCAGAGGTGATACTTTCAACATTGCCAGCTGTGGGGATAGCATATTCTGTGATTACACCGTTTGGCGTAATTTTCCCAATTTTATTTCCGAAATATTGCGTATACCAAAGATTACCATCAGGTCCTGATGTAATAGCATACAGTCCTGCACTCGAGTTAGGAACTCTATATTCTGTGATTACACCGTTTGGCGTAATTTTCCCAATTTTTCCATTGTTGTGTGTAGCATACCACACATTGCCATCAGGGCCTGCGGTGATACCTACAGGACGAGTTTTATTGTTAGGTACCGTAAAGTCGTCAGAGATTACTGTCTCTGCAAACACCTCACCATATACGAGTGGTATACCCAAGAGAAATAACGTAGTCGTTAAGAAGATAATAGTATGTTTAATAAGATTCATAAATCGGATATGTTTTAAAAATTATCTCTTTAATTATTCTCACATAAGTTTCAAGTACTTCGCAAGTGGTATTCAAATGAGTTCATGTTTCCTGAATTAAGTTTTATTTACCTACCACTTTAGAAACCTCTTCGGTTTCTCTTTGCAAGGGTAAATGCACGGCGTCTTTAGACGCCGCCCTTGCAAATTCACTTCCCGCTTGGACTGCTGTCAGGTACGTCGGGCACGCGCCCAACTACAAACAATTATGAAAACGAAAGGAGGTGAACATATGAAATTACTAACAGAAGAAATAAAAAGCATTCTTCCTGCACTTTACTCACAAGAGAAAGTGAGCGATCCGTTTGTTTATGTGAAATATTTTGATCCTGTTGGGTCTTGGACTTGGTACGCAACGGAGGGGGAAGAGGCAGACAACGAAGATTTTCTTTTCTTCGGTTTTGTTGTCGGTTTCGATGCTGAGCTTGGATACTTCACATTGAGCCAATTGGAATCAGCTAAAAGCCTGTGCGAAGGGATTCAGGCGTTACCAATTGAACGAGATCTGTACTTTACACCTTGTCGGCTTTCAGAAGTGAAAGCACAGCATAACAGGGAGTACGGTACACATATATAACATCAGGAAAAAACTGCCCATTTTCCCAGCTATATACATCCGGGATATCCGGAAATATTAAAAAAATGAAAGGAGGTGAAATTATGACTATTAGAGAAAGAGAAGATGCAATCGAAAATTTTGTTACTAGGGAGATATATGCTTGTCAATCGTCCTTAGTTGAAGAAGCATTAAAGAGACAAATGTTTACTTTCGATGAAATAGAAAACATTTATCGACCATTTGACGGAAAGTTACTAGCTCCGGTGGAGTGTGTGCAGTGTGAAAGTAAATTTGGTTGTCTTGATAGCGAGACTGGAGAATGTGAAGATTGTTTCGAAGCAAATCAGACACCGCAAGAAATTTTTGAATGGTGGATTGTTTCACCATGGCTAGGGAAAAAACTTTTGCTTGAGGGAGAGCCGATTATAGATAACGACTTTGGCCTATGGTGGGGGCGTTGTACCACGGGACAAGCAATTGCTATGGATTATGTCATACAAAGCATCTACGACGATCTAGTAGGCTTTACGGGATAGTGGGAATATATTGGGGCACAGCAAACGTGCCCCACTATCCCAAAATATATTATATAATAGAAAGGAGGTGATAATATGAAACCAAGAAAACCAACAGAAGAGGAGAAAAAGGAGATTGTAGAATTTGTTTTAGCTAATGACTTTGAGAATAATAAAGGTGAACGAGAAAATGTAGAGGGATATGTAGAGAACGCGGCAATAGCCGTATTTGATGATTATATAACAGGAAGTCCAGGATATGCAGGAAAAGTCATGGTAGTTGTCTACGATGGGGGTACTATACAAACAGAAACTTACTCATGGAATAGCTTAGATGGAGAGATAAGGAGAGATGTTGCAATTCATGAATCGTAGGTTATGTCAAAATCTGTAATTATAAATACCTGCCCTTTATATATCTACCTTTTCCCAAAGTGAGTTCTTGCTTCCAATTTCTAGTCTCTGTTTGGTTGTAAGAAACAGTTTTATTTTATCATCAAAGGTTTTTTCAAGAAGTGATTTTGCATAATGATTGATATGTTTCTTGATTGAATCATTTGGACAGATAAAAAGAATTGAAGGAAAAGGAGCAAAATCAGTATTTTCATCCCAATCGGGTTTTTCTGTATACTCAAAATACATTCTTACCCGATTTCTTAACACAAATGGGGGTGTATATTCATCAAATAAGTCAAGGAAATATCTTTTAGTAGTGTCTGCAACTTTTTGAGTTATAAATGCATCAGGTATAGGATCAGGGAAATACTCGTATCTTCGCAGTTCATTTTTTGTAAAGAATTTTAACTCCTCTGTTGAGTCCTGTTGTGATTGTAAAAACAAAAATACATCAGCAAGGAAAAGACAGTGGTTAATAAACTTTTTTTCTCTTCGCTGCTCCTGGTAAACATATTCTAGGTCTTCGGGATTTAGCTTAATTTCTTTTATTAAAAAATGCCTTGCTTTAAGGCCTAAAAAGTAAATTGCTGGTTTTGTGTTGTCTATAAATGATTTTCTTTCGTAGTGTCGTTTGACGTAGTTTTTTTCAAAGAGGTCTTTTAGCCAAGCTTGTGTGCGGTTTGAGTTTTTATGTTCGAGGAGTGTTTGAATTTGATGTGTGTTTAAGAATCTAAATTTATATAGATGCGATATTATCTGTTTTTGTTTTGTTGTAATAGGTGAAGTTTTCATCTGATCTGTTTATATAATTACCTTCCCTTATATATAAGGTATAAGAAGACAGGAGTATTGTACAATTTAGCTTCAATAAAGTAAAGATATTGAGTGTACGCGCACACCCAAAAAAGGTCCTAGTAGAGCTTTCAGAGTTATTAATCTTCCAATCTATATTGCTCTTATATTCCATAGTTAGCGCACAGCTTATGCCAAACAATCGATGCATTGCCTCATGTTATAATGTGCTTACATTTAGTATGAGTAATCGTACCAACTCCGACTCCACTCTAAGACTTGGGCTTAAAAATGAGGCTAAGCGTCTCTATGTTGACGCGACGTATTCTGGGCGTGGTCATATGCAAAGCTGTTCACGATGGCAAACATGGGATACTTGGCTCGGTGTTCCAGCCACGGTACTAAGTAGCATCCTGGCGGGGGGAGCAGCTGTAAGTGCGTTGATTGAAGGAACACCAATTACTACAGCAATACTTGCCGGCTCTGCTGCAGTTCTGAATGGCGTGAAGAGCTTCCTTCAACCGGACGTCAAATCCCAAGCCCACGGCGTGAAAGGAAACCAGTATCTCGCTATCCGTAGTGAAGCGAGAATCTTTATTGAGATCGACCTTCACGCTGATATTTCCACTGATGAACTAATAAGCAATATTAAAGACTTGCGGCGACAATACAATGAACTCAAACAAACCGACCCTCAATTAATTTCGAGAGGCGATTACGAGAGTGTGAAACGTAATATCGAAGCTGGTGAGTCAAATTATACGAACGATCCATTATGGAAGGAGTTGGACGATTAATGGCACGAACAGTCGATGAGGGGTTTCAGGAGTTTTTAAACCGGCTAATTCCAACAGGAAATGAACGAGAAGCAGGAGCAAGCCACAGAGCTTCGGTGAAGGCTGCTCTCGAGAATAATCTTGGAGTGCTTAACTTCTTTGAATCAGGTTCATTTTCGCATGGCACAGGAATTAGGGGACGTAGTGATATTGATGCGTTTGTCAGTCTTAACAATACCAAACCGAGTTCCCCCTATACCGCACTTACATGGATCAAAGATATTTTGTCTGCTAGATTTCCTTTGACTACAGTTGAAATCAAGCGCCCTGCCGTTGTAGTACGTTTTGGTGGTGGTTATGAAACCTGGGAGGTCATACCTGCATTTGTAAATGGAACACATGATTCGTTTTTTGTATACAACATTCCAGGTCCGAGTACCGGCTCTGATTGGATTACATCGGCGCCTAAGGTGCACCTTGAATATGTTAATGATTGTAATAAAAAACCTCACCAGGGAGACGCAAAGAAGCTGGTACGACTAATTAAGGCATGGAAGTACTATAACAATGTCCCGATGTCATCGTTCTACCTTGAAATGCGTGTCGCGCAACATGTTTCAACTCTGGATGCGTATATTCATGTCTGGGACGTCTGTCTTTTGCTCGAGAAAATGAAGAGTCACGAGTTAGCTCCGATGAACGACCCAACCGGCGCTTCAAGTCGCTTTTATGCGTGTTCCAGCGACGCTAGCCGAACCGACGCACTTTCAAAGCTTAACACTGCCGCTACACGAGCTAGAAAAGCACTTGAAGCACATCGAGCTGAGGATGCAGATACTGCTTTCTTTTATTTAGACCTACTCTTTGGAGGAAAGTTTCCAGCTCGGTGACCTCAGTGCAATTCAAATCAACTAGAGGTTAAGCATAATTTTATGCAGGCAAACCACTTTTTGATTGCGTTGTTTGAACAGTTTTATTCTTATCTTCCCTGTCTTTTGTAATAATCTTTTTTTGTTTCAACTTGTATTCATTTGCATACAAATCACGAGATGATTGAATAAACCGTTTCAGTTTTTCATTACTTTGCTGAATATTTACCGGTATAGTAACCCCTGAAAAAGGTTCCTCTGGTTTTATCGCAGCTGTTTTCATATAAAAGTGAAATGCTGGAAGGTTTGCTATTTCTCCGGGTTCTACATACGGTCTGTATTGTGGCAACAGCAGTTCTTCATCTTTCGGATTGGCACTTCTGAAGGTTACGACTGTCCCTGTATTGGCAAGGACGATTTGTACCAGATTTTTATCTTTCTGTTGGGAGGTTGACTGCTCGGCCATGGTGAGACTGAGACCGTATTTTCTCGATTCTGAAAGCATCTGGACAAAAGAAGGTGTTGCAAAGTTTTGAAACTCATCAACATATAAATAAAAGTTTTTGCGCTTTTTCTGTGCCATTCTGACTCTTTTGAGCGCTGCAAGCTGAATCTTATTGAGAAGCATGATACCCATGACTTCTGATGTATCTTCTCCAATATTTCCTTTTGAAAGATTACAAATAAGGATCTTTTTGTTATCTAAAATTTCATCAAAGTTGATAGTTGATTTTTCTTGCTCCAAAATACGTTTCGCTGAAGGTGAGAAAAGAAAACGTCCTATTCTAGCAGTAACCGGAGCAACCATTTTGACCTTCTGATAATCTCCAGCTTTCCCAAACTCATATTTCCAAAAATTCTTTAAGTTTTCATCTTGCAAACCTTGAACAGCCTTCCTTTGAAATTGAGGATTATTAAGCAAATCAAATATAGTAAATAAAGTCGGATTCTCAAGCGTAAAAGCAGTATGGATAGTATTTCTTAATATGTATTCGATACGGTGAGGAGTAACTGACTGAGCATCAGAAAACATTTTTCTGAAAAGAGATATAACACTCTCTGCAATAAACTCTTTTTCAAGCAATGACTCATCCTCATTCAATCCTGGTGTAAGTTCCAATAAATTTACACCGATGGGGTATTTAATATCATATGGATTAAAATAAATAAGATCCTTTATCCTTTCTTCTGGAATACAATTTATCGCTGCTTCAGCTAAATCACCATGCGGATCAATAACACAAACACCTTTACCATTTTTCAAGTCCTGGTGAATCATGGACAAAAGCAATGTGGTTTTACCTGTTCCAGTCGCACCAATAACATACATATGTCTTTCCCGTTCTTTTTTCGTTAATCCGATTACAGTCTCGGTACCTCCATAAGTATTTTTTGCAAATATAACATCAAGTGTAGGATTATTCTTAAGAGCAAGTGGCGCTGGAAGTTCTTTACTATGTATTTTAACTATGTTTTCAGTTAGTGCTACTTTGGCAAATGGAAAATGGTAAAGGTCTGCTATTTCGGAAACGGACAAAAGTGTAGAACTGCTATTGGAAAAGAGAGAAAGAAGCCTGTTTTTAAAACTAATTATTCTAATTTTATCCAAAATATTTGGAAACAAGGTATGCTTTTTCTTAAGCGATTGACCCTTTGGTACAGAAAATGTAGCGAGTGACGAAACAAAACCATTGAGTCTTTCTTTTTGGTCTGTTGTATCCTTGACATCAACTAACAGCCGCAAAGATGTTTCAAAAAGTGCTTGATCTACTTTATTTTTGACAGAGGAAATGGCTTCCTGTTCAAAACTGCTTAATACTCTTGCAGGCTTTGCAGGATTGGGAAGTGGTTGTGCTTGAAAAGGGTATTGGCTAGTATAAGCAGTCCTTTTACTTATATCCTTAGTAATCTCCATAAGTGCCCACTGCATTTGGCTACCAAATACTTCAATAACTTTACCGAATAGAACGAGTATAAAATAGATTGGCGAAAGAAAAATCGGGATTTGCATTTTATCCAAACGTCGTAAAACATCTTCATTTCGCAAAATCATTTTTGACAAAGCTTTTGTTTCTTTACGCTCAGTAGGAGTTAGAACAATTTGAAAAGAGATCAATTCATCTTTCTTAAGTTTTGTCATCATGCCAGTAATATACGCAACCGGATCATGTTCCTCTAGAACGTCTTGTTTTTGCAACGGGTAGGCAAAGTGCCGGGATAATTGAAATTCAATAACTTTAATTAATTGATTCCTTAGCTCTTTTTCATTGTTTGGCAAGTATTCCTTAATAACTTTAACTTCTACGTGGGGAAGATACGAGAGAATACTTCGTCTGATATTATTTACATCCTGGACTCTTGTTCTCAATAAATAACGAATACCCTGATTTTGTGTTGAAACAATCTCAAAAGAAAAAAGCGTCTTTCTTTCAAGCAATCTATCAATAAATGACTTTTGTATTCCCAAACTATGAATGACTGAAAAAAGCTGTTGAGTAGTATATGCAGTTTTTTCTGTAGATGCGGGTGGGGTAATTTCAAGAAAAACCGACTTTCCCCTCAATACGATTAAATTGTTCCAAAGTTTGCGAATAATTAGTAAGCTTACTAATAAAAAAAGGATTATTAAAAAAGGAGCCATATACTCTTGCGAAGATAGTAAAGAATCTTTGATATAAACAATATACGGCCAACTACGTGAGAAAATATATTCTGCTTCAAGTTTATGAACGTTTTCCATATTCTTTAAGGCAGATAATTTATGAGTATATCACAATTTTATTAAATCGGCCCATAAAAATAAATTAAAGGCGTGTCAACTTAATCTCACTATACACTTACTTTAATTCTTGTGTTTAGGCCGTAAATACGTCACAATAAATTAAATATTATCAAAAACATGAAAAAACTATTTATCTTTTTTTTCGTCTGTACCTTTATTCTCAGTTGTCAGGCATATATAACTCCCGCACAAGCACAAGAAGCACTGACTATTGATGGGTTTCCCCTTCCCGAGTATAATCCTATTGATGAGGGTACTCTTACAAGTATTACTAACGGCCCTGATGGTAATTTATGGTTCACAAATAGAAACGGTTATTCAGACTTTCAAGATTATATAGGACGAATTACACCCGGAGGTACTATCACAGCATTCCCACTTGCAACAGGCGGAAATGCTCCCTTTGATATTACTAGCGGTCCTGATGGTAATCTATGGTTTGTTGAAATTGTAGGTAAAAAAATTGGACGAATAACGACTACAGGTGTGATTACTGAATTTCCACTCACATCAGAATTCTTTTTCCCCATTAAAATTACCAGTGGCTCAGATGGCAATATTTGGTTTACAGTAAGAAACAATTCAACAGGAATGGACAAAATTGCAAGGATTACCCCGAATGGCGTTATCACTGAATTTCCTCTTGCAGGTAGTAATTATAAGTTAATTAGTGATATCACGAATGGACCAGATGGTAATATCTGGTTTACTATGGAATCCAACGTTTCTGGACAAATTGTTAGTAGTATAGGACGAATTACCCCCGCAGGAATCATTACCTTATTTCCTCTTCCTAATGAATATAATACTCTTCAGAGTATCACTAGTGACTCAGATGGTAATATCTGGTTTACTTCTTACTACGGAATTATTGGAAGAAATACTGTTGGACGGATTACCCCAAACGGTGTTATTACAGGTTTTCCATTTACTGGGATTAGTAACAGTTCAATCTTTGATATTACCACTAGCCTTGATGGCAAAATTTGGATTACTGGAAAATTAGAAAATGGCCCTGAGCCTGAGTTTATACAATCTATTACTCAGGAGGGTGTTATCACTAGATATAACGTTTCAGTGCATTGTTTCAGCATTACTGGTGGGCCTGATGGTAATCTCTGGTGCACTCACGATGGTTTAGATGGAATTTTCCGCATTAATCTTCCTAACACGTCCCCTTCTCCCCCAACACCCACCCCTCCCAGTCAATCAGTTGCACCATTGATGAAACAGACTGATCCAGATTGGGGTTCTCAAGAATATGCGTTTGCTAACACACATGGAGCGTATAATTGCGGTAAGGGGAAAACAGGGAAGACGATTGCTCAATGCGGCTGTGCATTAGCCTCTGCTGCAATGCTCTTACACTATCATGGATTTAAGAAGTTGCCAGACGGGACAGATATTAATCCGGGCACACTTAATACTTGGTTAAAGAATAATAACGGCTATGACAAACCTAGTGGTGACCTGAAATTTTCAAAGATTGCCGTCTTATCTAAAGAAGCCTTAGTGGTTAATGGTATAACCAGCTTCCATGGTTTGGAACTGGACGATTTGAGATATCCTGGGGATACCTCTCAATTGAAAACAGATTTGAATAATGGTCAGCCAGACATTTTGTTTGATGGAGGACATTTCTTCTTAGCGACTGGTGTTCAGGGAAATACTTTTACTATTAATGACCCAGGACGTAATATAGGAACTCTTGACAATCCCACGTACAACAATACATTTAAGAACATGCGTCGTTTTACTGTGGCACACACTGATTTTTCCTTTATTGAGATTCTTACCGAGCCAGGGGTCAATTTCAAACTGGTGGATGATCAGGGAAATGAAGTCGGCAATCAGTTTGTCCAACAGACAATAACTGATCCAAATGAAGAAACAAGTAATGGTTCAGAGTTAAAACATCTTTATTTTGCCAAACCGGAGTCTAACAATTATAAACTTATCATAACGGGCGTCGCTTCGGCTTCAGCAAGAATGTCAGTAGATATTATAGATAAAGAGGCAAATGACGTAACTTACGAAAAACAAATCTCATCAGGTGATGCCTTCAACATTGTTTATGATAAGGATGAGGTAAGTGATTCTCAACTTACCAAAGTCGTAACCTTTGAAAGCGCGTTAAAAGACATTGCTACCCTTGAAAAAAACAAAAAGATAAATCGTGCAGTTGCCAATAGCTTGAAATCAATTATCAGTCAAAGTAAAAAAAAGTTCCAAAAAGGGAACAAGAGAATTTCTTTGCTACTAATTAATACTGCAATACGCTTGTTGAATACTAGTAGTAAGAATCAAATTTTGGTAAAAAATGAAGCTTTTCAGTTACTTTCAGTAGACTTTTCTGAACTCAAAAAGATAATTTCAGCAAATAATTAACTTAAGACAAATGTCAACGCAATTTATAGCTAAATTTTACAAGTTTTGTCTAAAACAGATATGTCTAGGTTGTGATACATACCGTACAGTTGAAGAAATTTGAAAGGAACATATAATGGCTCATACATGCGAGCCTTTAAGCTAATTCCGAAGATTCAAGTAGCAACCAGTAATTTGTCAAAAGAT
>JBGTMH010000047.1:0-38997 GCA_041743715.1 Patescibacteria group bacterium | reverse complement strand
AATCTCTCTGAGTTCACCGTAATCTAAATGGATTCCATCCAGCATGGATCACACCTCCTATCTCATCATACTCCTCTTTCCCTAACTCCAAACACCGATTCCTGTACAAAATATATTTTTGCCGAAACTGTATACCATGTGCTGACCTCTGCTCATTATGTAAAATTTGTTCTATTGCATTCTTACTTTTTATACTCTACAATACCCTCAAATGGAGTTTTTAATTATTCCCGCACTCTTTCTGCTTCTGATTTCGATTAAGCAGATTAATCAGTATCAGCGGGGTGTTCAGTTCACTTTTGGAAAGTATACCGGGATTATGGAGCCTGGATGGCGGATCGTGATACCGATTATTCAGTCGTATCAGAAAGTTGATATTAGGACAAAAGCAGTTGATGTTCCAAATCAAGAGGCGATTACCAAAGATAATATTTCGGCAAGTATTTCTGCGGTTATTTACTACAAAGTGACCGATTCATCAAAAGCTATTCTGGAAGTCGAAGATTTTTATGATGCAGTTCACCAACTTGCTCAGACAACAATGCGAAATGTCGTCGGAGAAGTAGATCTGGATTCACTTCTCGCCAACCGTGATAAAGTAGCGACCCGTATTAAGGATATCGTCAAGGAGACAACCACCCAATGGGGTCTTGAAGTATTAACGGTTGAGTTAAAAGATATAGTCCTTCCAGAAAGTATGAAGCGCACCATGGCCAAACAAGCCGAAGCAGAGCGGGAGAGACGTGCAACAATTATTAATTCAGAAGGGGAAGTTACTGCTGCAGCTAATCTCTCAAAAGCAGCTCATCTTATGGCTGGTTCCCCTGGAGCATTACATTTACGTACGCTTAATTCCATCAATGATATTTCCTCAGATCAATCAAACACCGTTGTCTTTGCTGTTCCAATTGAAGTACTCGAAGCAATTCAAGGTTTGCATACTCCTAAGAAATAGACCTTCGTAATACCTTTATTATTTCCAAAATGATACTTGAGTCTTTTGTGAGGGCACTTTGATCATTTAAGTATATTCTGTATTCGCGTTTCCACGTCACATGTAGATTTTGTTTTTTAAGACTCCCCTGGTTGATATCATTCTTGACAAAATTTTCGGGTAGCAAAGCGACACCATTACCTAAAATTGCGAGTTCTTTCATAAAGGTGGTACTTGTTGACTCAGCAAAAATTGTTGGTTTTATATTTTTTCTAGTAAATACCTCGTCAATTTGTTTTCTCGTATGAGAGCCTTTGTTATATAAAATAAAGGGAATGGCAGAGAGTGGTTTTGAAAAAGATCGCGAAGAAACAGGAATCAAGTCTTCATAAAAAGTTTGCAAAAGGGTAAAATTTTTTGGCACTCTGTAATTTTTATCTATCACACAGATGGCAGCATCGAGTAGCCCCCACTGTAGCTGCAAAAGCAGTTTGGCTGAAGAGTCAATGACAAGTTCAAGGTGAAACTCCTCTGAATTAATAATCTTTTGAAAATACGTACCAGAACGGATAGCTGCGTTATCGAACATACCGATGGTATAGCTTGGGACAAGAGAACTTCTCATCGCAGGTTTTTTGAGATTTTCCCAGAGCAGCAGAATTTTGTTACCCATAGCAACAACCGCTTTCCCATCTGTAGTCAGATGGAGGTGTTTTCCTTTTCGGACCAGTAATTTTGTTCCCAATTCTTTTTCCAATCTTTGCATTGATTGTGACAATGCTGATTGGGTAATAAATATTTTCTCAGCAGCTTTTGTCAGATTACCTTCTTTTGCAACCAAAAGAAATCGTTGTAGTTCTTCAATCATTAATATTTGTAATATAACATAATTTCTATTAATTTTACAAATAGTAATGATTGTGATAACCTGATCATAATGAGTAGAAAAATAAAGCTTGCAATTGTTGGAGTCGGTAACTGTGCCTCCTCTCTTGTCCAGGGACTCACGTACTACAAAAATACCAAAAAAGACGAGTTTATTCCCGGTGTGATGCATGTTGATTTTGGCGGGTATCAGATTGGAGACATTGAGATTGTCGCAGCCTTTGATGTTAACACAAATAAAGTTGGAAAAGATGTTGGAGAGGCCATCTACGAAGAACCAAATAATACTGCTGTCTTTGCAAAAGTACCCAATCTTGGCGTAAAAGTATCAATGGGTCCAAGAATGGATGGAGTTAATTATACAACTGAGTCGTTGGTTCCTATTAGTGAAGTAAAACCAGTTGACGTGGTTAAGGTTTTGAAAGAATCAGGCGCTGAGGCTGTCATCAATTATCTGCCGGTTGGATCCCAAGAAGCAACGGAATTTTATGCCCAAGCAGCAATTGATGCTAGGTGTGGTTTTGTCAATTGTATTCCTGTTTTTATAGCCAGCAATCCCGATTGGGCAGAAAAATTTAAAAAAGCCGGGCTGCCAGTGATTGGGGACGATATCAAGGCGCAGGTAGGCTCGACTATCGTGCACAGAACGCTTGCGACGATGTTCATGGATCGTGGCATGAAGATTGAGCGGACCTATCAATTAAATAATGGCGGTAATACGGATTTTCTTAACCTTATTGACCGTACTCGCGGCAAATGGAAGAAAATCAGCAAGACAGAGGCTGTAACGAGCTTGATTGAGCAACGCGGACAACATATTGAGCCAGACAATGTGCATATCGGTCCATCCGATTATGTACCATGGCTTAAGGATAACAAGCTAGGATTTATCCGCATCGAAAGTAATCATTTTGGCGATGTGCCGATGAATATTGAAATTAGATTGAGTGTTGAGGACTCACCAAATTCCGCGGGAGTCGCGATCGATTCAATTCGTTGTCTGAAGCTCGCTCTTGATAATAATCTTAAGGGCGCAATCATTGAACCAGCAGCATACTTTAAAAAGCATCCTCCGGTTCAGATCGAAGACCGGAAAGCGCGTGAGTTGGTTGAGGAATATATTCTCAAATACGGACATAAATCTTCTGCAAATTAGTAAGGAATTGGTACTCAGTTGGGACGGCTTCGATGAGATGATCACCAGGTTGACAAGGTTACACAGATATACTCATAACTTTTTATACGCGTAAGCGATCCGTTGTAGTACTGTATAAAGTGATAAGAACATGAGGATAATAAAGATGGCTTCAATTATATTAAGTTCATTTAATGTAAGTGTGGGAAAGATCATATAAAGTATGAGTGCCACGATAATAATAAGTAACCGCTCAGTGCGTTCGATGAGCCCCACGGCAAAATTGACGTCTTTTCTTGCTGATTCACTTTTACTCCTAATGTAGCTCGTGAGAAAAGCAAAAAGAAGTATCGGTGCGACAATTTCCCATCTGACGAGACCACCAAATGCAAAAGCTGTAATAATCAAAAAATCCGCCAGTCTATCAAATGTCGAATCCAAAAACCCCCCAAAAGCCGTTACTTTTTTATATTTTCTCGCCACCATACCGTCAATAAAATCAAACAGATTGCCTAAAAAGAAAAGTACTGCGAGAATATATTGATGGGTGTAAATAGCGACAAAGAAGAGGATAGGTGGTATACTTCCTAGTAGAGTTAGGATATTTGGATTGACCCCAGACAGATATTTAATGAACGGGTTTAAATAAGATTCGATGTACGGCTTTTTATCGCTAAGCATATAATAGAGATCAAAATATAAAGTTCGTACTAAAGAAATTGTTGGTGTTTCTCTGAAATAGAATGTTCCAGAATAAATTGCATTATAAAGTTGATCTTCATACTCATTCTATCATATCACATGATGGTGGGATTACTGCTCTAGAGTATGAGAAAGTGCTTACAACTGAGGCGCTGGATTGTATCGCGATCACGGATCATAATGAGACGAGCTTTGCGAGGATAATGCAGAAGAAATTTGGGGAAAAAATAATTATTGGGGAGGAGATTACAACAATGGACGGTGAGATAATTGGGTTGTTTCTCAAAGAGACTATCCCGCCTGGTTTGAGTGCTGAGCAAACGGTTGCCCTTATTCATCAGCAGGAAGCACTTGTCTATATCCCGCATCCTTTTGAGACCTTTCGCAAGGGAGTACAAAAGTCAGTTCTAGAAAAGATACGAGACAGGATAGATATTTTTGAAGTATTTAACGGTCGGGGTATTATCCGCGGTAAACCGAAAGAGGCTTATTCCTTTGCCCAACTATATCAACTTGCATCCGCGGCAAGCAGTGACGCGCATTGTAAGCGGGGGCTCGGACATACGTACAGTACTGTAACAGATTTTCCAAACAAAAAATCTCTGCAAAGACTTCTTTCTAGTCCAATGCTCACCCTGGAATATGCACCCTTTTATACATTACTTTGTCCAACGTTTAACAGAATAAAAAATAAAATAGTTTTGACAAATGGATAATATTTTAAAAGAAATATTTTTCGCTTTTTGGTTTTTTGCCCCAGCTGGACTTGCAAATGTCTTAGCATTTGCATCTGGGAAAATTCGGTTTTTAAGACCATATAACTATCCAGTAGACTTTTATTTGAAAATTAGAGGCAAACGGATTCTCGGCAGCCATAAAACAATCCGCGGTTTTATCGTTGGTATTCTGGTTGCTATTATAGGTGTGTATCTTCAGATATTTTTGTACGAACATGTCGCATTGCTCAGAAAAATATATCCACTTGATTATAGTACACTTAATCCGATACTGTTAGGTTTTCTCTTAGGATTTGGTGCATTAGCAGGGGACGCGGTCAAAAGTTTTTTCAAACGTCAAAGAGGCATACAGCCAGGAAGAAGCTGGGTCCCTTTTGATCAGATTGATTATATTCTTGGTGGAATAATCCTGACGTGGTTATATATTCAACTTGATTGGTGGCATTATATAACAATATTTTTAATGTGGCTCGTCATCCATCCGCTTGCAAGCTTTATGGGCTATATGCTTAAACTTAAAAGAAAACCATTCTAAAATGTTTTACTTTATTATATGGCAAAGGTAATAAAAGTGCTTTCAATTGATGGTGGTGGTGTATACGGGATTGTCTCTGCGATGGTGCTCCGAGAGATTGAGAAACGCACGGGCAAACGTATCGCTGAGCTTTTTGATTTTATTTCAGGTACTTCAACAGGCGGGCTTATTGCGTTGGGGCTTACGAAGCCAGATAGTACTGGAAAAAAACCTCACTATACAGCCGAAGAAATGGTTCATCTGTATGAGACACAGAGTCAAAAAATCTTTTCTCGTTCCTTTTGGCATCGGCTTTGGGCAATTGGCAATCTGATAGATGAAAAATATCAATCAGCTGGGATCGAAGAAGTACTCAAGCAGTTTTTGGGAACGGCAATCCTGTCTGAAGCGCTGACCGAGGTGCTTGTACCGGCATATAATATTGAACTCAGAAAACCGTACTTTTTCAAAAGACATCGGGCAAGAACATACGAAGAAAGGGATTTTTATATCAAAGATATTGCCCGAGCTACTTCGGCTGCCCCTTCATATTTTGAGCCGGCAAAAATTGAAAACACCGGTAAATCCCAGACATTTGTTCTAGTAGATGGTGGGGTTTTCGCGAATCATCCAGCTATGTGCGCATATGCCGAAGTAAGAGCGATGTATCCTGAAAATCAAAAAATTCAAATACTTTCATTGGGAACCGGTGCAGCACAACAGCCCTATCCGTACGAGCAAGCGAAAGAGTGGGGCACAGCACAATGGACGATGCCTTTACTCGATATTATCTTTGATGGTGTCGAAGAAACTGTTGATTACCAGTTGCAGCATATTTTTATGATGAACAATGGTGAACGAAATGCGTATACCAGAATTTCTGTACCGGTCCCTCCAGGTTATATAAAATTTGATGATGCCCGCCCGGAAAGTATCCGGATTCTAAAAGAATATGCAGACAACTTTATTTCTTCCAATAGAATCCTCCTTGAAACGATTGTAAAACAGGTGACAGATTAAACTACCCTTTATAATTTTATGCGTAATGTGCTATTATAGAGGCGTGAATCCTTCGGCTTTGTTCAGGATTTGAATGTATGAATATCCTTTTTCTTTCTGCAGAAGTTGCTCCGTATGTCTCAATTGGTGGATTGTCACAAGTAATGTATTTTTTGCCTCTTGCACTCAAAAAACGCGGACATGATGTTCGTATCTTTACTGCCAAATATGGCGCGATGGATGAGATAGTGACGAGTAAAAGCTGGCAGCTCCAAACAGAGTTTTCGCAACTAGCAGTGCCTCTTGATACTACTCCGGATCGGGAAACGTCACTTATTTGTAACGTTAAATCAATTCGAGACAAACGACAAAAAATCATGGCGTACTTTCTTGAAAATAGAGAATATTACGAATTGCGTGCCAATGTCTATGGTTATAAAGATGATCATACACGTTTCGCGCTCTTATCAAAAGGCTGTTTGGAATGGCTATATCAAACACAAGAATCAACCGACTGGTTCCCAGATATCATTCACTGTCATGACTGGCATACCGGTTATTTTATCGATCTTGCGAGACGTCATCCTCGATATTCCCGGCTTCTTTCGAAAACACCGATTGTCTTGACAGTCCATAATTTTAATCTTCAAGGAAATTATGATTTCCGTTACTCCCCGAAAGAAGAATTTGATTTCGGAAAAAGCATGTTAGCGCCACTCACGAGTCCAAAATTACAAACCCAAAATCCGCTCAAGAGAGGGTTGTTGCATGCCGATGCAATAAATACTGTCAGTCCGACTCATGCAGTGGAAGTGTTAACACCTGAGTATGCACAAGGACTTGATGAAGTCCTGCGCGAAGTCCGCGAAAAACTTACCGGTATTCTCAATGGACTGGATACGGAAAAATTTAATCCCGCGACGGACAAATATATTAAGAAAAAATTTACGCTGCACTCTTTTGTCCATGCCCGTCAAGAAAATAAAAAAGATCTGCAAAAAATTTTCGGAATGGTACCGGATGTGAACCGTCCTCTTTTAGCTGTCAGTGGTAGACTCGTTAAACAAAAAGGACTGGATCTGCTTTTAGAAGCGCTTCCACATCTATTGACTGAGAGGCCTGACGTACAAATTATATTTCTGGGTAGTGGCGAAGAACGG
The DNA here is from genome assembly GCA_041743715.1 of Patescibacteria group bacterium. GTDB lineage: Bacteria > Patescibacteriota > Microgenomatia > Levybacterales > UBA12049 > JACDET01. The sequence continues at coordinate 31,931 of JBGTMH010000047.1, read as the reverse complement.
TATCGTTTGGAGCTGACAGTGTTACAAAAAAGCTTTCCTGATCAGATTCGGTTGCATTTACGTCCAGACTTCCGCCTCCCCAAGAAAATTTTTGCTGGAGCCGATATGATACTTATCCCGAGTATTTTTGAGCCGGGAGGCATCGTTGCACTTGAGGCGATGAGGTATGGTTGTGTTCCAGTTGTTCGCCGGACGGGAGGACTCAGTGATATCGTTACCGATTTTAATCTTACTTCAAAAGATGGTAATGGCTTCTCATTTAAAAATAAAGATTCTTGGTCTTTGTTCGGGAAGATTATTCAGGCACTGACGATCTATGGTTATCCCAAGATTTGGAAAGCACTGGTTAAAAATTGTCTTGCAAGTGATTTTTCCTGGAGCTATGTTGCTTCAGAATATGATGTGTGGTACAAGAGGATACGCTCAGAGCGAAAAGTGCATGAAATAAAGCCTGAGCATATAAGCGTGCATTTACAAAAAAACTAATATTATGGATAATACTGCCTGGTTTGACAGTTTTCGCAAAAGCCGCCATCACGCATTTCTTAAAGAAAAGCCGATTGCGTATTTTTGTATAGAATATGCGTTATCAGATACCATACCTACCTATGCTGGAGGACTTGGAGTACTTGCAGGTGATTTTGTCCGTGAACTTGCAGATCAAAAGATCCCCGCTGTTGCAGTAGGACTTCTGTATCATAGTATTTACGGCGCGCATGACGCGATCCATGGAAAGATAGTTACTGAATCAGTCTCTTCCAGCCAGCACGAAAAAGAGCTGGTTCCGGTTCTAGATAAAAATAAAACGCAACTTCTTATAAAAGTTCCTATTCTGGACCATGACGTATTAGTTAAAGTTTGGCTCTGGGAAAAAAATTCTATTCCCGTGTATTTACTTGATACCGATGTGACAGAAAATACGCAGGTTGATCGGGACATCACATATAAATTGTATGATTCTAATAAAGAAACACGTATCAAACAAGAAATGGTATTGGGTATAGGAGGCTTTCGGGTACTGGAAGCACTCGGAATTCAACCATCTATTTATCACATGAACGAGGGACATTCTGCGCTTTTGGATTTAGAAATTATCAGACATGAAATGGAGAAAAGAAAAATAGGTTTTCAGGAGGCCCAATCACTTTCAACACATCACGTCGTATTCACCAATCACACGCTTGTTCCGGCAGGGAATGAAGTATTTAGTAATGATTTATTTACCTTGTTGCTTACAAAGTACGCGAGTGATTTGGGTGTGCCAGTGACTGAACTCTCAGGGCTTGGAACCATTCAAGAATCAAATACTTTTTCTCTCTCTCTTTTCGGTTTGCGTTTGGCAGGGAAGATAAATGCGGTTAGTCAACTCCATGCTAAAGAAGCGGTCAAGTCATGGCCTGACTATCTCTTTGAAGCTGTGACAAATGGTATTCATTTGCCGAGTTGGGATAAGGTTGGAAATCCCGCTAGCGACGGAAAGAACCATGGAAATAGTAATGAAATGATTGGTTTAAAACATACAGAGAATAAGAGAGAATTGTTGCGTTATATTAAAGGAAGAATGGGTGTGGATTGGAAAGAGAATGAGTTGCTTTTAGGGTGGGCTCGACGAATGGTTCCATATAAGCGGCCGCTCGCTTTGTTTGAAGACTTAAAACGTTTTAAAGAAATAGCATACAATTCTGAAAGACCGGTCAAAGTAGTTATTACGGGGATCGCGCATCAAGGGGATAATGCAGGACGGGAGATAATACAACAGCTTCAGGTGCTTATCAAAAAAGAACTTTCTTCGGCTGCCGTTTTTTTACCTGACTATTCAACAACAATTGCCAAGTTACTGACAAGCGGGTGTGACATATGGCTCAATACACCTGTTGTCGGTTCTGAAGCATGCGGAACGAGTGGCATGAAAGCATGTCTGAATGGCGTTCTTCCTTGTACCACCAAAGACGGTTGGATGGCTGAGGTAGACGTCACCAGAATCGGTTGGACTGTCGCGAGTGACAATATACAAGAAAGTTTGCTTCAGACAATTTCTGAACAAATTGTGCCGTTATATTATTCAGAGGATAAAACACGTTGGGAAAAATCGATGAAAAATGGCAGGGAATTGATTTTGCATCAATATAGCGCCACGAGGATGCTCAAAGAATATTTCGAGAAACTCTATCTGCCGATTATTACGACGTCCTATAAGCATTACGGATTTTAGAGGAAATAACGGGCGAAGTGTTATCTTTTTAATAATAAATTTACTAAATCCGCAAGGGACATTGTGGCGACGCCGATTACTTTATCGGCTCCACCGTAATACATATATATCGTTCCATCAATAACTACCGCGCCGCAGGGGAATACGACATTGGGTACAAGTCCTATTCTTTCATAATCCATTTCAGGCTCAAAAATTGGAGCATCTGTTCTGGCAATGACATTATAGGGATCTTGAAAATCCAGTAACATAGCACCTACTTTATATATACTTCCTGGATTGGAAACGCCATGGTAAAGTAGTAGCCAGCCATATTCTGTCTCAATCGGTGGGGATGAAATTCCCAGTTTTACGTTGTCCCATTTATCCACTCGAGGTTGGGCAAGGACTTTCCCAGCAAGACATTTCTCCTCAGAAAAATCTAAATTATTTGTGATATCAACCCAAATATCATTTCCCAAACGATGAAAAGCTATATACGTTCCTGGTACTTTCCCTTTGATAAGACATGCATCTTTATCATCGGTACCAGGGAGGGAGATAAGCTTGGGAAGTTCCCAGTTCCAATTTCTTTTCAAAAAGTCTTCAGCAAGAATTGATGTCATCGCGACACGGGGAGGACTAATGCCATCATATGCTGTATAGAGCATGTAATACCTATCATCAATTCGCGTAATCCTCGGATCTTCACAGCCTGAATTACCGACAGGATGAGGCTTTATCTCAAAAGGTTCACGGGGAAAATAAATTGGTTCATCCAAATTCTCATCAATATGAAACCCGTCACTACTGACGGCATAGCCCATCGTTGAGGTGCCATTGAGTGCTTGTGCTCGGTAGATGATGTGTACCTTATTGTTCTCATAAATTGCTGCAGGATTCAGTACTGCAAGTGCTTGCCACTCACTCTCAAGTGCTGGTGTAATAATAGGATTGCCTTCAAAACGTTTGAAGGTATTGGTTGAGTATTTTGGGGGAGTAAGAACGGGTGCGCTAACCGGTCTTAATTCCTTAAGTAAATCCTCCACGTTGCACGTTGCTACACAGACTCGTGTATCAGCTGCACCATAATAGACGAAGAGTTTGTCATCGTGAATCAACGCACCTGACGGAAAAACTATATTTGGGATATCGCCCTGTAGTTCATAATCAGTCTCTGGATTGAGAAGTGAATAATCCGTTCTCCCTATAATTTTTCTCGGATCATTGAGATCAAGAAGAACAGCTTCTATACCAAACTCTTTATTGTTGGACATATATTTTCCGATATATGAATAAATAACAAGCCAGCCGTCGTTGGTTTTGATAGGTGGTGAGCCTAACTCTATTTGATCGCGTAAATCGCGCAACAGATGGAGCGTATGAGAATTGGCGTTATCATACCATTCTTCCCAGTAGTATGGAGACCATATTTCGTCTTCACGATCAAATGTCGCCAAACATATTTTTGCAGGCGGGAGGTCCGTGTTGATGGTAATAAGTGCTGCTATTTTTCCATTAATTTTCTCTGGAAAGAGGGCCATTGCTTTGGCATTAAAGGTGCTGACAGATTCTTTCTCAATAACTTCAAAATCTTTTGTCACGGCAAGTGCAGTTCTGATGCCATATGCGGCAAAAGGAAAGACGGAGAGAGCCGTATAAAAAATATAAAATTTGCCGTCAAAGTATGTGATACGTGGATCCTCACTCCCATAAATTTCCCAATCCTCACTCGGTCCAAAGAGTAATTGGTGGTCACCGAAATTAATGCCGTCTGTGCTTTTTGCATACCCGACGGTCGATACACGCATCATGACGCCGTTATGCCTTTTTTCAGAAGACAAGGCACGATAGACCATATGAAATGTGCCATTATGATATGCAACACAGCCATTAAATGCACCATCATGCTCCCACTCATTGTTGGGATTGGGTACGAGAATTGGATTGTTTGGAGATCGCTGTAACTGTATCATAAAAAGTATTTAGTATAAAGTATTTTGTATTTAGTATACAGAACATCTTATTTTCATACTAAATACGAAATACAAAATACTTAATACTAATTAAGAACGGGTGATGAAACCCTTCTGAGTCTTGGCTCTTTATGGTTTTTCATCTGCGAGAGGAATGTGTCGAGATTTTGGGAAGCGGCACAAACGACTGTGTCTGCTCCGCCATAATAGACGTAGAGGTCATTATTCTTAACAACCGCGCCACATGGATAGACAACTCCAGATTTATGACCGGCATTTTCATAGTGCTCATCTGGCGAAATAATTGGATTGTTTGTACGATATAAAACTTTCGTTGGATCTTTGTGATCAAGCATCATTGCGCCGACTTTATACTTGGCAGAGTCTTGATATCCAACAGCGTGATAAATCAGCAACCATCCGTCTTTTGTTCTGATCGGTGGCGCACCGGCGCTGAGTTTTTTGCTATCCCAGTGTTTTTTTCGTGGAGGAATAAAGTATTGTCCCGTCAGGTATTTATTATCATCAAAGTTCAAATCCTCAACATAGTCAACAAGAATGTTTGGATAGACCCGGTGGAAGATAGCGTATTTTCCATTTATCTTTTCAGGAAAGATGGTTGCACTTTTATTTACCATCCCAGGTGCTGAAATAAGTCTTGGCTTTTCCCAATTATCCCATTTTTTATCGAGAAAATCCTCAACGCTGATTGATGTCAGTGCTACTCTGGGAGGAGTAGCTCCATCAAACGCGACATAGGTCATATAAAAGCGGTTATCAATCTTGGTAAGTTTGGGGTCTTCTATTCCACCATATCCTCCGCCTGACGCGAAGTGATCTGCAAAGGTTTTAAACATATTCCCACCAGGTGTTTCAAATGGTTCTCTAGGAATATAAATAGGTTCGTCTGATCGTTCATCAATAGTGATTCCATCCTTGCTTGTTGCATAGCCCAAAACCGATAAGTCGCTATCACCAAGCGCCCGGTACACAAAATGCACTTTACCGTCTTCGTAGACTGCAGCACTATTGAATGTTGCACGGGACTCCCATTTCTTTTTGGGTATGGGCGAGATGATAGGATTTTTGTGTGTCTTGTTAAGGAGTATTTGCACATCTTTATCTTTGATGTTACCCGTCACGGGAAGCGGGCAAGAAATTGCGTATACATGTGAATTGTTAACAACCCAATAAAGTATGATTTGGTTGTGTACCATTGCCACACCCAGAGGTCTGAAAGAATCTGATGCGAGATGTTTCGGTTCTTCCCAGAGAGGTTCATTCAACCGCCATAATAACTGTTCTGGATTTTTTTTATCAAAGCCCGCTGCGCCCACACTGTAATGTGTTTTGTTCCCAATTTTATGTTTTGCATAATACACGAGAAGGATGTGATCGTCTTGATTAAAGACATTTCCTACTTCGATTTCACCGTTATCAAACGAATCACTACGGTTTTCAAGAAGAGGTCTATCAAGGATTTTCCATTCTGCGAGTTGAGAGGAGTAAGCGAGATTGATATTTTTCTCGCCGAAATAGAGAACATGTCTATGCTTATACAGATAATCAGGAATGACTGCTCCCACTTCTTTAATATTTTCAATTTTCCCAAGTTTTTTCCAGCGGATCATGTCTTCAGAAACTGCGATATTTATGTTTTTATTTGTAGAAGCATTGACTTTATAAATACCAATATACTGATCTTTTTGTCGGGAAATTAAGAGGTTTTGCCAATCATATTTGGGTTCTTCCCGGCCTTTCGCGTCGGTGACGATAACATATTTCGTCGACCCATTAAACTCAAATCCATCCGAGCTTGTTATATATTTGAAGAAATTTTTGGTGCTTTTGGTATAAGCGTAGTAAAGCAAGACCTCATCACCTTTTTCGTTCGTGCCAATTAGTCTGATCATTTATGTTCAGGAATAACTCCATAGACGATAGTTTTACCGCCTCTCTTCAGGCTATCAGAAAGCCTCTTAAAGTGTCAAGAGAGAAAGTAAATGAATCTTAACTAAAGTAATAGTTTGATACAGTATGGGTGACAAGTAGTTGTTTATAGTATGAAATAATGTATGATAAAAATATTTTTAGTATCGTTATTTTAAATGATGACGAATTTCACTTTTTAAAAATTAGTAACTTCTAAAATGTTACTTTGAAATTATCTATACTCTATATATTTATGACAGCTATGACTTTTGTGTAAAAAGTAAGAGGCGGGATTATCGCAATTTGAGCGTCTCACCTTTAAAGATTATATTTTTAGGTTTGATAACCACCTGCCGCTCACCTTTTTCAATATACCCAGCATCCAAACTCTCAAATCCATTTTTCGCAACAATTTTCTGCGCTTGTTTCATATCCTTCTCCGGCAAAAAAATCGCATAGTCTTGCCCCATGTTGTAGGTATCATACATTTCATACTCAGACAGACCAGCATGTTTTTGGATAAAAAGAAATAGTTCTTGTGGTTCAAAAATTTTATCTACAAGGTATGTAAAGTTTCCGCGTGCACGCATAAGTTTTCTTAACCCATGACCGGTAATATTTGAGACGTAATGAAGATCAATATTAGCATTCAGCAAATCTTGAATAAGTGCTGCATATATGTTCGTTTTTCTTAAAATTGCTTCTCCATAGAATGTGCCACTTGGAAGTTTGGTAGCATATCCCTTGGGTAATTTTTTGGCAACTGCTCGTGAAAGTGAAAGTCCATTTGCGTTTATTCCCGAACTTTTTAATAGAAGAATTCTATCTCCAGCTTTTAGTTTTTTATCTAACAGTAATCGCTTCTCTGATGGGATTATCCCAACAGCGGAACTCCCAAGAGCAATTGTTTCTGGATTAACGATACCATTATAAGCAGGTGTTTCTCCTCCTCCCCATGTGGCTTGTGCATCATCACAAGCCTGTTTCCATCCGCTTACAAGGTCGGTTGTTCTTTCAAGATCGTCAAACCAATTCGTTTCACCAACTGCCCAAAAAGCGTAGACAACAAGAGGTTTTGCGCCAACAGTTGTAAGATCATTTAATGCAGATGCAACAGTATCATACGCAATATTATCATAGTAAGTCTTACCTGTAATTTTTCGCATGGCATCTGCTACCAAATTTTTCGTACCAAGACTTTCTGTCACAGTTGCCATATACGTATTTTTTTGTTTCCATACAAAAGCTGACTCACCCCGAGTATCTGCCATTTCTTCAAGTCCGTAGTTTTTTAGATGAACAGATGTTTTACGTCCTGCATCCTGAGCAAGCTTTTTTGCGGGATCAAGGGACTCATAATTTACACCAGACTGCACATAATCAATTTTCTGTTTTTTCATTGGCTCTATCATATAGTCCATCCCTGTTAAAGTAAAGAGCTGATCAAAATCTGTCACTAATTCTTTTTCTCTATCTTCTTTAAAGATAGCGATTGTATGAAAGCCAAGTGATGTGGGTAAGTGGGATTTATCAATCATTTTAGGTCTTGGTTCAATTGTAAAAGCCATCCCAGGTGTGACAGCAATATCCTCATCATCTTTAATATACACTCTTTTTTTACTTATCATATCCTTTATCTGAGTCCATTCCTTTTCTCCCTTTTTAAGTAGAGCTTTTTCTGACTTACTCCATTCCTTATAAAAACCAGGAATTGTGTGTCCGACGACATTCGTTGTTCTTTTATACATAAGACTAACTATTTGATTAGTCATGCCTTTTTTCTTCATGATTTTTTCTGCCATAGAAGTGATTTCAGAAAACTTCATACCAATTTCTATATCATTAAATATTTCCTGCGGGAGTTGATATAATTGTTTTAGGTAGTTTTTAATTTCGGCTTTATCACCGAAATACAACATCATTTGGAAATCCCCAATAATACCTGTGTCTTTATCTACAGGTGAGGCATAAACAAAGATGAGACCGTTTCTAGTGTCCAAAAAAATGTCATCTCTCGCCCATGACTCTTCAAATCTTGCATTTGTAAAATTAACTCGTGCTAAATTTTTATCAGATGCAAAAAGCATAATAATTCCATGAGGTGGAGGCATATACCAACCATTTGGGAATATATTTTTATTCTTGCGCATTTCAGCAAGCCATGCGTCTCTGAGGGTTACTTCTGAGATAGGGTTGTTTGAATTGAGGAGTTTTTTGAGAACAGTATACAGAGACCTGGCTGCAAATTTTCGAGTCTGTTTACAGATTTCTAGGTTTTCCATAGTTAGTTCTTAGATATATAATACTACATTTTTACCATTTTATTTTGGCATTGGTGCGAGGCGTTCATAATCTGTGTCTTGCACTACTTCGGGAGTTGCCACAATAGTTGTATCCAAACCAAGTAGTGTGCGAAGACGTACCAGTACCGAAACTGGTGTCTGTTTACCGAGATACTCATTTGCATAGCCCCACATCTTTTCAAATATTTCATGGGATTGATCTTCATCAAGTATATAACGATTTGCATAAAGTGAAGCATAGATTTCTCTAAAAAGGTGTTTGGATTTTTTTGGATCATCTGACGCGTCTATAGTATCTACAGTCTCTTCACGTAGCAACCTTTTTTCAACTAATTCACCTGCATATCTTTTTAATGCACCATAAATATTTTCTCCTATTCCAGGGTCTCTACGCATAGCCATAACACGTTCTTGAGTATCGTTTGTAACGATCGCATCTACTGAACCCTCCAGAATTGATTGAAATGCAAAAATTTTTGATTCATTATTAAATGCGAGCACCATATGGTCATGAAATAATAGATCTTCCCACCCAGGACCGGTTAAGTGGGTTGCACCATGGTAATTTTCTGGTTCATCTGGTTTCCACATATTGTTTCGGAATACTTGGAATGTATCACCTTCTACATGAACAGCACCGCGGATGTCGCTGTTTCGAGTAATGTGATAGGCAAAGGCGTGTTGTGTATCATATTCAGCAGCGCCTGTGAGCGTATTGGTTTGTATTTCTGCGATATGTCCGTCTGTTCCAACACCATAGAATCCAATAAAAGTGACATCATCTCGTCCACGTAATGCATGGAGAACTTGATCGTAGATTTTAGCAGATCCATCAGAGGTTCTTTCACCCTCATTCCCTTTAGATGCATTCATGGAAATATAATTTCCTCGAATTTCACCATTACTTACTTGTTTTGGATCGGTTATTTCAAGAATTTTTACTCCTAGTTCTTTAAGGACTTTTCTTCGAGAGCCTTCATAATCAACTGGGCTTTCTGGAGTGGGATTGCCAAATGCTGCCTCATGTCCTACGAAAACTGCGCCAGATAAGTCTAATGCTCCACGTTCGACAAATCCAGATAAATGTGGCCATACTGAGCGAGGAGTGTTGCCAGTAGGTAAGTCAATAACAGGAGTTTTTTTTTCTCTTTGTGCTTCTTTGACTTTATCACGAATCCATTCGGCAATATGAAGACCGAAAGCATTTAGATTTGTTTCTCTATCTGGTGATGTACTAGGGAAAACAATCGAAACCTCACCTGGTCTACCTGTACCTATCTTTTCAACATGTACTAATTCACCAGGGGCTTCACCAGAAGTTAATCTTTTTCTGGGCTGTTCATGGATGCGTAAATTATGAGACCTTTTTCCCAGACGATCAACCATAAGCTGAACTATATCAACGTAGAGTACATTTGTCAATCTAAAAGGGTAAAATGCATTGTTTTAACAATCAATTTATGTCCATAAAAGTGCTGGGGAAATACACTTTGATATATAGCCTTTACTTTACTTATATCGGTCCAGTTTTTAGGAGATTCTTTTTTATCCGTTCTTCAATTGGGTATTTGAAGGGTTTGAATATCTGACCTGTTAGTAATTCATAGGCTTTGATGAAGCGTTTGGAAATTTCGACAGCCAGTTCTTTTGGCATTGGGGGTGGTGGGCCGTCACCGAGGTAACCCTTCTTTGCATACCACAGACGGAAGAATTCTTTGTCGAAATTTCCCGGTTCTTCTCCTTTTTCAAAGCGGCTTTTATATGTATCTGCAATCCAAAAACGTGAACTGTCTGGTGTATGGATTTCATCAATCAAGGTAAGTTGGCCGTTATACAATCCAAATTCATATTTGGTATCAACGAGTATTAATCCATTTTTGAGACACCATTTACTGCCAAAATCAAAAAGTTCTAGAGATACTTTTTCCATCTGCTCATATAATTTTTTATCAACAAGTTTTTTCTTAATAATTTCATCTCGTGTCAGTCGTTCATCATGAAGACCGCTTCCCGCTTCTGGATGGGTTGTGGGAGTGATGACGTAGCTTGGGAGTTTTTGATTTTTTTTCAGACCGTCTGGGAATTTCACACCATAAATTGTCCTTTCGGCTTTTTGATATGAGTACCAAATAGATGTTTTCGTAACACCAGACATATAACCTCGAACAACCATTTCAACCGGAAGGGGTTTGCAATTTTTAACAATCATGACATTTGGGTCAGGGGTTGAAAGCATATGATTGGGGATAATATTTTTAGTTTTTTCAAACCAGAATTTTGTGAGTTGTGTGAGAACAGCCCCAGTGAACGGTGCATAGCCGAGGATCACATCAAAAGCGCTTTTGCTATCTGTAGCGATGAGGACGCGTTTATCATCCTTGACATAAATAACACGGACTTTACCACGATATTTTTTACCAAGTTTTGGAATGTCTATGTCTTTGAGAACATGTGGAAGAGCAGAAAGAATGGTTTTGGATTGAATCATAGAATATTATATAATATAGTTATACATGAATCTAATTAAGAGACCTTCTTTGGTATGGTTTTTAATATTGTCAGAATTGTTTGTTAATCTCGCTGCAACCCTTTTTCTTGTTGTATTTATTGAACCTGTATTTAAACCAATAAGGACATTTGAGGATATATTTGTGTTGACAAGTGAGCTACTTCTTGGTATTCTATTTTTGTTTCTAGCTAAAAAACTTCGAGAGGATTCTAAAAAATGATTGATTTTAGAGACATTAGTAATAACCTTTTTATAAACTATTCGCTTTTGGCGATCATTGTTCTTTTGATGTATATTGCTTTTTGGAAGAAGCCTTCTGAACATAAGCATAAGAAAAAATAATTTATTTCTTCATTTTTTCAAGATAGTTTTTAAATCCATTTGCTTCTAATTTATCAACCTTCTTCATGACAGAACCTTCTAAATCTTTTTGATAGGCTTTTACTTTTTGTAGTACTGCCTTGTCAGTAGTACCGATTATTTTTGCAGCTAAAATCCCGGCATTTTTGGCACCATTGATAGCAACTGTTGCAACTGGAATTCCTGGGGGCATTTGGACAATTGATAATAGTGAATCCAAGCCGTCAAGATTTTTTGTTTTTACAGGAACCCCTATGACGGGTAACGGTGAGAGAGCGGCTATCATACCTGGAAGGTGGGCTGATCCACCAGCGCCTGCTATGATGACTTTAAGATTTTGTTCTTCAGCTTTTTTAGCATACTCTACCATTCTGTTTGGTGTTCGATGCGCTGAGACAATTGTTAATTCGTAAGGAATTTCAAACTCTTCTAACATACTTGCTGCATCTTGCATGACAGGAAGATCAGAGTCAGATCCCATTATAATTCCTACGAGTGGATTATTCATATTAATAATTTTTCACTGAGCGGATCCGTCAGCTGACGGAGAAGTCGAAGTGTATAAATGTCGTGCCTTCGACTGCGCTCAAGCAAAAGAATTTATATACTTATTAATTCTCTTGCCTTTATCGCTTTTTCTAAACAGTCTTTAATAGAATTTCCAACCACAGTTATATGTCCCATTTTCCGTTCTTTTCTTGTTTGCAGTTTACCATAGATGTGGACTGTTACACCAGGGATTTTTTTTGCTTCTTCAACTCCAGTGGGTTGAGCAGGTCCGTCTTTTTCTCCAAGAATATTTATCATCACTGCGGCGGGCGAGATCATTTGCGTTGATCCCAGTGGCATATCAGTTATTGCACGGATGTGTTGCTCAAATTGTGAAGTTGTATTGGCTTCAATAGTATGATGACCGGAGTTGTGGACTCGAGGGGCAATTTCATTGACGAGTACATTTCCTTCTTTTGTCAAAAACATTTCTATCCCAAAAACCCCGGCGCCTTTTAGGTGTTTCATAACATTTATTCCCAATTTTTTAGCTTTTTCTGCGATTTTTTTATCTACGTTTGCTGGTGCATAGAGCGTATCAAGAATATTATTTTTGTGCACTGTTTCGACAACAGGATACGTTGCGATTTCTCCAGAAGTAGTTCTTACTACTATAATAGCTAATTCTTTAATAAACGGTACAAATATTTCTACGTATAATTTATTTCCTCTAAGCTTGTCTAGTCCTTTTTCAACGTGCTTTTCACTTTCGATCAATGCATTACCCCGTCCGTCATATGCGTCAAAACGGGCTTTGAGTAAGATTGGATAACCAAATTTTTTGGCGGCATTTACTATGTCTTGTTTTGTTTGTATTTCATCAAAGTCTGCAACGGGAATTTTTACTTTTTTGAGAAATTTTTTTTGCGTAAGTTTGTCTCTAATTATGGAGAGGGTTTTGGCTGATGGATTTATTTGTAATCCTTTTTTTGCAAGTTCTTCCAAGATGTCAGAGTTGGCAAGTTCTATTTCGAAAGTGAGATAATCAGAAATCCGAGCAAGTTCTCGGATAGCTTTTTCATCTTTGAAATCCGCGACTATTTGTCTGTCTGCTACTTGTCCTGCAGGGCTATTTGGAGTCGGGTCAATGATGTTCACAGTAAAGCCCAGTTTTTTTGCAGGAATTGTCAGCATTCTTCCCAGTTGCCCCCCACCAACGATGCCGATTCTTTTTTTCATTTAATAATATTTTTAATTTCTTTCACCAATTTTTTCGCTCGATCTGGTGCGGTACCGACGTGTTTTCTGACATCCAATAAACCTTTGATTTCATTTGTTGTGAGAAAGTTTTGTAATATACCGTTTGTTTGCAAGAGCTCAGGCATTGGATTTGGTTTGTCTTTTTGCATGTCATTCCATGCTTGCATTGAAATATCACGGAGTAAATCATGCATTGTTTGTCGACTGGCTCCTTTTTTAACTGCTTGCATAAGTATCCCTTCTGTTGCAGCAAAAGGCGCGTATTTTTCTAAGTTATTTTTTACTTGTGTTTCATTAATGATAAGACCAGAAACTACTTTGGTGCTGGATATGAGTATATCTTCAAGTGCCAAAAACATTTCAGGGATATATGATCTGCGATTTGCTGAATCATCAAGTGTTCTTTCAAGGAGAGAAAGTGATGCATTTTCCCAGGCGTTGGAAGACAGGCTTTCGACATATCTTGCAAGTGAGCAAATTTGTTCAGATTTTCTTGGATTTCTTTTAAAAGGCATTGCGCTTGAGCCAACTTGATTTTTTCCAAATGGTTCCTGCCATTCACCAAATCCAGCCGATTGCATGATCCGGACATCAAAAGCGAATTTGTAAATTGATTGTGAAATTGAAACTAAAAGCTGGGCCATAAAAAGATCTGCTTTTCGTAATCCGACTTGGTTTGCAATAAGCACTGTCTCAAGCCCCAGTCTTTTCATTATTTTTTGTTCCATTTCTTGGGTTTCAGATTTACTTAAAAGACTTGTATAGCTTGCTTGTGTTCCGACTGCACCTTTAAATCCTTTCGCTTTGAGATGCGTTTTGACAAATTGCAAAAAGGCGAGATCTTCAATGATATCTTGCGCATAGAGCGAAAATCGATAACCCATCGTTGTTGGTTCGGCAGGTTGTAAATGGGTGTAGCCGATGCAGGGGAAGTCAGCATAGTTTTCGATATGTTTGGAGAATTGTTGGAGAATTACTTTCAGATTGTTTTCGATAATTTCGAGCGATTGTTTCATCCGAAGTGTATCAACATTATCAACGATATCCATACTTGTCGCGCCAAGATGAATTTTGCCGCCGCCTATCTTTGCTTTTTCTGCAAATTCTTTAATTGCTGAAAAAAGATCATGATGTGTTTCTTTTTCTATCTCAGTTATTCTTTCAATATCGATATTGTCTTGGTGCTTTTTCAGATCATCCAATTCTTCTTTTGAAATCAATCCATATGCTGCTTGTGCACTTGCAAGTTCAACCCAAATTTTTCGTCTCAATTTATTTTTATGTTCTTCAGACCAGATGTGACGCATTTCCTCAGAGCCGTAGCGCCAGGTGAAAGGGGATTGGTAGGTAGTAAAGTCTTGTTTTGGCATATGTTTAGGTAATGATTTTGTTTAATTGATCCGTCTCCATAGCATCTTTTATTTCGATTGCGATTCTTTTGCCAACGTTGACTGATTTTCCAAAAAGATAGCTACTGTAAGGAGTTGCGCTAATGCCGGGTGAACCGGGAAATCTTGGGGAGACATCGTAGACTACTATTTCTAATTTGGGGAAGACTGGACGGATGAGGGATTGGAGTGCAAAGGGGCCGATGACGCCGGGTGGGAATAGTTTTTTACAAGCCGTAACAAATTGTTCACCGATCGCGAAGGCTTCTTCGAGGAGTGATTCAGGAAGAGTTACAGCAGTGTGACCCATTTCTTTAAAAGTAACTTCTACATATTTTGCGGCTGCTTGTTGTTGGGCAGCTGGTAAGCGCAAGAAACCGTCCAGATTTGTTTGGCGTCTGGTGTCTGTACCGAGTAGTTCCAGACGTTTCTTTATAGGGGAATAGAAAAAATTAAAATTAACCGACGTGCCGACGACAAATTCTTCGATAACTGCTTCATCGAGGCTTTTTTTTGAAATCAGACCTGAATCAATTCGCTTTTGTGCTTCTTCTTGAAAATCTTTATAACTTGTGGCAAAGAAGAATCCCCGTTCAAAGGACACTTTTTTTTGTTGTGCTTTGACAAGTACTAATCTATCAATGTCTTTTGGATTCTTGAAAAATTTTGGATAATGAATTCCTGCTTTTTCTAAAATTGTATATTGGTTTACTTTTTCAGTCCGTTCTTCAGCCCGCAATAAAAATCTATTGCCGAACACCGGCACTGTGAATTCTTTTTCAATAGCATCGTAATTATTGAGATACACCGCGAATGATCTGTTAGGAATAAAAACCGCATTTTTATCGAGTAATTTTTTTTGAATAGCAGGTTTTAGGAGATCTTTAAATTTATCTAGTATCAAACATTCATCAACACAACCGATATCACCATTGGTTTTATAATACTGCGCATAGGTTTTTTCTCTTCCCTTTTCGCAAACAACAATGTTTTGAAAGCCCACGTCTTTTACTCCACGGCAGACTTCAAGTGCAGAGTGGCTGCCAATGGTGGCGATAGTAATATTATTTTTATTCATGGGACGTGTATTGTTTGGTTCCTTTCAGGACCGACTGAAATAAGAGAAATTTTCACCTGTGTTTGCTTTTCAATTTCTTTTATATATTGTTTTGCAGCGAGTGGCAAGTCTGCAAATTTGCGAATGTCTTTAAGAGATGTTTTCCAGCCTTTCATTTGTTTGAAGACTGGTGTAACTTTCTCATGTTGATAGGCGTTCAGTTCTGAATACATTACTTTTTTACCATTGAGCGTGTACCCTGTACAAATGCTCATACTGTCAAATGAATCGAGTACGTCGAGTTTGGTGAGTGCTATTTCTGTAAAGCCATTTATTAAGGATGCAAAACGTATGAGTTCGAGATCCAGCCATCCACAACGTCTAGATCTGCCGGTAGTTGTTCCAAATTCTCCGCCTTCAGTCTGAAGTTTTTGGCCAATTGTATCAATCAGTTCTGTTGGGAATGGACCGTTCCCGACTCTGGTTGTGTATGCTTTGACAATACCTACAACGTGTTGTATTTTTTGTGCAGGTATTCCCGATCCCGCGGTAATATTTGCTGCAGCAGTTGATGATGCTGTGACAAATGGATACGTGCCAAAGTCATTATCGAGAAAGAATCCATGTGCACCTTCAAATAAAATTTTCTTATTTTTTGTAACAGCGTGCTGTAAGTAACTGATTGTATCAGTGATAAAAGGTGCAATTTTTTTATACTGTTGCAGCTTTTCGTTATATGTGAGGTTAAAATCAACTATTTCGCCCCCAAGAGCTTTTATGATTTTATTTTTGACAAGTAGTGCAACTTCTAATTTTTCTTTAAAATGTTTTTTATCTTGCAAGTCAAATAATGTTATGCCATTGTACGAAACTTTATCAGCGTATACCGGTCCTATCCCTCGCCCGGTCGTTCCTGTCTTGGCTTTTCCTTTTGCTTCTTCATAAAGTCGGTCAAGCAATTTATGGTAGGGCATGATGATATGACAACGGGGTGAAATAAAAAGTTTTTTTTCTAAGTCAGGGAAAACTTTTTTCATCATTTTAATTTCATCAACAAGCACATTTGGGTCCAAGACGACACCATTGCCGATGACACCTTTGCCTTTGGGATTGAAAATACCTGCAGGAATTAAATGCAGGGGAAATTTTCCATATTTGTTGATAACGGTATGTCCTGCGTTGTTACCACCATGGAATCGAACTGCTATATCCGTTTTTTGAGAAAGCAAATCAACTATTTTGCCTTTTCCTTCATCTCCCCATTGTGCGCCGATTACTACTATCATATATTAATGTTTAAAACTACGAACGCCAGTAAAAACCATCGCAACACCAGCTTCATTACACGCATCAATTGTTTCCTGATCTCGTATTGATCCGCCTGGTTGGAGAATTGCTTTAATACCAGCTTGGATCAGCACATCTGGTCCATCTCTGAAAGGAAAAAATCCATCAGTTGCAGCAACTGACCCAGTGACGGATTTAACTGCTTTGCTGACGCATAATTCACAACAGCGTTTTCTATCTTGTTGACCGACCCCTGATGATAACATAACGCCATCTTTTGCAAGAACGACACAATTGGATTTACTTATTTGACAGATCTTCCAGGCAAATAAGAGATCTGTTAGTTGTTGAGGTGTTGGTTTTTTCTTGGTTATAAACTGTAATTGATTTTTTCGTAATAGATTTGTATCTGTGTCCTGGATCAGAAATCCTCCCCTGACTTTCTTTACTTCGTCATAGGGAACAAGCTGTGGATTTTCAAGTGCTTTATTTGCGAGTAGTTGGAGCTTGGGTCGTTTTGAGAAAATTTTAAGAGCGCCTGATGAGAACGAAGGTGCAGCGATAATTTCAAAAAACTTTTTATCTGCTACCATGGCTTGAGCGAGTTGTTGTGTAACAGGTCGGTTAAAGAGTATGACCCCCCCAAATGCTGCCAAAGAATCGCCACCAAACCATGCCTGCTGAAATGCTTCATCTATTGTCGGAGCAGTTGCCGCTCCGCAGGGATTGGTATGTTTGAAAATGATACAAGCAGGTTTTTTCCCGCCGAGTAATGATGCTGCTGCCACGCCCGAATCGAGATCAAGATAGTTATTAAAGGATGTTTCCTTCCCTTGCAATATTGTAAATTTGCCCAACCCAAGAGTATCTTTTGTATCATCACCCAAAAACACCGCTTTTTGATGTGGATTTTCACCATACCGTAAAGGGTTTCCATTTACAAGTGATATGAATTTATCTGATCCTTGCGTTTGGGTCTGAAAATAATTAGCGATCATTCCATCGTAGTCTGCAACATACGAAAAAGCTTTAGCGGCAAGTTGTTTGCGTAATTCTTCTGTTGTTTCTCCATTGTTTTCAATTTCTTTTTTAACGCTTTCATAATCTTTCGGATCGACAATAACAGTGACACTGTGATAATTTTTTGCAGCAGCCCGGACCATTGTTGGTCCACCAACATCGATCATTTCAATTCCTGGCTTTTCTTTAAACGGATAAAAATTGCACACGATAAAGTCGATATGCGGGATGTTCAATGTTTCTGTTTCCTTCTGATGTGTTTTATTATGTCTATCAAAAAGGATCCCTGATGCAATTTGAAAACTAATTGTTTTCATCCGTCCATCAAAGCTTTCAGGCATTTTCGTAATCTGCTCAATGGGAATTGTTGGAATCTTTTTATCTTTAAGAAATTTGGCTGTCCCGCCAGTTGAAATAATTGTAATGTTATTTTTTATAAAGGATTTTGCGAGATTGAGGATGTTGGTTTTGTCAAAGACACTGATGAGAGCGTACGTGGGCTGTTTTATATTTTGTTTGTTTTTCATATCAATCTAAAATAAGGGGCAGTTTATTTTCTTTGATTGCATTTTTAATTTCTCTTGCTATCCGTCGACCAGTACTCATTGGTTCGTTATAATAAAGCCATGAATATGGAGAACCATAAGTGAAGAGATTTGATCCTGCAACAATTCTGCAGGATATTTCCATGACATAAAATTTCTGATCAGGAGTTATAATTGTTTCAATACAAAAAGGTCCGAAAAGTCCTTTTTCATCAACGAGTTTTTTTGAAGCTTCTATTACTTTTTTCCCCATAGAGTACGCTTCTATAAGCATTCCTTCTCTCAATACAAGTCCACTGTTGCCAACAACGACATACGAAGGTTCTATCATAAGGCCACGCTGCCCTTCAAGGGGTATTCGTCCGAGTGAATCGACGTTTGTTTCATATCGTTTATCCATACTCATGATTTCAAGTTTGTGCGTTAATGGAGAATAGAAAAAATGAATATACAAGGGGACACCGATGACATATTCTTGAATAACATATTTTTTGTTACCAAATTTTTTCATCTTTTTCTCAAAATCCTCACGGTCTCTTGCATAGAAGTATCCCTTTCCCCCAGCTGCGCCATATGATTTAACGATGATTGGGTATTGAAATGGTTCGTGTAAAAGATCAAATTGACGGGGAACATTGATTTCTGCTTCCATTAACCATTGTCGTTGTTTTTGTCTATCTTCTTCCCAATCCAAAACCTTTTTATTGCCAAAATACAGTGTCTTCATCGTTTTATTTTTTTCAGCACCAAGATACGCGACGAATGATCCATGAGGAATAATAATAGTATTTTTTTTAATAAGTTCTTTTTCTATCAAAGAAAATTCCGAGAAAGAGGGAATGGTTAAAAAGTCATCAATAAAAGGAAACGTTCTATAAAATTCATCGCTTTTGGGCGTTGTAATGATGAGTGTTTTAAATCCTTCGTCTTTTGCGCCTTTTAATATCTGAAGTGCTGAGTGACTACCCAATGTTCCGATAGTGTATTGTTTCTTCATAAGATGCTGAACGAACTACATTTCGATTCTATAAGTTGAAAGCTTTCTTTGACATTATAGAGGGGATTGGATGGAAAAACAAGAAGGGAGCATATTTAATGAGACATTATAGAAGTTATTTTTTTGCTATAATCCTCTCTATGGGAAATAGATATGAAACCTTCATTGGGAAGGCACATGAGAGGCTACATAAGAATGATAATGTTTCTAAGGTGCCCGATGAAATATTAACGAAAGCATACCAATCTGCTGGTTTCACAAGAGGCATACATGGGTTTGGTAAATGGATATTTAGGAGAGTAGGTTACTTCCGTGCTGTTGAAGATGTTAAAGAATTTGTTTCGGTAATCGTAAACTCACGAATAGACGCGAACGTCGATAGACTTCCTGAAGATGTGCAGCCAAGGGTAGACGAAGTAAAACAATTTGTTTCAGCAATTATATGCAAAGAAGGATTTTTTACCAATGGAGCTATAGAATATGCTTCAGCAGCACTTGTGAATCATAGAGAGGCAGAACGTACCGCTGATTTGATGATACGTTTTGGTCTGGTTGAAGTGTTCTCACGAAAAAGAGGGGGAGAAACTTGGAAGTTGTCCAAAAAAATCGATCCTGCGTTACAGTACGTAGATAACTAATTTTTTATCTCGGTTCTATATTTTTTCATAATGTCGGGTTTTTCCAGCCAATCTAATATTTCTTCTAAATATTCAATATTTGACCATTTATTTCCTCTTTCTTCAAGTGCCAGTCTTCTTATTTCAGGTATTGAGTACCATTTTATTTGTTCGACTTCATCTTTTTCAAAAGTAATCTTTTTTATATTGCCATTCCAAATGTACACGAATGCAGCTTGAAATTCGATATGAGTATGACTTTTGTGGATTTTAAAAAGTTTGAGATCTTCTTTTTTGGCATGTATTTTCAATTCTTCTTTTAATTCTGTAATAGCGCCATCTTCATAGCTGATTCCTGGGCCAAAATGTCCGCCGTGATATGGGTCCCAATTTCCTGGAGAGGTGTCTTTTAAAAGGGATCTTTGTTGACATAGAATCTCTTTTTTGTTATTGATTATCCAAACTTGTGAGGTTCTGTGCCAATAACCTTTCGCGTGAACTTCTTTGCGAGGTTTTGGGTCTATTGGAGTATTGTTTTCGTCGACAACAAAAAGTAGCTCATCGTTATTTATCATAACTTGATTATTTTATAATTTATTTGAGGTATTTGGATAGGAGGTAAATTATGTCTGTGGCTTTTTATGGCGAAGTCTAAAGCAATGTCCGGTGGGATAAATAAATTTTCTATGTAGTCGTCTACTTGTTTGATCAAACTTTTTTTCATAGGCTGATAATAACTAGCTGAAATATTTTATTGCATTTTTGAATATTTGCAAACCTGGACCATCGCTTGGAATCTTTTTCTTTTCTCTCGTCGCGTTTTCTTTTATCAATGGCCAATCTGGACGTTGGACGAAGAACATTCCTCGTTCAGGATGTGGCATGAGGCCTAAGATTTTTCCTGTTTCATCGACAATCCCGGCAATGTCACCGAGTGAACCGTTGGGATTGGCGGGTAAATCCAGATAGGTACTCATGGGGCCAGATATGTACTGGAGCGCGATTTGCTTTTTTTTATGTAACTTTTTTAAATTCACTTCTGAAGTATAGAATTTTCCTTCTCCATGCGCTACTGGAAGGGAGAGTGTTGTTATCCCATCAAGCCACGGAGTTTTTGATGTAACTTTCATGTCTGTCCAGCGGGTGATAAATTGTGCTGATTGGTTAGGGACGAGTGCGACTTCACTTGCTCCATAGTTTTTTTCAAATGCCGGCACGAGACCGAGATTACTGACAATTTGACATCCATTACAGATCCCGATCATCAAAGTGTCTCGCACTATAAATTTTTGAATTTCTTCCCAGAGATGATTGCGGACTTTGTTGGCATAGGCATTTCCTGCACCTGTATCATCACCATAGGCAAAACCGCCGGGGAAAGAGACGATTTGATAATTGTTTAATTTGCACCTTCCATCGACAAGATCATCAATATGCACGATGTCTGCATGTGCACCCGCCAGTTCAAAACCATATGCTGTTTCTTCTTCTGAGTTCAAGCCATAACCTGATAATATGATTGCTTTTGGTTTTGTCATATCTTTATTTTCACTGAGCGGATCCGTCAGCTGACGGAGTAGTCGAAGTGTCTTCTCCGACCTGCCTTCGACTTCGCTCAGGCAACAACTAGTAATCCTTAAATGTTTTTTTGTATGAATTGGTTGCTTTTTTTAGATTGAGATTTACTATTTCGTTTCCTTTTAAGCCTTTAATTTTAATTGTTGGGTCTTTTGTTACTTTTCCTATTTGCAAAATTGTATTCCCTTGTAATGCTTTTTCAAATGCAGCTTTATTTTCTTTCGCTATTGTGATGAGTATTCTTCCTTGAGACTCTGAGTAGAGTGCGAAATCGTCGCGCGTTACTTCACCTGGTATATTTTTTAGAGAAACATCAGTTCCCAGCATCCCACCAATTGCTTTTTTTGCAATAGCAACTGCCAGTCCTCCTCGTCCTACACTGATGCTCGATGCTATGAGGTTCTTCTTGATGGCTTTATAGAATGCCGCATACATTTTTTTGTTTTTGCGTGAGTCGACTTTTGGTACTGCGTTACTTGTGGCATTTTTCATTTCAAAATATTCAGATCCCGCAAGTTCTTCATAGGTGTCTCCCAGAAGATAGAGCAAGTCTTCTGGAGTTTTAACATCTAAGGAAACAACGCTTGTAACGTCATCTATGACACCAAATGAAGAGATTAAAAGCGTTGGCGGGACAGATATTTTTATTGGCTTGCCATTGTTATCAAACCCTTTAAAATCATTGAACATTGAATCTTTACCAGAAATAAAGGGTGTACCATATGCAACAGCATAATCATAACATGCTTTTGCTGCGAGTTTGAGTTGTCCAAGACGTTCTGGTTCGTTGCTGCTACACCAGCAGAAATTATCGAGCAGTGCTAATTTCGCGGGATTTGCTCCAGTTGCGACTGCATTTCTTATTGCGCTATCAATACAACTTGCTGCCATATTGTACGGATCAATTTCTGAGTACGCCGGATAAAGTGCTTGTGACATAATTGCACCTTTATTACTTGAAAGCACTGGTCGAATAACAGACGTATCGCCATTTACTCTCCCGCGTCCTTGCAACGGCCCAATGACTGCATTGCCCTGAACAATATGATCATATTGTTGTGAGATAAATTCAAAGGATGTAATGTTCAATCTCTCAAGCATTTCCGATAATTCTTTCTCTTGGTTTTTAGATTCCATAATTCTCCCTCCTGCAGTCGTCTCGGCGACAGCATTGCTGGCAGGTGATCCTGTCGTTTTCAAGGTTCTCTGTGGCAATCCGTCATGAAGGAATTTCATATCCAGATCCATAATTGTTTTATCATTGTAAGTAACTACACAGTTTCCACTATCAGTAAATTCGCCGATTATCGTTGCTTCGACACCACGACGCTTCATGAGTTCGGAAAATTTTTCCCAATTTTTTTTAGGAATAGATAGCGTCATACGTTCTTGAGATTCTGAAATCCATGTCTCCCATGGATCAAGGCCTGGGTATTTCAGTGGTACTTTTTCTAGTGTGACGAGAGCACCTCCTGATTCTTTCCCCATTTCCGCAACAGAACAAGAGAGACCACCGGCTCCATTATCTGTGATACTCGTGTATAACAGAAGATCACGTGCTTCTTTTACAATCGCATCACTCATTTTCTTTTGCGTGATGGGATCACCAATTTGTACAGCGGTTGCAGGACTGCCACTATCAATTGCTTCTGAGGAAAACGTTGCACCGTGGATACCGTCTTTGCCGACTCGGCCGCCTAACATGACGATGAGGTCACCTGGTCGGGATTTTTTTCTATGCGAAAGTTTTCCTTTTATTTTTCTGGGAATGAGTCCTACTGTTCCGACAAAAACACCTGGTTTGCCGCGGAATCTTTCATGGAAGTAAACAAATCCCTGCGGTGTTGGAATGCCGGATTGGTTGCCTCCTGCATTGACTCCGTCTATGACGCCATCCATTATTCGCCGAGACGAAAGTACTTTCTGCGTTTTTTTCTGATCTCTATATAATGGTATATCGACTCTTGGGTCGGCAAAACAAAAACCATAAAAATTCGCAATTGGTTTGGCACCCATCCCAAAACCCATTGCATCTCTGTTGACCCCGACAATGCCGGTAATTGCTCCTCCAAATGGATCAAGAATTGACGGTGTGTTGTGGGTTTCAACTTTGTGTGTGATCAAATAATTTTCGTCAAATGCAATTGCTCCGGAATTATCGGTGAAGACTGAGACACAAAAATCTTCTTTCGTTTTTCTAATTTCTTCTGTCGCTTTTTTTATATATGTTTTAAACAGTCCATCTTTTAGTTCATCAATCGGATCAGCAAAGATGGTATGTTTGCAATGTTCTGACCATGTTTGGGCGAGCGATTCGAGTTCTATATCGGTGGGATTTCTTTTGAGTTTTTTAAAATGTTGCTGAATGGTTTTCATATAAGTCAGATCGAGTGCAAGCGGTCCGCGGCGTGTGCCATCAGGATTGGCAATTCCTTGCTTTCCAATTTTTGTTAGTTCATCATCTGAGACATGCAAGTTAACTTTAGAAATAGTTGGTTTTAATGAAAGTTTTACTTTGGGGACAACGACATCCATCCCACCGTCTTTTGTGAATTCTGTAAAAGATTTTATATGCATGCGTTTGATGAGCGGGTTGTATATGGATCCGGCGATTTCCAATGCTTCCGGCTTGGATATTTTTCCTTCTAGAAACGTAACTTGTGAGGTATAAATTCCTTCTGTATCTTTAAATTTTGTTTTAAAAAGATCTTCAATTATTTCTTTGGTAGTATGCCCAATATTATCTGTTACACCTGGTAGAAAACCGATTTCAATAGCCCAAGTAAATTTCGTGGGAGGTTCAACTTTGATTTTTTCTGTTCTGAAGATATAATTCTGTGTGACAGGATTGGAAAGTTTGGAAGCAATTTTTTCTAATTGATTTTGGGTAAATGTTTTGTCAATTGTGTAAATATCTAAAATTTGTAATGCAGTTATTGATTTATAGCCGAGTTTATGGAGCTTTTTTTGTCGCGTAATAGCGCGAGTATCAAAAATTTTTGACCCAATGCCTATTCGTGTCACCATAATTATATTGATTTTATGTGCTTTATTGTAACAGATTTCAAAGAATCAACAACCCATCTGTGACTAGTGTACCGCTTCTCTCTCATTTTTTTATTCGTCCAATGTCCTTTCTGTACTGCATTCCGTCGAAGTAAATGCCTTTTTTCCCTAGTGCTTGATACGCTGTATCCAGCGCTTCATCGATTGTTTTTCCGATTGCTGTAACACTCAGAACTCGTCCACTGTTGGTTACCATGTCTTTATCAGATTGTTTCGTTGCATAATGAAATACCACTATGTCTTTATTTTTTTTCGCCTTTGTTAATCCATAAAGCACGTCCCCCTTGTGAGAACTTGCAGGGTAACCTGCTGATGCAAGAGTTATGCAACAGGAGGATTGATTTCCCCAGTCAATTTTTCTATCTGATAATCGTCCTTCTGCACAGGCAAGTAAGATGTTGTAGAGGTCTGTTTGTAATAATCTGACATATGATTGAATTTCCGGGTCACCAAAACGGCAATTAAATTCGATGACCTTCGGACCGTCTCTTGTCATCATAAGCCCAGGATATAAGCATCCAGTAAATGGCATTCCTCTTTTTTTCATACCCTTAATTGCCGGAATGACAATTGTTTTTTTGATTTCTTCAAGTTGTTTTTTTGTAATCTCTGCAACAGGTGAGATAGTTCCCATGCCGCCGGTATTTGGGCCTTTATTGCCTTCAAAAATTGGTTTATGATCTCTGGATGTCGGGAACATGGCTATATTCTCTCCGTCGGAAAATGCATGAATCGATAATTCCATTCCTTCCAAATATTCTTCGATTACCACTTCTTCACCGGACTTCCCGAAAATCTTTTTAATCATGCTGTCTTCAATTGCTTTTTCGGCTTCTTCAATGGAATGAGCAATAACAACACCTTTGCCAAGTGCCAAACCATTTGCTTTAATAACAATTGGTACGCCCTGTTTTTTAACGTATTGTCTGGCTTTTTTGGGGTCAGTAAAGGTTTGATATTTTGCAGTCGGGATGTTTTCTTCCTGCATAAGTTGTTTGGCAAATACTTTTGAGGATTCAATTTGGGCTGCTTCTTTCGTAGCTCCAAAGATTGTTAAGCCTTGTTTTCGAAAGGCATTTACGACACCTGCAGCAAGAATATCATCAGGTCCCGCGACAGTAAGATTAATATTATGGCTTTTCGTAAATGCGATTAATGTCTCAAAATCCAGTGCTGCAATACCTGTATTTTCTCCAACAGTCGCTGTCCCGGCAGTTCCTGGAGCAAAATAGATCTTTCCAACTTTTGGTGATTGTTTTAATTTCCAACCTAATGCATGTTCTCGGGCGCCTGATGCGATGATTAATACATTATTTTTTACCAAGGGAAATCTCCTTTGCTGATGTTGAGATTGTAACTCATCACATGTATAATTCTTTTCATTGCTGCGGGTAAAAGCATATGTTCGATTTCATCCATCCGTTTTCTCCATGACTCAAACGTATCATCCTGTCGTATTCTGACCTCAGCTTTTAGGATCACTGGACCTACATCAAAATTATCTCCTGGCAGAACTTGATGAACAGAGATTCCGGAAAGGGGGAGTTTCTTTGCAAACGTTTCTTCCCAAACACTTGCTCCTCTCAGAACTGGGATGACGCCTCTGGAGGTTGCAACTGTATTTGATGCATCATTTGTCAAAAGCGCTGGGTGATGATTGATGACGGGAATTTCAAGTTTTTGCATTTCTTTAAGAAATGTATCACCGAGAATCAATTGCCAATTGGAAAGTAGAATAACATTGGGCCTGAGTTTTTTTACATGTTCTATTAATTTTTCTTCATATGTTTTTCTCGCCGCTTTATCTGATAACTTTCCTTCATATGAAATAATTTCTGTCGGGATATTGTGATTTTTTGCTCTGGCAATACCATATGCATCTTTCTTGTTCGATAATACTTCGCATATTTCTGCCGCGATATCACCTTTTTTTACTCCGTCAATGATATCTTGTACAAACGTTCCTTTGCCAGAAATAAAGACACAAATTTTTAGTTTTTCGCTAACCTTTTTCTTCATTTTTGGAAATATCTCTTGCGTTCCCCGTATCGGATGAGGACCGCCAAATGTATACCAGTAAAAGTCTTCTTTTTTTCCTCCAAAGGCTTGCGCGGTTTCTTCAATGGGTAAATAAATGACTTCATCACAACCGACATAGTTTGCTATTTTGTCCTCAAGAATCGAAAGTGTGTTATTTTGAAATTGAGCTGCTGGCAGTTCTTTTATCGCACGCATGTCTATTCCCAAATCGCATTGGTCGACTACTGGAGGACTCGCGAAGGCAATATAAATTTCTTTTGCTCCTGCCTCTTTGAACTTTTTTGCGAGCGCAGTACTCGTCGTAAGTCGAACTCCTGAATCATCGACGATAACTACTTTTTTGCCGGATATATCATCGGGTATGATGTTGTGTTTGCCATTTACTGCGGCTATTCTATTACTTTGTCCAGGTTGAATAAAGGTCCTGCCGACATAATGACTCGTGGTAATTGCATCGACTGTTGGAATCTTAAGGATTTCGGCTACTCCTTTTGCTGCAGGATAGCCAGAATCAAAAGTCGGGACAATAACATCCGGCACAATCTTCTTTTCTTTAATACGTTTTCCTAAAAGTCTTCCTGATTCTTCACGCCCCGTGCGTACTCTTCTACCATTAAGAAAACTATCAGGTCTGGAAAAATATATATATTCAAAGAGACAATTCTGAGGTCGTTTCGGCTCGCCGAAGAAGTACGAATGGAGTTTCCCTTGCGCATCAATTTTGATAATTTCACCTGGTTTGACATCTCTCACGAATTCCGCACCGATGGTATCGAGTGCAGCAGATTCAGAAGCGATGATCCAGCCGTCTTTCAATCGCCCCAAACACAATGGCCGGATGCCATATGGGTCTCTGATCCCAAATAATGAGCCGTCATTGGTTAGAATGACCAAACAATATGCACCTCGAAATTCCGGAAGCACATGAATGAGTGTTTCTTCCCAGCTCGTATATTTATGGCGTTCTTTCGTAATAAGAAAAGCAATGAGAGCAGTGTCACTTTGCCTCTTCTTTCCGACATCAAATTTTTTTCGGATATTTGAAACATCCGGGATATTGCCATTGTGACCAAGTACCAAATGGAGTTTGTGGTATCTAATTTCTATGGGCTGAGCAGTTTCCATTGATGACTTACCAAAAGTACCATAACGGTTTTGAGCAATTGCTGCTTTTCCATTACCTAATTTTTTCAGCACGTCTTCTGTTAAGACATGAGGGACAAGCCCCATACCTTTATGTGTCGAAATTTTTCCTGTCGGGTTGAGAACGCTCATACCAGCACTTTCTTGGCCTCTATGTTGCAGTGATGCTGAGGCACGTCTGGCATAGTAAGAGGCATGCATGCTTGATGTCCAAACAGCGACAACGCCACATTTTTCTTTCAGTTTCAAATGGTCACGTTTATGCGAATTTTTAGTCATAAAAAAACCCGCCTTTAAGCGGGTTAAAAAATAAGAGAGAAGTAAAACGTATAATATGCTTGTTGTCTGGGCATTGGATGTCCATATAAAATTATAAGCTATTCTCTATCCGAGTGTCAATAGTTAGTTGTGATAGAGCGTTTCCAAAGGGTTTGCAAAATACGCTATACTGTAACTGAATGAAGGTTATTTTAAGAAATATAATTGCAGTGGTAGTCCTTGTTGCGTTAGTGTATTTTGTCACTAATTATTATGGATTATTGCAGCAACAAGTTGGGGTACAAGGGGTTAGTACACAGAGAGCGGAGGAAATTTCTACCAACATTACAACAGACATCGGGTCACAAGTAGAAGTTGCAAAAGAAAAAGCATTGGAAGTAAAAGTTGGAGAAATTGTTGAGGTTCTTTCCCGTTTTCAAAAAATACCGCAAGATATTAAAAATGTAAACGAATATTTTCAGGAGCAAATTGACAATGTGTTACAATCCAGAGAAAAGAAAGAGTAATTATGGAAGAATTAAAAACGCGAATTCAAAAATTAATTGAGAAAGTGGATGCAGATACAAAACGCAAACGTATTCGTGCGTTGGAAGTGGAAAGCATGAAAGCAGGTTTTTGGGACGATCATCAAACAGCTGCACAAAAGATGAAAGAGCTATCAAGTCTTCAAAAAGAAGTTGAAGAAGTAGAGCTTTTACAATTGTGGACAGAAGAAGGGGAATATGATGAAGCAGAGAAGTTACTGAAAAAAATGGAATTGCTACTGTTTTTTTCCAGCCCAAATGATAAATCCAATGCTATTCTCGCGATTCATTCAGGACAGGGTGGAACAGAAGCGATGGATTGGGCAGAGATGCTTTTTCGGATGTACACGAGATATTTTGAAAAAAAAGGGTGGTCATACGATATCTTAGATCAAATGCCTGGGGAAGAAGCTGGTCTCAAGAGCATCACGCTTGCAGTCGAAGGCAAATACGCGTATGGTTATCTCAAACACGAAGCAGGTGTCCATCGGTTGGTCAGACTTTCACCTTTTAATGCAGACAGCTTGCGTCAAACGTCATTTGCGATGGTTGAAGTACTTCCTGAAGTTGTCCAAGATACCGATATTGCAGTGAATGATGATGATATAGACTTCGAAGCTTACCGTTCTGGGGGACATGGTGGACAAAATGTGAATAAAGTCAGTACAGCAGTACGCCTCAAACACAAACCAACCGGCATCGTCGTCACTGCCCAAACCCAACGGTATCAAGGACAGAACAGAGAGTTCGCAATGAAACTTTTGAAAGCCAAATTATGGGCGATTAAAGAAGATGAACGTAAAAAAGAAGAAGCAAAATTAAAAGGCGGCTACAAAACCCCGGGCTGGGGCAACCAAATCAGATCGTATGTTCTCCATCCATATCGGATGGTAAAGGATCTTAGAACAAATGTTGAGACCGGTAATACCGATGCGGTTTTAAATGGGGAATTAGATATGTTTATTGAGGAAGAACTCCGGGTTTTGTAGCCCAATCCGCAGGTGTAGCCTCCTTTTCACCCCAAGGGTGTAGGTATAAAAAAAGAAAAATGGAAAAATTCTCTCATCACGCGGGGTGTGTGATGTTTGTTGACATATAACATACATGGCTGCATAGTTAAGATGGGATGTTTTTTAAACCGACGCTTTTAAAAGTTGCTCTTACTTTTGTCATTGGTTACTGTTTATATTTTTTATTGAGTCTATATTTAAGTTTTTTTGGCTTGACATCTTGTATGCTTCAGCTTCCTGGAGAACCAAATACTTCACCTATTACGTTTGAGAAAACCACTGAAAGTTTATTGTTACTTATAACGGGCAATATCAATAACAATGATATCTGTTACCCATCGCCGTCTCTATCACTAGCAATACAGATTTTTAGAATTTTGCCTTTCGTTTTTCTTCCTATTGTGGCATATATAATCGCTTGCGGATTTTCTTATCTTATTGTCAGACCTCATCCAAAGAATAAAACGAAATAGCTATTTTGAGTCTTGCTGATTTTTATACTTATTGCATTGTTCGGAAGGTTAATTGCAAAAGAATTGCGTGTACTGAAATCAAAGCAGTTTATGATAGTGGAGTAAGTTGTAGATTGAGAATCCGTGACGTTTCTTTATCAAGTTCTGAAAACCATTGTTTATCACCGAATTTTTTAAGTAGATATGCTCGAGAGTTTTTGACACTGCTGTAACAGTTATTTTGTTTGAAGAAACCTTCATGGCAAATGCCTTTTGAAACTTCAGTAACGATGTTTTCTATAGAAATTTTATTGAGGAAAAGAAGATCTGCCATGGCTGCGAGCAAATTGCATTGGAGAACTAAGGGGCTTTTTGCGCTTATGATAAGTTCTGTGATTTGTTTTTGATTGAGTTGCGTATTACTGAATTTACTGGATTTGTTAATCCACAAAAGTCGAGTAATAGAAAATTCAAAATATTTCCCCGGTCCGCGGACAAGTGCATTTTTCCTAAATGCTTTGGGTATTTGCTTGCCGTCTTCACCGAGTGGCTCACTTTGTGGACGTTTTTCCTCTTGTCCCCATTCTTTCATCCATGATGACTGTGATTGGTTAAGAAGATTTTTAATAAAAAGATAATCTTCTGCTAAGCTAGTCAAATATATTACTGCTTGTGTCTCACCCATTCTTTTTGCTACGTTATCAGGTATTGGGCATCCCACAATATCTCCAAGTTTACGGAGACCATTATCCAATTCCGCTTTGGGAACAGGATTTTTCCAAAAACCTTCAATTGCTTGGTTTTTTAAGATTTCAAGATCGGCTGTTAAAATTCCTGTTGACCATAGATCTTTACGGTTCCAATCAATGATTTTGATAATTGCTGAAGTAGTATGTCTCAATTTTGGCTCGATTAGCTCAATGCCATTTCCATCAGGGTCTTGGGCAAATGCAATCGCTACGACGGATCTACCAGGAAACGGTCCTTCTTTTACTGTTCCGCCATGTTTGGTGAGTGATGAGATAATATTTTCTATATTTTCAACCTCAAAACCAATCATATTCCAGCCTTTGTTATGATAAGAAAACTTTGAAGATGTATTGATCATGATACCACTTTGTATAATCTCGATTATCATTGAATCCTTTCGGATTTTTATTGCTTGGAATTTGAGGTCTGGTTTTTCAAAGCGTGTATATTCATAAAATCCAAAGACGTCTTTATAAAACGTTGCTAAGCGTTCTTTATCAGGAGTGGTTACTGAAACTTGCACTAATTTCATTTTCCTTCCCCACCCTTTTCCCACGCCACAGAAGTTAACATTTTGCCGTAGAAATCATCTTCTTTTGCAATATGCATATTTTTTCGTTCTTCTTTTGTCGGTGGATGGTTTTGAAATACAACAAAAGGTATATCAGTAATTGTCGCAAGCGGTGTTTGTTCGGCTCCTTCACCCATAACTACGGTTGTAGCACTAGAGAGACCATCTATAATGCTGTTTTGCTCCATGCGAAGTATTCTCCCTGAAAGATCAGGTTTTCCGCGATAATCTTTTAACGTTTCAAAGCCGCACCACGTAATGCCGATTCCTTGCATTCCCCACCGCAGAGGGAGGACTCGGCTATCGGTAACGATGACGCCTACATTATTTATTTTGTGTTTCTTGCGTAAATATTCCCAAATTTCAAGTGTTGTTTGTTCCAAGTTTTTAGGTAATAAGATAAAATCTCCGTCGGCATTGGATTCATCAATACCTGCATTTGCTATCAGTACACCAAATTTTATCGTTGGGATAAGAATACCGTAGTTTACTAATTTTTCATCAATATAATACCACTCAGCTTCTTCTTGGATAAGTTTTTTTTTGTCCACTCCCCTATCATTTTTTACAATCCTCCCCTCGCAAAT
>JBGTMH010000046.1:0-3165 GCA_041743715.1 Patescibacteria group bacterium | reverse complement strand
GGTGAAAAATCGATAGGCTGCTTTTGTTCCTTTCCAATTCCCACATGCCTGAGGAATACTGGTTGTTGGTTTCTTTACAAATTGATCAACTAACTGATTGCACCTTCTATCCAACCGTTTATCTCCTAAGGCTAGGTGGGGGTAGGCTTGTTGTTTCCATGTCCTCTCACCTCCTCCCGTAATGGTAGTTTACAAAAAATTGAAGCTACGTGCTAATGAGCTGGCTTTGACTTATGGGTAAGGGGTAGCCCCAAGGGTGCAATTGCAGTGAAAAATTGCTTGTTGCATTGGGAGAATTTATAGTATATATTTATGTCATAAGTTGATGATGAATACTTTAAAAAATGCCGATCCGCAAATTTATGAATTAATCAAACAGGAAGAAAAGCGCGAGCATGAAGGACTTGAACTCATCCCAGCAGAAAATTATGTATCTCGTCCAGTTCTAGAAGCACTGGGTACTATTTTTACCAATAAGTACTCAGAAGGTTATCCTCACAAACGGTATTATGGTGGACAAGATTTTACCGATCCACTTGAAGAACTCGCAATAGCGCGAGCCAAAAAACTTTTTAATTGCGATCATGCAAATGTGCAACCATACTCTGGCGCGCCAGCTAACTTAGCAGCATATTTTGCCTGGATGGATGTCGGCGATACAATTCTGGGGATGGAATTATCACACGGTGGTCATTTGACTCACGGTAATCCACTTACGGCTGCGGCAAAAACGTTTAATTTCATCAGATACGGCATTAAGGATATTGAAACAGGTGAGATTGATTATGACAATTTGAGGAAATTAGCAAAGAAACACAAACCAAAGATCATTCTTGCCGGATTCTCGGCATATCCGCGTGAACTGGACTATGCCAAATTTTCAGAGATAGCAAATGAAATTGGTGCAGTCGCCATGATGGATATTGCTCATATTGCTGGACTTATTGCAGGAAAGGTGCTGAAGAATCCGTTTGATTATGGGTTTCATATGGTGACATCGACAACGCATAAATCACTTCGTGGTCCTCGCGGTGGGTTGATTCTTACGAATGGAACTGTTTCAAATCCGCTACGTGCGCCGGAGAAAACAATTGAAAATTTGCCTACGCTTGTTGATCGTATGGTTTTTCCAGGTGTGCAAGGTGGTCCGCATATGCATCAAATCGCCGGCAAGGCTGTCGCTTTTGGTGAAGCATTGAAGCCAGAGTTTCGTGTCTATGCCAAACAAATTTTGAAAAATGCCAAACGACTGTCTGCTAAGCTTATGGACAAAGGGTTTCGTTTAATAACCAATGGAACAGATAATCATTTGATGCTTATTGATATACAGACGTCATATGGCATAAGTGGGGGAGTAGCGGAAAAAACATTGGATAAGATTCATTTGACTTTAAATAAAAATGTAATCCCAGATGATACACGTAAGCCGTTTGATCCAAGTGGGATAAGACTAGGCACTCCTGCTATCACATCGCGGGGAATGAAAGAAAAGGATATGGATGTCATTGCCGAGTGGATGCATAAAGCAATCACACATCACAGTGATGATGCTTATTTAACAAAACTTGCTAAAGAAGTAAAAGCCTACTGTAAAGAGTTCCCCCTACCAAGCGACGCTTAGGTGTTTGTTTAAAGAGTATAAACACGCTATTAAGAGAAGTATGCCCAAGTTGATATTCATGGAGACGAAGCATTTCCTAAGAAAAATTAAAAACCTAATTGCTAAATTCTAAACCCTTAATAACTAACAAATCCAATATTTTAATTCCAAAAACTATTAAAAGAGTGAGTTTAAAAATTGGCATTTTCAAATTGTTTACTCTTTAATGTTTGGGATTTACTGTACTTGGTTGCAGTGTGTTACCTTCAAGTAGGCTGGTCTTCTCGTCTCATGCATGGATAGGAAACGATAAGTCCGCAAGAGTGGAGTTTATAAATTCTTACTACAGATACTTTTAACGATATTATCAAGGAGAGCCTTTGTATTTGAACCATTAATACTACTGTAGTAGTGTGTATCAACTGGCGGAGTTACTATTTCTTTTAACATCGCTTCTAGATATGGGAACATGACTCGATCGCTGGGGTAAGAGGGACTGTAGACATTTATTGAATAAATATCCACACCCATCTGCTGTATTTCTCTTGATAGATTTGTTGGGACACGTGGATCTTGTTCACGGGCAAAACATCGTTTGGCAGGAGCTGTATCGGGATCATCAGCTTCAACATAACACGTTCTCGGCTGTTCTGGTGGGACTTCAGGTACTCCGTCAGTAATAATAACAAGATTAACTTTATATCCAGGATAGACTTTTTCCGTAATAATTTCTTCTAATTTTTCCTTTACTAGTTTCATACCATCCCTTGTCCTCGTCCACCCGCTAGGTTTTGTTTTTTGGATATAAGTAGCAACTTGAGGTTTTACATCTTTGTAATAACTGATTGGGATTGCTTCTCGTACTCCTTTACTGAAGCCATAGATTCCTGTAACGGTCTTTCCTCCCATGTTACCGAAAAAATACGCAAGAGCATTTTTAATATTTCCCCATTTTCCAGCGTCATTCATGGAACCTGATTCATCAATTAAAAACACCATAACCGAATTTTCTCCACAGTTATCAACTGTAAATGTTTTCAACTGTAAATTTTTTCTATATTCGTCCGGTTGTGTATCAGAAGGTACTATAATATTCTGTCTAGGGTAATCTTTTACACTAAAATATGGTGGAAGTGTGGGAGGTCCTCCAGGGCCATTTGGGTCAACTGGCGCTTTGCCACCTGATGTCATAAACGCTGCAGCTATAATAAGACCCATTATAAGGAGAATAGAAATGGAGTTAGTTCGTGCTTCTCTATATGGAAGTGGGGGACGTGAACCTTTTCTTGGTCTCATCGTCGGAATTGGTCCTCTAGTCAAGTCTGGACTTTCTAGGTTTTCCGGACCTCTGGTGGTACTCGGCCTTCTCGTATCATTCATACTTTATTTATTTAGAGCCGCCGCCGCCGCCACCACCGCCACCCTTGTTGTGGACGAGTTTTTCACCGGCATAGAAGTTGTTGTAGTCGCTAACAGACTTCAAGTTGTAGGTTTGTACAGTGCCTGGGAGAGCAGTTACTTTAGATACTTTACTGTACTTCCCATTACTGCCCAGTACCTCGTCA
>JBGTMH010000045.1:0-85900 GCA_041743715.1 Patescibacteria group bacterium | reverse complement strand
TGGTAAATCAGCTATTTGTCCTTCTGTCCCTGGCCGCATCTTCAAATATCCTAAGCGTTCGCCAATTTCTTTAACTTTGACAACAGATCTTCCCACAAAACATACTTTTCTGCCAACTTTTTCAGCAGCCTGGATAGCTTGATTGACCCGGGCGAGGTTAGATGAATAGGTCGTAATAATAAATTTCCCCGGACAATCACGCATCTGACGTTCAAAATTCTGACCGAGCATCTGCTCAGAGGGCGTAAAACCCTCTCTATCTGATCCCAAACAATCTGACATCAAGCATAAGAATCCATCTTGCGCTGCCTGAGTAATCTTAAGAAATTCTGTTCTAATCCCATCCGCAGGAGTCAAGTCAAACTTGAAATCACTGCCATGAAAGAGATTGCCGGCGGGAGTTTTGATAATGATATTGGCGCTATCAGGAACCGAGTGAGTTACTCTCACAAAAGACACCCGAAAGTCACCGAGTTGAATTTCTTTATCAGTAAATTGTACTGTCTTGATACTGGCAGGCAACTTATAATCGAGCAATTTTTCATTTGCCAAAGCGGCCGTAAGTGGAGACGCATAAATAGGAAATTCAGGGAGTTGTGGCAAAATAAACGGCAAGCCGCCTATATGATCTTCATGACCGTGCGTCAATACTAATCCGACTATTTTTTTCTTGCCTGATTTTAAAATCTCAAGCAAGTAAGTAACATCAGGCAGTAAAAGATCGACACCCAGCATTGTTTCATCAGGAAAACCGAGCCCACAATCAACAATCAAAATTTGATCATTGTACTCATAGAGATACATATTACGAGTAACATCCTCCAACCCGCCTAACGCTATGAAAGAAATGACCGGTTCGTTACTTGAAGCATTTGGAGTTTTGGAAGTATTTTGCTGATTTTTCTGATCCATATTCTATCGGTCTAGTATACTGCTCTCGTGCAAGTAAAACAAGTATGGCTATTCTTAGAATTCCTGTATGAAGAGCTTCACATTATCGGGAGTTATTTTTATATTTTTGGCATCTCCACTGACAATCATCTTGGCGGCTTTGCGACACATCATATTGACAAGACGCTCAAGGCCACGGATACCAGGGTCATAACCGAGAGGACGGATGATAATTTCCCATACTGCTGGGTCAATGACGAGCTGCTCATCTTTCAAGCCGATCAGTTTTTTTGTTTTCGGAAAGACAAAATCACGCCCGATATGGGTCTTTTCCTCATCGTTGTATGACGGCATCATGATAATTTCCAAACGGTCAATAACAGCAGTTGAGATCGCTGTTGTGTTGTTGGCTGTTGCAACGAATAAACAATTTGAGAGATTAAATGGATAATCAATATAATGATCAGAAAACGCGCTGTTCTGTCCAGGGTCTAAAAGCTCAATCAAAACACCCATGATATCAGCACGGGCTGTTTCGGTCACACGGTCTAACTCGTCAAAGAGAAGAACGGGATTTTTGGTTTGGGCGTGGACGAGACGTTTGATGATTTGCCCCGGTTCTGCATCAGGGAAAAAATGTGATTGTCCACGAAGTACACGGGAATCAGCCATACCTCCGAAAGGAATACGTTCAAACTGTCTGCCGAGTGCTTCAGCAATTGATACAGCAAAGGTTGTTTTACCAGTACCAGCTAATCCCACAAAACACAAGATAGGTGACTGTGTCGCAAAATCAGGTCCGTTATTTTGGATATTAAGCATGATAGAGGCAATGTATTCAAGCATGCGTTCTTTCAACATATCAAGACCAAAGTGATCCCGATCAAGCACCGCACGAGCTTTTTTCAAGTCCAAAATATCTTCACTCTTTTTATCCCACGGCAAACCTACAGCCCAATTAATGTACCGTTGCGTTGCTTCATACTCCATTATATACGTAGAACTTGTAACACCAGCTCCAGAACGGATAAGCCCAAGACGGGCAACTCTTTCATTGAGTGTTTTACGGAGTTCATCGGGGATAGCCGCCTTTTCTACTTTTTCTCCAAGTGCCCGCACCTGGTCATTTGACTCCCCTTTACTGTTTGTTCCAATACTTTGCGTAATAGTGTTTGCTGCCTGAGCGGCATTGGTTGCTTGAATTTGGGCAACCTCCTCACTTTCTTGTTGCTGAGCCACAGCACTACTGGGAAGAACTGCAATTGGCTTATCACCGTTGTTCGTCGAGTTATCCCCATTTACCCCTCCCCCTGTTGTAGGAGAAGGCGGTGGGGGAGGTGCTTCTTCTGGTGTTGATGCAGGTGGCCGGGCAGTTGGATCCATATTTTTATTTTACACTAAAAAAAACGAAAAGAAAATATTTGATATAATTAGCTTCTCTATAATATATCTGCATGAAAAAATTACTTTCTACACCACTCCTCAATGTCACTCTCATGTCACTTTCTTGGACGCTACAAATTTTTGTCTCAAAGTTAGCATTTTTGGAAGGAGCAGAATTTTTTACTTTTAGCATACAGACGACTATTGTTACTTTTATACTCCTTGCATGTTATATCTTGCCAAAGAAAATGCAGGAACTGAAAAAGCTCCCGAGATCAGTCATTGGACTCCTTATACTCACCAACGCATTCAGTGCTGGGCTTGGAACGCTATTAAGTAATGCTGGAATTCAACTCACAACTGCCATCAATGCTGGATTTCTCCTCCAATTTGATATAGCACTTACAATTGTGATTGCATGGCTTATTTTAAAAGAAAAACTTGATAATGCAAAAATTACTATGTTATTGCTTATCATTACGGGAACATTTTTTCTCACGACAAACGGACAGCTTATCATTCCGCATCTCGGAGATATTTTTATACTACTCGCCTGTATACCCTTTGCAACGACGACAGTCCTTGTACGAAAAACCTTAAAACACACGACTGTACAACCAGATATCGCCTCCTTAATAAGAGCCTTTTCAGCACTACCTGTCTTTGCAATATTTTTTCTATTGACGCCACTTTATCCATCAACTATAAAAAATTTATTTGCTGTTAATCTCTTCAATATGGATCACTTTATCTATGTTCTTATTACCAGTATATTTACAATTAGTTTACTTATATTTCTCAACCGAACTCTGAAAATAGCCAGCGCGTCTTATACAGCAATGATGGCTTCTGTGACTCCTATTCTTGTAGCGGTACTGGCAATAGTATTTCTTGGAGAAACCCTTACATTGGTTCAACTACTAGGAGCGTTACTGATTTTATCAGCGAGTTTTGTAACGTATATAATGAAAGTCGATAAACATTAATCCAGGCTTAACTTACCTACCAAACCGTTTTTTTTGAGCGAATTTTCGGCCGCTGGTTCTTTTTTTATCGTTTTAACCTCTTATAGTATCCATATCTTAACTATCTATAATACACTTTTTTAAGTTACTATATCTAAAGTATAGTATATAATTACACTACTATGAATGAATTTGGTAAACCTTATATAAGGATCGTTGGTCTTCCCGAAGAACGACACGAACGAGTTAGAACTGCATTTCATATAGCGGGTTATGAAGATCGAGCTAAGCATTTGGCTGAGCTACGTCCTATTATTAACTTTAGAGCAACGAGCGGTTGCCCGGAGAGTTGAACAAGCTACAAGAGAGTATTTTCGGCGAAAATTGGACCGTTTAGGTTTGCCTGATGACAGTTTAATGGACTTGCCAGAAGTGCATTATACACATCCAGAAGAAAAATCAAAAAATGGACAAAAAGAAAATGGATATTATTCAGTAGATAATAATATAGTGGTAGTATTTGCAAATCTTAAGATACGAGATTTCTTTGATGTTCTTGGCTATGTCCCCCATGAAACAAGTCATGCTTCAGTAAGTAAAGAAATACTATTCAATTTTCGGGGAGACAAAGCGGAAAATTTTACAAAGACGACTGCTATAGGAATGGAGTTTATAGAAGCTGGTAAAACAATGGCATCCGGAATTGAAGAAGGGATGGTTTATTTTGATCAAGTTGATTTTTTTCATACTAATATGAGGACTCTGTTCCCTAAAGATTACAATAGACGAAAAAGGTGGACTACGACAGACAAATCAGGAAGGAGAAAGTGGATAGATGCTACATTTTTAGAAAGAGACTATGATGCTGCAGTCGATTCATCTCTTTACGGTTCTTTTAACTCGCAACATGTTCTCCCGTTTGTCAATTTTGACGGCATTTCTTTACTTCGCAAAGTAATACCACCTTCACTAAGTATTGACCAATTAAAAGAATATCTCTTTATTCGTAAACTCTGTGAACTAGTCGGACGCAATACGTCTGGTACGTTTGATCCTGAGATAGATACAGAAACAGCAGTTAATACCGGTCGTGATATTCTGGATAAAGATCGATATCTTAGAACAGGGGACGCAAGTCAACAAATTATAGCAATACTCGGAGAAGAAAATGCACAAAAAGTTTTCCAACTAAAAGATCATGATGACGACAATATTGACGATGCAATGCGGGTTTTAACTACAGTACAGAGTCAGAGAAGCAGTACTACCTCGTGACATGTGTTTTACCTACTAAACCGTTTCTTTGGAGGAAATTTGCGGCCGCCGGTTCTTTTTTCATCGTTTTGGCGGCGTAATTGGCGTGAGAGAGGATGATCTGAGCGATCAGGGCGATCAAAGCCAGGTCGGTCATTTCTGTTGTCAGTTCTTCTTTCAAATGGACGTCCACCTCGATCATCTCCACCTTGCGGTTGTGGGCGATCAAAATTTGGTTGCGGTTGTGATTGTGGTTGTGATTGTGGTTGTGATTGCTGTGGCTGATCATTATCATCACCGAGTAACATAGAAAGATTGATTCTTCCCTGCTGGTCGCGCTCTTCGACTTTGACTCTTACTTTATCTCCAACAGCAACGACTTCGGACGGATCTTTGACAAAGCCTCTTTTCATTTTACTAACATGGACCATACCTTCCCGTCCTGGAAGATATTCGACGAAGGCTCCAAATGGCAAAATGCGTTTTACTTCACCATCAAATTCCTCACCAGGGGTTACGTCTCGGGTCATACCGCTGATCCAGTCCACTGCTTTTTGAACTGCGTCAGCAGAAATACCTGAAACACTGACCATGCCATCGTCGTCGATATCAACATCAGCTCCAGTTGTCGCAATAATAGCTTTAATATTTTTGCCACCAGGTCCGATAACTTCACCAATTTTATCAACTGGAATATGAATTTGTTCAATCTTTGGCGCGTATTCTGAGACTTCTGAACGTGACTCCGGGATCGCGGCAAGCATCTTTTCTAGAATCGTCATGCGGGCTGTGCGGGCACGGGCCAAAATTTCAACAACTTGCGCATCGGTTAATCCAGGGATTTTCACATCAAGTTGAATCGCGGTAATACCTTTTTCGGTACCTGCCACTTTGAAATCCATATCCCCTGAGAAATCCTCAAGACCGATGATATCAGTCAACAAAACATATTTATCGCCTTCTGACATCATACCGATTGAGATACCAGCAACGGGAGCAGTGATCGGCACACCAGCATCCATGAGAGCCAGCGTTGAGCCACATGTAGAAGCCATAGAGCTTGAACCATTCTGAGACAAGACTTCAGAAACAACCCGAATTGTGTAAGGGAAATCTGCTTGCGATGGAATAACAGCTTTGAGTGCCCGTTCCGCGAGGGCGCCATGACCGATTTCTCGACGGGAAACAAATCCAGCTCTTCCAGCTTGTCCGAAAGAGTATGGAGGACCTGAGTAATGATGAATGTAGCGTTTGGTTTCTTCGCCTTCTGCGGACTCAATCAGTTGTTCAAGACGAGGTGAACCAAGTGTCACAATACTTAATGCTTGTGTTATCCCTCGTTGAAAGAACGCTGATCCGTGAGTTCTTGGTAACATGCTGACTTGCGCTGAGATTTCACGTACTTCATCAACCGCCCGACCATCAGCGCGTTTCTTTTTATTGACGACATCTGCCCGGATCATCTTAAACATAACCTGCTCAAGCGCTTTTGAAAGTGATTTTTTATCAACCTCCGCTTGAGGGTCTTTCATTTTCAATTCGTCATAGACCCGATCAATCAAATCTTCTGTTTCATTTCCTCCACCTTCTTTTTTCACTCTGGTTTCAATCAGCGCAGCAATATCACTTTTGTAGGTTTTTTCAAAGAGATGTACTGATTCAGCAAGAGATGCGTCTTTCGCGACAGTAAGTTTTTTCTGCCCTACTTTTTTAACAAACTCTTCAATACCAGCAAGCATTTTTCTCGTCTCCGTATGCGCTTTTTCAATTGCTCCCGCGACAACATCTTCCGGAACTTCCATCGCGCCTGCCTCAACCATAACGGTTTTATCATGACTTTGGGAAGCGACGATATCAAGTGTGGAAATAAGTAATTCACTTGAGGTAGGATTTGGAAGGTATGCAGCTTGATTGCCTTCACTTTCTTCTATGTACCCCATACGGACTGCAGCAATAGGCCCATTCCAAGGAATTCTAGAAATTGCTAAAGCTGCTGAAACAGCATTTAATGCCAAAATGTCTGGTTCGTTTTCGCTATCTACAGACAATACAGTAACCATGATTTGCACCTCATTTTTAAATTCTTTCGGGAAGAGCGGACGAATCGAACGGTCAATCAATCGTCCAGCAAGAATTGCTTCGTCCGAAGGACGGCCTTCGCGCTTTACCCAACGGCTGCCTTTTATTTTTCCACCAGCATACAATCTTTCAACGTACTCAACTGAAAGAGGAAAATAATCCAGATCTGCTCTTTTGCCACCTTCAACAACAGTCGCGAGAACAACAGTATCCCCAAGACGGGCATAGACTGCTGCTGTAGCTTGTACTGCTAACTGTCCTGTTTCAAGTGTCAATGTTTTCCCTGCAAATTCTACAGGTACTGAGGTTTTATTCATTTTGTTTTTTATATATCCTTTCGTTATACAACTACTTACTGATGTTCATTCATCCTCTTTGAGAGAGTATGTGGGTACAATCGTAGCTTAGTCTTTTAATCCGATCTTCTTAAGTATACCAGAGACTCTTTTATCGTCAACCTTTTTGAGGAAGTTGATGAGTCTTCGACGTTTTGCAATCATCGAGAGAAGTCCGCGTCTACTGTGGACATCATGTGCGTGAGCTTTCAAATGCTCAGCAAGACGTTGGATTCTATTTGAAAGAAGCGCAATCTGCACCTCTGGGCTCCCAGTATCCCCTTTTGCTGTCTGGAATTCATTAATAATTTCTTGTTTCTGAGTCGTTGATAACGGCATAACAGATTGTATTATACCATTTCCCTAGATTCAGAACAAGTTAGTAATTTTTTAGCGATTATGTAATGTTTAAAAATAACTTCCCTTATATATAAAATTAGTATGCACTAGCCTCGGCTCGTCCAGCTGCTAATTAGTCCTCTAGGAAAACGACTACTTCTTTCTCCAGATAAAGATCCCTGTTGAGCGATGATGTATTGGCAGTTTGGATCAAGTATACCAGTTCCCTCCATAGTATTTTCATCGCCATACCAACCAAAAGTTTCTTGAACTTGATCGAAAGAGGGATCGCTATTATCAAGATACATGCGTCTCCCAAAGCCCGCGTGTTCCAATAGAAACCCTAGCGTTCCGAAGCGCTGAGGTGGAGAGAAAGTATCATTTATAGCGAGAACCAGTATGCCTGTGTCAGGATCAAGAAATCTTTTTGCTTCCTGAAGCAATTCCAAATGCAAAAGAGGTCCTAAATCTTTTGAGGAAAACGATACGTTACCCATAAAAACCTCTTGCGCTTCTCCGGTTATAATATTTTCGCTCCTTCCCTGTAAATCTACATTAACATTCCATGATGGATGATGGCTTTTACTATCATAGGTAACTCCCATCCCTATATAAGGACTTTGTGGAGTAAATGTACGCCTTGTAGTAAAAGCATAAGAATTATTACCTGTACCCATTTCTATATAGACGCCCGGACGAAGTTCTCCTGTTACTGCAGCAACTAATTGGTTTCTGTCCTCTACCACTAACGGTTCTCTCCTTCTTCCTTTATGTGTGGTTACTTCTAATAATTCTTGAGGAGTACATGTTTGTAATCCGCCCCAGCTTATTTCCCTTAGATGTCTTTCCAGTTGATGCGAAATCCTTTGATCAGTTCTTCTTCTTTCAGCCATAGCTTTTTGAAATTTTATACCTCAGAGGATCCTTTGTAGACTTTTGGTGTTAACCAATCGAGTGGAGGTGCGTCATCTGCTTGATCCTCATTTTTTGGTTGCGGTTGTGGTTGTGACTGTCTGGGAGCTGGTACAGATTCCTGCTGTCGTGGTGCAGTATTCATAGGTCGGGGTTGTGGTATTCTGGGCTGGTTCACCTGATTGTTATCATCAGGTCTTGGTTGACGATCTTCAGGACGTCTTTCTTCTCTTTTTTGCTGTGGTTCATCAGAATATCGTGGCTTTGGTTGCTGTTGCTGATTACCTTGTTGCATTCGTGGCCCGGGTTGAGATTGTGTACTTACTCGGCGTGCGCCGTGCTTCATAAGAAAGGAAGCAATTTCAAAAGCGAGTGAGCTCGTTTTTGGATCTTGGAAGTTCTTGGTAGCTGACATAATGCCACTTAAAAGATTTTGCGATGCATCCTGTTCAAGCGAGAAACCAAGTGTT
Organism: Patescibacteria group bacterium; assembly: GCA_041743715.1. Taxonomy (GTDB): domain Bacteria; phylum Patescibacteriota; class Microgenomatia; order Levybacterales; family UBA12049; genus JACDET01. Next base: position 77,272 of record JBGTMH010000045.1, on the reverse strand, counting down.
AACGCAATATCTCCGACATGTTCACAGACTGATGATGCTTGGGGCGAAATTAATACAATGTCACCAAACCCTTGGTTGTTTTGCTTAATATCAATATTAATGACAGTCACGTTTGAAAGTTTTTGTTCATCAAAAACCTCACCTAAGTCAGAAAGATTGGCTGCACCTACGGCAATCAGCAGGTCGATAGTGCCACTTCCACGTGTGTACTTAACATCTTTTTCATTAAAAGAAAGTCCTTGTTCTGAAGCTTTAACGATAATATTGAGAAAATTATTTTCAAGAGTATATGACACTTTTTCAATTTCTCCTTCTTCATAAGGAAATGAAACAACCAAATCTCCTGCGTCTCCGCCAAATTGCCGCTGAACCCGATCAATACCGACTAGTGAGGAAATTTCAACAATAGGATCAGTGGGACTCGCAATGCTCACCTTTTTATTAGCATTTTTAAGCAGAAGATAGAGAGCAAGACCCGCTCCCATTTCATCAATAGTTGGCTCTCGCCCTACTGCAATACCGATGTTATTGCTTTTAGCGATCGCATCTTTTAATTTCTGTAATGTTGTTTTATCCATAGTATTACCTACCTTTGTAATTCAGCTGTGTTCAGCATTATTCAGTGACGAAACAACTACGCTAAAGTACTATAAATGCTACTCAATTTAATTAACTATGGGATATTATCACATCTCCTACCTGTATGTCAAGACCCGGCGCAAGAACTAGTCCTGCTTCGTGGCCTTTCTCGACTTTTGAGGTTGGATTTTTACCGACTCGGAGTGAATTCATGGTCGTTTCGCCTATGACATCTTCACCGCGCATAATCCGTAGGCGGTCGCCACGCGCGATTCTTCCATCAAGAACGGAGACCCCAAATGCAAAGGTTTTTTCAAATGGAAATTTCGCTAAAATTTTAGCTGTTCCGAAAACATGTTCCATTTGCGACTGCAGCTTTCCCTCAAGTGCATCTTTTATTTCGTCAAGCAGTTCGTAAATGATATCGTAGTTGCGCAGAAGTACTTTTTCTACATAGGCAAGATTCACAATATCAGGCTTGAGTTTTGTATTAAAACTCAAAAGGATACTCCCCGTTGATTTCGCGAGTAGGACGTCAGCATCATTGACTTCACCAGTTTTTTGCAAAACCAGCTTTATTCCTTCTGGTAGCGCATTCACTATCGCCTCAAGAGACCCTTCTGAATCAGCGACGAGCACAACAGAAATTCCTTTATGTGCTACTACTTGTTGATAGACTAACTCTTTTTTAAGCGCCTTTTCTGCAACTTCCGGTGTTGCAGATTGCGCATTAGCTTTATCAGAAATCAGGCTACCGACTTGTGGCACTATGGTAAATCCTAAAATCTCAACAGCATCACCCACAGTCGCTGAAGACACAGGCTTACCAAGTGTATTCAGAAGCATCCGAATTTTAAATATTTGCCCATCGACTTGCACTTCTTCCCGCACGGTCATACTTCCGTTTTTTATAATAACTGTTGCTTTGGGACCGGCACGGTTGTCAAGCTTTGACTCAATGACAACGGCTGAAAGAGGCGCTTCACTTGAAATTTCTTGAGCGTGTTGAGGCGCTTGGCGCATATCAAACATCAGAAGAATGAGATCGAGAAGTTCCTTAATATTGTGATTTGTTTTGGCCGAAACCTCGGTTACAGGTATGTCGCCACCATAATCTTCCAGTTGGATTTGTTCTTTCAAAAGCTCCTGTTTCACTTTTTCAGTATTTTTGGTCGGAAGATCTGATTTGGTGAGGACAACAATAAAAGGCGTTTTTGCCTCCTGAAGCGCCTTAATACTTTCTTTTGTTTGGGGTTTGACGCCATCAACTGCTGAAATGACTAATAAACTCAAATCCGCAGCTTGTACACCCCGCCCACGCATTTTGGTGAAAGCTTCATGTCCAGGTGTGTCAATAAATGTTATCCACCGCTCGCGGCCCTCGTGCTGTATCTCAATTGCAGAAGCTCCAATTTTCTGCGTGATCCCACCTTTTTCTCCCTGTGCGATAGAACTTTTACGGATAGCATCAAGCAGTGTGGTTTTGCCATGATCAACATGACCGAGAACGGCTACTACTGGAGGGAAGTGCTGAGTTTGAATGTTTGTCTTTGATTGCAAGTTATTTTTGACCATATATCGCTTAAATCCGAATTTCGAAATCTGAAATCCGAAACAATATCAAAATTCAAAAGTTTAAAATATAAAACGTTTTTAGTCATTTTGATTATGGTAATTTGAATTTGTTTCGAATTTCGGTATTCGTGCTTCGAATTTTATTTTTCATCTTTGTTTTCTTTTTCTTTTTTCTCTTTAACTTCTTTTTTGCTTGATTCTTTCGCCTTAGTCTTTTTTTCTACCTTATCTTCTTTTTTTTCTTCTCCTTCTTTCGTGGCTGTATCCTCTACTACTTCATCTGTGTCTTCACTATCTAATCCACCAAGTGGGGCTTTTCCTTCAATTTCGATTCTGTATTGTGTCAATTTGTAGGCAAGGCGAACGTTCTGTCCTTCTTTTCCAATGGCTAACGATAGTTCCTCTTGTGGGACAAACACACGAGCTTCTTTTGCTTCTTCATCAATTTCTACCTGGACATTCTTTGCGGGAGAGAGCGCTTGGGCTATGTAAGTCTTTGTGTCATCAGACCACTGAATAATATCAATTTTTTCAAGACCACCCAACTCTTGAATGATTGCTTGAACACGAACCCCTTTTTGTCCGACACAAGAACCTACAGGATCAATTCCCGGCTGCGTTGAGAACACAGCTATTTTTGCTCTATTACCTGGCTCCCGAACAATTGCTTTGATCTCAACACTTCCCTGAGCAACTTCCGGAACTTCCCTCTTAAATAACCCCTCAAGAAGTCCTATGTCAGCACGTGACACGACAATTTCTTCGCCTTTCATTCCTTGGCGGATTTCTGAAAGATAAAAAACGAGCCGCTGATTCAGATGATATTTTTCATTGGGGATTTGTTCGGAGACCGGCATAATTGCTTCTGCTTTTCCTATATCGATAATAATATTTGGACCGGCAAAACGGAGCACCATACCATTCACTATGGTACCGATTTTTATCCGATAATCAGTAAAAATCGCTTCTTTTTCTTTCTCACGAATTTTCTGAAGTATGACTTGCTTAGCAGTTTGTGCGGCAATCCGTCCAAATCCAGGAGGAGTCACATCTTTATCTTCTTGATAAATCTTGGCTTCCCCTGTGTTGGGATCAAGTACTGCACGATAATCTTCCACCTCAACACCTGGATGATCTTTCCGATACGCTGCCAAAATCGCATTTTGTACGGTATCGAGCACCACGTCCACATCAACCCCACGCTCTGAGGCGACTTGATTTAAAGCTAATGCAAATTCACTCCGTTGTATAGCTGGCATAAGGCTTAGTATACCAGATACAAGGGTAACCTTCAACCTCAAAGAAGTAAAATATTATTTAGATATCAAGGGGTTATGGAGTAATCATCCATGTACCAAAAGATTTGAAAGCACTACAAGCAGCTCCACCTTGCACATCAACAGTTTGCTTAGGTCCACTTCCTACTGCTGCTGCGAGGGCAGAGTTAGTTCTCAGATAATAGAAGCCTGCATTTGCTCCAATCGTTGCACCAAAATTACTGTTCGCTTGACTATCATTATACCAGAGCCGTGCCGTACCGAGAGGGTTTACTGAGCCAGTGCAAGCTGTCCTGGCAGATACTTTGATACTCAACTTTGATCCCTGTGGAAAATCAACTGGTTGGAATGCGTTGAAGGGAATGGTATTCAGTTTTGCACTAGCAAATCCACCAAAACCAAACCCTGGATCTATACTATTGAGTTGTCCTGAGCTGATCAGTGTTGTATCTTTATATGCTTCTGCTTTCACATCAAACTTTGTACCAAAACCAAAGAAGTTAGATAATCCTACCCACATCTTTGCCGGACTCAGAGATGTGAGTTGGGTTGGATTTGGTGTAGGCGTCGGTGTATTTGTTGGCGTAGGTGTTGGTGTTTCTGTTGGGGTGGGTGTAGGTGTATTGGTCGGTGTTGGGATAGGTGTTTCTGTTGGTGTAGGAGTATTGGTAGGAATGGGAGCAATACCGAAATTTTGTGTTGTATCAGCAGAGAGGGGAACAGATGCTGGATTGGTTGTTGTTGCGGCATACCCATTGGGAACTGTCAAGGTTTCTGTATAGACATCAGTTGGTAAATTGGAGAAAGAGTACTCACCACTTGAATTAGTTGTCACTGTCTGTCCGGTATTCAAGCTCAGTGTTGCGTCACCATATCCTAATTCTCCTATATCCTGCACACCATTTTGATTACTATCGATATAGACCGCCCCTACCAGATTATATCTGGCAAGAATGGTAAATGTTTTAGTCTTATGTGTTTCCTGGGCTCCACTATTATCGACAGACCAGTATTCAATTGCATGCGCTCCATTGCCTATGACAGTAAAGGGTGCTGTATATGTCTGCTGTGCTCCACCATTGATGGCATAATATATGTTGGCGATCGTATAGCCAGTATCAGCAACGGCTATCAGCGTTACGGTGGTTGGATCACTATATGTTCCATCTCCTTTTTGCGTCTCCAAAGTTGCAGTCGTCACGGGAGAAGCGTGGTTAAATTGCAGAGAAATAAACTCAGTTTGATCACCCGTTACATGAATACTTTGAAAAGTAAACTGAGAGTATGGACTTCCACTCGGAGGAGTTGCAATAAACTGATACGTGCGACCTGACTCTGTTGGGAAAAGCCATAAAGTCACATTTCCTGAAGCGTCTGTCAGAGGACCTGGATCTGTTTTCCCCGGCACATCATATGCAGAAAAAGCTAGAATAGCACTAAGACCATTTCCGAACAAAAGGTTGTCGTTTACACTACCCACTGGCTGCGTTTTAAGCCTAACCCCACTTACAGGATTATTTACTGCATCCTGCACATGCACAGTAACTCTTTTCAAAGGGAGAGTAAAATCTAAGATAGTACTTTGAGTAAGCTCATAGGTACGAACACTAAAACCATAGTATTGCGGGGCATTAACTCCGTCATTATACTCTGCCTCAACTTTAATCCTATATGTGTCAGGACTTACTTGAAACGAATAATCCCCTGTTGCATTGGTAGTTGCTGAAGCGACCACCGATCCAATTTCCGTATCCAGTAAAAAAACTTTTTGATTTTGAAGTGGATTCCCAAGTGGGTCATATATATGACCGCTGAGCGTAACTGTTCCTACAGGGGTAAGAATAAAGTTCAAAGTAGTATCTCCTAAGATATTTTGGCTGAAAGCAATAGCAGAAGAAAAACCACTCTCAACAGGAGGATTCACTTGCACATCATAGGTCCCTTCCATAACAATCATGCTATAGTTTCCAGAACCGTCATCGTCCGTCGCCGTACTCCCCACATTTGCTCCACTATCAGAATCCGTGACGCTAATAGAGGCGTTAGCAATGCCATTCCCTGATGAGTCTTTAATGCTACCTGAAAGAGTAACTGTAGCGGCAAAGGCAGTATTTGTAGAAAATAACCCTCCGAGAATCAAAGCAAATAGGAAGAGACTTGCAAGTTTAATCTTTATTTTCATTTATAAGCAATTTAATAATATCCCAGTCTTATTTAAGACAAGTATTGCATATTTGTCAAGGATCACGCCTATTTAGAATAGCTATTTAGAATATAAAATTATACATGATTTCCTCAGAACTTCTAATGCTCATTTTATTTTAATATGTTATTCGTTAGAAATTTCATTGAAAAAAGATATAGTTATATTTTCTGGAATACTTTTTTTATTAACAATAATTGTATATAAATTGTTAACCGCTGGAGTTGCAGAGAAAATTTTTGCTCTTTTTACAGCTTTGAGCGCCTCTTCTCGGTTATTCAATTTATACTCACTAATAGCCAGATTCGCCCATAAGTATCCATTATTTGGGTCTTTTATTAAAGCCTTCTGGATAAAGGCTTTCGCATTTGTTGGAGAATCTAGTTGGATAAGCACCCAAGACGACATTGTCAATCTTCGATTATATTCCTCCCCCCTATACTCTTCCCCTTGAAAATCAGTTACCGTAAGAATTCTGAAAAAATATTCTATTGCCTGTTGCTTATCGTTTAACGCTTGACTTACAATAGCTAAGTTGAAAAGATTTCCCTGATATGGATGTAATTGAACCGACCTCTCGAAATGTTTTTTTGCCTCTTGAAGATTTTGTTGGCGACGATACTCGACACCTAAATTATTTTCAAGAATAAAATTTTCATTGACTTTAGCATCATGACTATACAAAGCAAGATTGCTTTGCCAGTTAGTGTTCCTTTCTACAGTTCTTAAGGATAAAAGTACCAAAATAATAACTCCCATCATCAATAGCAGATACTGTAAATTTTTGTATGTGGTGACTATCTTTTGTAAGATTATACCTATAACACCAAGTAGACCCACCATCGCAAAATAAAACCATCGGTCTGCTACTGTCATATTTAGTGGGAAAATTTGTAGATGAAGCAACATTCCAAGAAAAAACCATAAGAAAAAGAATATAAAGACTTTAAGTGTTCTTTTTTTTAAAAATCTCACAACAACACCTAAGCAAGCAAAAAATACAAAATCCAAAAAAAGGGGGAGATAAAAACTAGTATAATCTACTTTTACGACAACCCAATACTGCATTATTGTTAATTTGAGCGGCAGAAAAAAAGTTGATAGGTAATAATAAATTATTGCGGGGATATTAATAAGTCGTTGTTCCAAAGATAGTCTTTCAATAGGAATAAATCCTAACTGTTGAGTTAGATAAATTTTGCCAATTCCAAATCTAAAAGCTAGATAAACGAAGATTATTCCTATGCCAATAAATAAATATGCTGTAAGATTTTTTTTCTGATAAAAAATTCGTAAAACAAAAATCATAAGAAGAAATAAAATTCCAGTTTCCTTTGATAAAAGAGATAATAATAATAATAATCCTATAAGTAATAATCTCTTTGCAATCAATTGCTCTTTCATACTCAGAATTAGTGCAAGTAATCCAAATACGAAAAATAAATTATTTCCAGATGTAGAAACAAATGAAGCGGACTCAACCTGCATGGGGTGAACAAGAAAAACTAAAGAGAGAAATAAAGACAGATGGTTTTTAAAAAATCTGCTAAATAAAACGAATACTAATAAGCTACTTATTATATGAATGCAAATACTGAAAAAATGGTAAAAAAATGGAAAATCTCTAAACAAAGAATACATTGAGGAAAAATAGAGAGAGGGAATAGGACGATATTGTCCAGCTATATTAAACCGATTTTCTCCAAAGCTTGTAAAAATATTAAAAGTATGGACCTGTTGATTATTAACAATATATATCAAATCGTCCCATACAAAACCATTAAAAAGTGCATTGCCGAAAACGACAAAGCCGACGATGGTAATAATATGAATTGCTTTTAATGTAGTCAGGGGAACGAAGTATTGTTTTAATGACCAGTCCTGTTCGTTATCTTTCATAGCACAATCTTATTTGTAAAACGGGTTTGTAATTATATTATAGAGATGCCTCTTCGGATCAGAAGAATCAGATACAATAATAATATTAAAAACAGTGTCCTTAGCAATTGTTTGATATAGTGAAATATCTGGTTTCAAATCACTACTGTCAATCGACGTAACTTTTATTGTATATGATCCGCCTTCCAATACAATATTATAGTATCCATCGGCACTGCTTTCTGTACGAGCAACAACAGTATTTGTATCTGTATTAATAACCTCTATGCTTGCCTTTGCGATTGGAATATTCGAATTATCTGATACCACTCCTGAAAGCTGAAAACTTGCAGCACTACCAGTTTGGGTAAAAAATATACTAAGCAAAACTGATAATACAATTATACTAAGAATATTAATCTTTACATTCAAAAAATTAAACGTGATATGAAAGTTGAGATTCATGAAATTACGTAATTATTTAAAGAATAGCTGAATGTAAGATGTATTGTCCCAATACAGGCTTTCTACTCTGGTTAAAAGCCTATGTTTCAATAATAGAAATACACTTGAGAATAAATTATTACGTTATCGTTGCCTGAAGTGCCCCTGTACCATCAATAGAAAAAGCAACTTTTTTGCCTCGGTCTATTTCTTTGGTTAAGCGTTTCTGTGCGATCATGTCTTCTACCGTATCCTGTATGTAGCGGCGGAGGGGTCTGGCGCCGAAATCTTTGTCGTAGCCCTCTCTGATAATTTTTTCAATAACCGCATCATCAAAGGTCAATGTAATATCTTGCTTTTCCATTGTCTTCGTCAGTTGCTGCAATACAAGCTTCGTTACTGCAGTTACTTGCTCAGTCCCGAGGGGTTTAAATGTTATGACATCGTCAAAACGGTTGAGTAATTCTGGTTTGAAAATACCTTGGGATTGCAATTGTTCCAAAAGTTGTTGTTCAAAACTTTTGTCAATTGGCACTCCCTTCTCCACTGCTTCCCGAATGAACTCAGATCCTGCATTTGAGGTGGCGATAATAATGGCATTGCGGAAAGATACTGTGACGCCTTTGTTATCGGTCAGTCGTCCATCATCCAGAACTTGAAGAAATATATTGTGAATTGCAGGGTATGCTTTCTCAAATTCATCAAGCAAGACAAGTGATGCAGGATTATCATGAATTTTATCAGTTAACAGTCCCCGCTCCTCTCCTTCTCCAGGAAGCGCGCCTAACAACCGCTTGAGACCATTTGCATCGGTGTACTCACTCATATCAAGCCTGATCATATTTTTCTGTCCGCCGTAATAAAAATCAGCAAGGGCCTTTGCTGTTTCTGTTTTTCCTACACCAGTCGGGCCTAAGAAAAGAAAAGAAATCGGCCGTTCGCTGGTCGTCATGCCAGATCTAATCCGCCTCATGGCCTCGCTAATGGCACTCACCGCCTCATCTTGCGCTATCACCCGCTCATGCAATTTGTCCTCCAAATGAAGCAGTAAGTTTATCTCTTTCCCTGTAGGCAATGCAATTGCGACATGGCTTGTTTGTTCTACTTTTTTTACCACATCTGCTTCAAGTACCATTTTTCTCTGTGTCTTTTCATAGGTAGGACGATCTTTCTCTAATGCAACAGCATTGGCAACAGTTTCCAAAAGAGCAATAGCGCTTCCCGGCAGCACTTGATCTTGATAAAACCGATCTGCTAATTCAACCGCACTGATAAGTGCCCGATAACTCACGATAACTTTGTACTTTTTTTCAATCTTTGTCGCTTCTCCCAGTGCCATCTGTACCGCTGTATCTTGGTCAGGCGGCTTGAGTTGCACAACGGTAAACACTTCTTTGAGAGGATTTTTTTCCATGTATGCTTTATAATTTCCAGTTGTCATCGTCGCAACTATGGGTATATTGCCATCTTTTAGATAGGGAAGGAGTGCCCCTGATAAATCAAGCTTATATGAGGTACCGCCTAAGATATTTTGAAAATCCGGGATATAGAGAAAGACGTCATTCGCATGAGAAATTTCAGCAATAATTTGTTGCAGCCGTGTTTCTAAATTACCCCTATCTCCAGCTCCTGCGGTCAATGCACCGACGAGCAGTTGAAAAACGCGTTTATAATTAAGATATCCTCCCAAGTTCCCATCATAACTATGATAGGCAAGGGCGCGCACCAAATTTTCCTTCCCTGCTCCTATGTCTCCTACCAATAAGACATTACTGTTCTCCATTTTCATCAGTCCTTCAAGAAGGATTTTGAATTCATTTTCATGCCCACCAATCAATGGCTCAGTTTTGAGAGCATATGTCGTAAATTGAGCAGTATACTTCTTTGTTTCAGGTGTCCATCCCGAGGTTAATTGTTCACCAATCCCAACGCCTGAGAAATGTACCCGTGCTTTTGGAGGACTCTCCTCTTCTGGCATTTCAAGCCTGACCCAATAGAGAATGTTTGAGAGATCTGTTATCTTGAGTTGTTTGGCAAAAAGCAACTTACTGTCTGCCTCAATCATAAAAAGATACGCGACAAAAATATCGAGTGTGGTGACATATTTCCCTTTGAAAGTCTGTGCTGTCTGAAAAGCACTTTCCGCCAACAGATCTTTCGGCAAATCTGAATATTTTAATTCTTTCTTATTCAAATTAGCTTTTTGCATGACAAGTTTTATCTGTGGATAAGTAATGAGTTTTTTAATCACTCCTTCAGTCGTCGGTTGGGTAACAAAACCGTAGAGTGCTTGCAACGTAAATGATTCATACATCGTCTCAACTTTATTCTCTGCAGCTAGAACAGGAGGTGTTGCTCGGCTTATTTTATAATGGAAAAAAACCTCAAACATGACCAAGAGATTAAAGAAAAAGACGGTAAAATTGGGAGACGTATGAAGAATCAAAAATTGATAGACAATGAAAGAAAATAACACGGTAAATGTTAAAAGCCGAATACTCCGGAAAAGCGCGGTTCTATAAATATGATATATATGTGCTGATAATTCCATAATTGTTTACAAAAAAAGCAACCAAAATGTCGCAATTGGCAAAAAAACAAATGAGACAAGCACGGTAACTTCAAAAAGGAGTAATAATACCAACATAATAACATCCGCAATGATAAAAAAGGTTTTGACGAACATACCCATTCCAATAGAAAATCCGACCAGTCCTTGTCGATATTCATTTTTAAGCGGCTTAAAGTATGTCTTGACAAGAAGTGGCAACGAAAAAAGCTGGAAAAATGCATTGTTAAGCGATGCAAAAAACTTATATATCCCCACAGGACTTTCATAAAACCAAAATTTCAAGAACATTAGGGGAAGTACTAAGTATTTGGGTATCCGAAACGGTACTCCAGGCTTCGCGTCTGTTTTTGGCTGTTGATTTGCGCCCACTTTCGGATCCTGTTTGGTTTCTTTCTTCAATTTCGAGAGAATCAAGGGAAGCGCTGAAGAGATATTTTGAATTTGAAATTTTTTCTCAGGCTTCGCGCCTGCTTTGGGATCCACATTAGGCCCCTTTTTAAAGTTCGAGAAAAATGCCAAAAACTTATTTGGTATTTGCATTTTTGTTTCAGGTTTTGCGCCTAATTTTGGATCTTGTTTCGTATCTTTTGTTTCCATTACTAATAGCCCGAAACGAGTTCGGGACATATATTAAGTATATGGAGTCTGGTGGTAAATTACAATGCAGGAAGGAAAAAATAGCGTGTAGTTACATGCAATTATTCATCAGTAATAACTACTCCGAGTCCGGTGATATGGTTTAACATCTGTTTGATTTTGACTTATAAGCCACAATGCATCAGCTATTTGTGCAGCAGTATATTTTTGTATTTTTTGTCTTATAAGCTCTAGAGCCCAGATGGAACTTGCTCGTATTTCTCTTTCTTCGGTACTTCCTGCAGGCAGTAAGATATAACTATCAATTCTTTCTGATAAATCTGATTTATATAGTATGACACCATACTTTCTCAACATCTGTGGAATTTTATAATCAGCAAATGCTGTGAGGAGATGGGTTCGATTTATTTTTTTAGCTCCTGGATACGTAAGTTTTGATATCGCACTTGCATTAAATTGGGCTCTTTTTAGAAAGTATACTTTACTATTATTTATTGTTACTCTATCCGTAAATGATAAAAATTCCTGCGCAGTCAACTTTACTAAATTCACTACGTCATATTTTGCTGCTTCAAGAACATGTATAAATTGTCCGTTGTACTTCTCATCTAAAACTCTGCCGGCCTCAGCGAGATTCTCTCGTCTTTTTTCCAACAGAGGTATTTCTGTTTGATTACTACTTCTAAAAAAATACGCTATTTGCTTTTTTGTAATATTTTGCCAGTACAGTGCATCTGTCACTGGCACTCCTTCTGCCAAAGCGCGTTTAAAACAAGCCATCATACCAAATTCTCCCCCGGTAATAATAGTTCCTTTAGGCCATTCCACTTGCCACTTCGGAGTATCTTTTTCTGCCCAAAAGCAGAAATTAACAGCATTTTGAAAAAAGAGTACTTGGACATCTTCGACATAATGCATTTGGGGAGTAAACGCGTTTTCAGTCTGCAAACCTCGTTGCAAACGATTTTCTATAAGATGTATAATTTTTTCAATCGCTCCTTCATTAATTGATACGTATTGGGCATTTTGAACAAGAGATTTTGTGGTAGTTAATACCTCCAATTCATCTTTATAAGGTATTATTAAATTAGTCATACAATGTTAAATTGTGGTGGCTGAGACTTACTCGCTTATTTTGATTCAAAATTTACCACGAGGTTTTTTTCGTCGAAAGTAATTTTGAAATTTTCAAAGATTCCCTCACGTCCTAAGAGATTAAAACTTACCTGATAATTTTCGGAAAATACGACTGGCGCGTGTAATTTTTTGCCTGCAATTTCCAGTTCCAGATTGTTAATATAACCATCAATTTTTCCTCCTACTCCTCCCAAAACAATTCTCTTTCCGGATTTGGTATCAATGCCTAATTGTCTTGCAGTATCTGGTGTAAAAAGAGATGTGCTTGCTCCTGAATCTAACAGTGTATCAACACGAAAAAACTTATTTTTATGAATTATGTTGACTGTAATAATTGGGAAATAAATTCCTCCGGTAAACCTTTGATATTTAAATGCTCTCATGTAACGTGGTCAAGATGAGATAACCTTCGTCTTTTGTTGGTACCTTAAACGCAGAAGCCTTAATTTTATTTTTATCTTTTATTTTTCCACTTACTAAGGGAGCAATTTCTTCAAAGGTATCTCCAGCGGCAATAATCTTGTCGTTTTGATGATCAATCGCCACCCACATGCCTGCAAATTTCTCCATCTGATTTGTTGAAACATTCATTTTCTTCATATAGTGCCATTTTATATAGTTTTGAGATTGTTGTCAAATGCGCGGTGAACGTCACTCATTTTTTTCGTAGCACTAGCAATTCTGCGGTTGTTAATCCTGCTTGACGCAAAATATTTTATACTTTTCCCTCTTCTGGTCCGTAGATGATTTATTAATAATTTGTATTTGACCAAACTGACTATGCAAGGAACTTGAAAAATTAAGCAACATACTATAGAGAATGAATACAAACAGGTGGCTAACCAGTGCAACCTTTTAGTTGAAGTAATTAGTGTCTGGATTTCTATCGATAAGTTCATGTGCCTTCTTCATTTCATTAGGATTATAAAGGTACTCTATTTTAAATTTTCCTGAAGTTGTATTGTTTTTATAATCTAACTGTACCTCCGTAATATGAACTAATCCCCAATAAATCCATTTTCCACCTCTATTTTCGACTAAGAAGTTACGTATAGGTGATGCCTGATAATTTCTAATCTTAGGTTTGCTGTGAAATTCAAACTCAATACCAGCAAAATCTTCTGCTTTTAATGGATTTTTTAAATGCTTTTCAAGATCAAGATCTTGAGGAAACCCTTGCTCTTTTGTTATCTGTAGTGTGTCATTTAGCTCAACAATACTTCCCATAAAATTATTATAATCAGTTATTCTACCTCTTCTTGTGTCGTCTGAGGGGCGATGTAGTTTATTGGTCGCGATGACGCTGGTATGCCGGAGAAATTGTAAACAGATTGTGGATTAACAGGAGCTCCGGTTGTACTTGTTGCTCCATTTGCCATAGTACCTACTGCTGCGCCACTTGCTGCAGGTGGAGGAGCTGATGGTGCAGGTGGCGGTTGAATTGCAGGTCCTGCATAGTCAGTAGGAGGAGTTGTTGCTGAAGTTGCATCTTGTACTGCTGGTTGAGCTGAAGCTGCATCAGGAACAGGCATCTCCGCACCTGCTGGAGCTGGTGGTGTATCTGTTGGAGCTGGTGAACCTGCGTCAAGAGAGGCAGCCGTCATAGGTTCTCCTGCTTGATCAGGATTTGTGCCATCTGCCGGAGGTGCAGAACCATCTTGTGCTTGTTTTTCGGCTTGTTCTTTTTGTTCGGCAGCCATTTCCTCAGGTGATTTTTCATTCCCATCGCCCTCTGCTTGAGCAGATCCTACTCCTCCCATTCCAACAGCTTCTAGTATCAATAGTGCCACCTCATCTTTTTCTGCTGCAGCCTTGGTAAATTGTTCCAATAATTTTTGTAGCTCATCAGGAGTAATTGTGTCTTTTACTGCCAGGACAGCAGTCGCGAGTTGATTGCCTTTTTGACCGGCTTCGGTAACTTTTGTCTGAATTCCCGCATAGTGTTCCCGCTCTTTCGGAGTTTCTGCAGTAGCCGGTGTCGCGATAAGAAGAATACCCTTCTTAAACTTCCTCAAAGGTTCCATCTTTATCTCCTCCTCAATTGTTTCCAGTATTTCTTTGGCTAACGGATCACCCTCTGCTTTCGCTTTTTCAAGATCCTCTTTCAGCAGCTTGATATCACCATTTGAAGTCAAATCAGTAATTGCAAGTATTTTTGCAGCCAAGGGATTATTTTCTTCATTGGCTTTGGAGATCTTCTCATAAATTAAGGTGAATTTAGCTTTATTTTCAGGCGTTGCCGCATAGAGCGGATTAATAATTTGTTTGAGTACATTTTTAAATTTCGTCTCAGGCTCTTGTTCACGAGCTGCGTCTGCTTCCGATGTAATTTCGCTATTGACCACTGATAGAATAGTCTCCGCCAAATCATCCCCCTGCTCACGGGCTGCCTTGAGTTCATCCATAAGCTCGTCAATCGCAGCTTCCGGTGTTGTCTCATTGACTGCCAGAATCTTAAGCGCCAGAGCATTATCTCGCTGACTTGCCTCTACTACCTTGTCATGCAGTTGTGTAAATTTCTCTTTCTTCGCAAGATCTGTAATCGCTTCCGGATGGATGATCTGAAGTAGAATCTTTTTCAGCTTGAGAGAAGCTTGGATTTGATGGGCCATGCTTGCTGCCAACTCTAAAATTTCTTGCGCCAACGCATCACCTTTGGCTTTTGCATCATCAAGTTCTTTTCGTATGGCTTTAATTTTTGCAACGTCAGTTGTAACAGTCACTTCCAAGATAGCAGTCGCGGTCTTATTATTTTCAGACCGTGCGAGTATCAACTTGTCATGTACTTCCGCGAAATGCTGCCGGTCAAGAGCATTGGTGACTGTGTCAGGATTGGCAAGTTGTGACAAGACAGTTCGGAATTGCTCATCAGTCAACGGTGCCAAATCTTCTTTGCCACCATCTTTACTAAAGGTGAATTCATTGGTGTTCTCGCTAAAATCAATAACAATCGTATCTCCGGGTACAAACTTTTTGGAAATAATAGCCAAAGCAATAGGATTTTCAATAGCAGTTTGGATAAGTCTCCTCAAAGGTCGTGCTCCATAAACAGGATCGTATCCGTCCTTTGCCAACTGTGCTATTGCCTTTTCAGTAATTTGCAAACCGTATCCTTGCTCCTTGAGAAGCTTTGCAGTTTTGGAAATACCTAGACGCGCGATACCTGCCATGTGCTCCATCAACAATGGCTTAAAGATAACAACCTCATCAAAACGATTGAGAAGCTCAGGTCTGAAGAATTTGATTAACTCGTCTTTGACCTTATCGGAGAGTTCTTTAAAGACTTTTTCGGATTGTTCTGTATTCTTTTTCGCTTTCGGATCAATCTGACTCAAATATTTCTGAATCGTCTGACTTCCAATGTTACTGGTACAAATAACAATCGTATTTTTAAAGGAAATTGTATTACCTTTATTATCAGTCAGTCGTCCGTCCTCCAAAAGCTGCAGCAAGATATTAAACACATCAGGATGTGCTTTCTCAATTTCGTCTAGAAGCACAATTGAATAAGGCTTTTTACGAACCGCTTCAGTCAGCTGTCCACCTTCCTCATAACCGACATATCCTGGAGGCGCACCGATGAGCTTGGCGACCTCATGCTTTTCCATGTACTCTGACATATCCAGTCGAGCCATAGCATCATCTTTTCCAAAAAGCAACTCTGCAAGCGTTTTGGCAAGTTCTGTTTTTCCAACACCGGTTGGTCCGAGGAAAACAAATGAGGCAATCGGTCTATTGGCAGCTGCCAGTCCAATTCTTCCACGTCTGACGGCTTCCGAAACCGCACCCACTGCCTGTTCTTGATCAATCAATCGTTTGTGGATACGATCTTCAAGCTTGAGTAATTTCTCACTTTCATCCTCTGTCAACTTCGTAATTGGAATTCCTGTCCATGCACTGACCACTTTTTCAATGTCAGTTTTTTTAACCACACTGTCGCCGCCACCGCGATTACCTGCATCAATCTGTAATTTTACTTCAGCTGATGCTTCATCAAGTAAATCAATTGCTTTATCAGGAAGGTAGCGCTCACCAATGTATTTTTTGGATAATTTGACACATTCTTTCAGCGCCTCATCAGGGAATTGGATTTTATGAAACTTCTCATATTTCGGACGAAGCACCTTCATCATCTCAAACGCGTTTTCTTCACTCGGTTCCTCAGCTGTGACAGGCTGGAAACGACGTTCAAACGCTTTATCTTTTTCAAAATTCTTTCGATACTCAATCGTCGTCGTTGCACCAATCAGTTGAAAGTGACCGCGAGCCAAGTGGGGTTTTATGATATTGGCGGCATTCATACCTTCACCATCACCATTTCCCATAAGTGAGTGGATTTCATCGATAAACAAAATAATGCGGTTGTTGGAACCAAGTACTTCATTAATAACTTCCTTTAATCGCTCTTCAAATTCTCCACGGTGACTCGCCCCGGCAATAAGGGACGCGACATCCAACTGAAAAATTCGTTTTTCTAACAAATCCTTGGGGACTGTACCCGCGACAATCTTTTGCGCCAATCCCTCGACAATAGCGGTTTTTCCAACACCGGTTTCTCCAATGATTATAGGATTGTTTTTGGTTCTTCGCAGGAGAATATGTACCATTCGGTCCATTTCTTTGTCTCGACCGGCAACAGGGTCCAGCTTTCCTGCACGAGCTTCTTCTGTTAAATCAATACCATATTTTTCAAGAACTGTTCTCTTGGCAAAGTTAAGTTTGGGGTCCTTTGCCAATTTTTCAACGACCATATCTTTTTTAAGATTATGTTTCTCCAAAAATTTGGACGTTGAATACTTAGGATCGAACATAACAACAAAAATATCCTCAGGTGTAATGAAATTCGCACCGCGCATTTTTGAGTCGCGATATGCCTGCTCAAATATTTCTTGAGACGGTTTACTCAGCGTGGGCTGACCTTTATACACACCCATTTTTTCAGCAGCTTGAATTTCTTTGGAGATGACACCGCCATCTGCTTGTAATTCCTTAAGGGAGGCAAAAATTTTCTCATCATAGAGGAGTCCAATCAGAATTTGGTCAGGTTCGACCATCTGCTGTTTTATTCGCTTGGTCTCTTCCTGTGCATGTGTGAGCACCTGAGTAGCACGCGGATCAAGATGACTGAGCGCCGATGCATTGGCCGCTGCTACAGGGTTATTTGGATCAGGTTTTGCACCTGGTTGTCCCGGCTGCCCCGGTTTTCCTGCTGCATTTGGATCTTGTGGAGCGTTTGGATCCTTCGGAGCATTAGGATCCTGGGGAGCGTTTGGATCTTTCGGTGCATTTGGATCTTGCGGAGCATTAGGATCCTGAGGAGCGTTTGGATCTTGGGGAGTACCCCCAGCTGTCTGTGGCGCATTGGGATCTTGAGCACCCCCAGTAGGAGGCTGCGTTTGAGGCGTTTGTGGTTGGAGTTGTTCTGCATTTGGATCAGCAGAAGCTGTCTGAGCAGGCTGAGAACCATCAGCAGGTGCCTGATTTGGCTGCGGTGGCGCAGCCTGATCTTGATTTTTCTTTTGATTAAAAATACTTCCAAACATAGAGGTTATTCTTTATTAAATACTAAAACAGGATAAACAGCAAGTGTTATTTATTTTCAGGTTTGTTCTTATCATTTTCTACAGCCTCAACTTTATCCATTGGGTCTTCTGGCTCTTTATCTACAGTAGGTGTTTTACTCGCGTCTTCTGCTTGTTTTTCCTTCTCCTGGCCTTCTGGTTTGATTTCGGCATTGTTTTCCTCCTTCGCTTTTTGCTCAGGTGACTTTTCATCATCTTCCAATGTTGCTTCCAAGTGACCTTCTGCTGCAACGTGTTTGGTTCCGACAGTCACTTGTTCTTCTTCTTCTTTCGTAAGTACCTGAGATATATCTTTGGCAGCATCTTGTTTGGCTTTTAAGTAATCAACAATTTCTGTCTGAGAGAAACCACCCATCATCAGGAAGGGCATAAGATTGGATACTTGCTCCATACCTTCTTCGACTTTGTCTTGATCTGAAGAGGAAAGTAAACCAATTGTCTCATCGATACTTGCTATATCGTCCTTAATCCACTCTGCACGTGTACCAGCCATACCTTGAGGTACCTCTAGATTCTGGTAATTTTGTTTCCACATATCCCGTACCGCCTGGTAGTCTTCTTTGCTCACTGTCTGTACTCTGTTTACTGTAGGCAGTGCAGCAGTCTGCTCAGCCAATGCTGCAACCTCGGTCGCAACTGGTTCACCTTTTGCTTTTGCTTCTTGAATTTTCTTCTGAAGAGCTACTATCTCATCAGCTGATGTTTTATCATTAACTTTGAGTATAGATGTTGCAAGCTGATTTCCTTCTTTGCTTGCTTTTTCTAAAGTGCCACGAAGCTTTGTCACCTGTTGCGGTGCAGCAGATTTAGCTCCTGGTGCCGTAGCTCCAGAAACAGGTGCTGCTACTTGCTTCAGCACATCCTTTATCTTTGTTGTTGCTTGTGCATCATGAGAGATGGCTGAATTAACTGATTTACTTACATGGCTCGACGCTGTTGCTGAGAGATTATTTTTCAGTGATTCTATTTCTTTATCTGATGTCTTATCAGACACTTTCAAAATTTTTGATGCAATTTGATTATTATTCGTACTGCTTTCTTTTTGAAGCATATTGTTCAATCGACTCATCTTGTCTCTATTGGTATTCGGGGCTGACGCAGGATTTGCCATTTGCTTCAGCGATTCTTTCACTTGCTGATTGGACACTTGGGTATTTTTTTGAGAAGCAACTTTTGCGGCATTGAGTATAGAGCTAGCCATGATATTTCCTTGCTGACTTTTCTCAACGATTTTTTCACGAATTTCTGTGTACTGCTCTTTATCAACAGTCGAAACAGCTGGATTGGCAATACTTATAAGAGCCTGTGTCGTAACAGCAACATCTTGGAGCTTGGTCTGGCTACGAGAGGTAAGCGCGGTATCATATTTCGCAATATCTCGCATCGTAGGAAGCTTCACCTTCGCAAGAGTCAGTACCTCTGCATTCGCCGGTATATTTGCGGCTGTATTTATTGGAACATTTGTACTTGTTGGTACATTTGTCGCGACATTAACAGTATTTACCGTCGCATTAGGAATGAATGCTGGTTTATTAAAGGTTGCATTGCTAAGGGTTGCATTATCAATCTTAATCTCCTTTGCCTCACCTGCGGGTTTGTTTTGCAGATCCTTAGGAATAGAAAACTTTTTAGAGAACGGCAAGTTGAGCGTTGCTCCTCCTCCTTGAGAAGGTGGCTGACTACCACCGCCTCCACCAGGTTGGGATGGGCGATTTGATGCCATATTTACAAGCGTCTTCATCACAGCAGTATCCCCAGGTGCAAAATTGGAGGCGTAGTCGAGAAAAATCTGCAACAGAATCCATGGTAGCAAAATGACAATCCAAAGCATGATAAGTGATACCACATAGAGCGCAAATGTTTCAACTAAATTGACACTATTGGTTGGCGTCACGAACTGTCTCGGACCACCCAACAATATGTTAACAGCGGTTGGGAAAACGATTTGGCTTGCATTCCCGATGTTCGGATTCACAAAAACGAGCGGGATTTGATTCTTCCACAGATAGACAAGACCATTAAGGAAAATCGCAAAAAGTGGAGCATATAATAGCCACCTAAAGAATTCACCAATCCAAATTTTACCTGTGTTTCGGACAGGGTAGAAAAGAAGAAGTATTGGGAAAATAGGTGAAACAATAATGAAAAACCATAAAATAATCTTTCTCACCAGAAGCAAAAATACCATTACAAAATAGGTGAGTGCTGTTAATTTGGTTAAGAGAAGCGATATAAAGGCTGATTCAGCATTCTGATCTCCCAATAAACGCAGACCAATAAAGGTTTTGTATTTCCAACCCACATATAATAAGTCTGTTTGCTGGATACAATCAGGCGGACATGGCTTATTGATATCAGACCTGAGGAAAAAGCCTTGTATCAAATCTGTAAACTGGTAAAAGAATTGTAGTAACGAATACGAGAAGACAATCAAGAGAACAACAGCCACAAAACGAGGAATAAAACGCATAATGGTCAAGCTTTTGCCCCGGGTAATGATAATAATAGCTGAGGTGAATAAAATGACCACAAAAAGCAGTGGAACAACGATATAGAGAACGATCAAAGACCAATATTTGGCAATTGGATTATTACTGTCATCACATTGGCGTTCATTGACTTTATTGACACAAACCCAATTGTAATTTTTCAGTGTCCAGTCCAAAAACACTCCTGCACGGGCAGCATTCTTACCTATGAAGGTAACCTCGGGATCAATGACCCAGATTGAACTATTCTCTGGTTGAGGTTGAGCACTGCTGGAAGCATTTTGATTTGGCTGTAGTTGTTGAATAGGATTAGGACGGCCTGGACCTATCCCCTGCGCAGAAACTAAAGATGGCAATAAAAGTACGACAAGCGCAAAAACACCAACGAACAATAAGGGCAGTAATTTTTTCATCTATCTCTATTTAAACCCAGGAACCTTCAATATGTCAACTACCACTACTTGGATAAAGACATAACCGAAAATGGCGAGGAGTAATCCACAAATTGCATAAAAAATATAGCTTTTTCCGATATTCACCTTGTATGGCTCGCCTTTTGACATAAGAATGGAATAACCTCCCCAAATAAGAGAGAGAAGCGCGATACCGGCAACAAAACCCAACCCATAAGCATAAAATTTCTGTACAAATCCAATCGGATCATTTGGGAAACATCCCAGATCAGTTGATATTTCGCTCAACGAACAGTTAAAATTGGCCATAATTTAACACTAGCATAGGGGATTATTAAAAAGCAAATAGCAAAGAGTACGAGAAATCGCATGCCATCAGAGTGAAAAAGTATTTGAGGGTGTTCAACTCATTTAAGAACTAAACCAGCCTTTTCCTTTATGTTCTTCTCTCTCCAACTCTTCGAGGAGCTCTTTTTGTTTGTGGCTCAGTTTCTTAGGAATGACTATTTTTATTTTTACATAATGATCTCCCTTACCCCCACCTCTCAGACGAGGGACGCCTCGACCGGTTAAGCGGATGAGAGTCCCGGGTTGTGTTCCGGCGGGTACCCTAAATTTTATTGCACCATCGATGGTTTCAACCGAAAGTTCTGTTCCTAATGCGGCATGCGCGTATGACACTTCTTCTTCGGTAATAATATCGTACCCTTCTCGTCCAAATCTACTGTCTGGTGTCACATCAAGAATGACATCATAGTCATCAAATCGTATACGCGAACCCCTGTCAACACCGGCGGGTACTTTGATTTGTTGTTTTTTGCCATTTATGGTTACTGCTTTCTCTGTCCCGTGAACAGCTTCGGAAAAAGTCAATGAAAGTGAATAAACGGGCCGTCTTGCTTGTTGACCAAACGGCGATCCACCGCCAAAGAATTGCTCAAAAATTTCAAATGGATCGGAAAATCCACCCATGTCAAAACCCTGATTATTATTGGAATAAGTATACGTAAACGGCCCATACTGTCCTCCCCCCTGCTGCCCACCCGGACCACCTTGACCTGCTCCCTGCTCAAAAGCCGCATGTCCGAACTGGTCGTACGACTTCCGTTTTTCCACATTGGACAAGACTTCATATGCCTTTGTAACTTCTTTAAATTTCCCCTCTCCATCTTTGGACTTATTCCGGTCAGGATGATACTGCAAAGCCAACTTCCGATAAGCCTTCTTTATCTCCTCCGCCGTTGCAGATTTCGAAACCCCTAAAATGTCATAGTAATCTTTATTGTCCGCCATAATGATTACTTTATTATACCACCTCTAAGCAAAAACATCTTCCTCAAGCCGCTGATAGCATAGCCCGTCCTTGAGCTGTTTGCCGAGTCATTCGATTATGCCAATTATTATCCACTCGTTTAGCTCGCCGATGAAACTGCAAATATTCCCTGAACGAATACATGGTTGGCTTTTGAGCAAGGATTATAATATCTCCTGATTTTGCTGCCTTAATCGGATTATCACCTAAATACCCCACCACTGTTTTTCCAACATCACCTGCTCTATGTGAATCAGACCCGGCTATTGCGTTCACAGGATGAAGCGTATTCCTACGATCTTTGAGATGTTCATAGATTATTCTAGCTTCTTCGTTGCCTCCGACTGCAGGTATTTTATCCATTTTCCGCATAATCCACCCGAGAGGCCCCAACACATCGGCTACATGTTCTAACTGACGGATAGCTCCATTGTCAACTTCAAGAAAATCCAATCTATTCCTTTGTTCAGAATTTGATTGTATTTTTATGATTACTGGTGTTGTTAGAGAGTCGTGGTGATGATTCGGATGTGGTCCTGTTACAGAAGCATTTTGATTGTGCATTTCTACAATAACTTCTTCAGGAGGCAATACTTTTTTGGGCACAATCAAAGGTGTTTCTATGCCTTTCTCGTTTTTTTGAGCAATTAAATGTGCTGGTTGTAACAATCCACTTGGCAGTTCAACAAAGGACGTATATTCTACCCCTTGATAGTTATCGAGACCATAACTTTTGATTAATTCAGCAAACTCAAGATTCCCTTCATTGGTATCATGATCAGTTAACGTAATCGCGTCAATGCCCAACGATGCAGCAGCGTATATAACTTGTTCTGGAGCATGAATGCCATCGCTGTATGAAGTATGCACGTGGGCCGCAAAAAGTTTTATCGTTTGATTTGGGGCGTTCTCTACAAAACTGCGGTCGCCAAAGACAAATTCATACCCTCTTCTATCTATTTCCTCAAGAGTAATCATTCTTTGTGACCAATAAAAAACCCCTTAACTCTGGGGTGTTTACAGCGACGTTTGTAACAAATCGTTACTCCACAACTTCACCTTCAACCGGCTTCTCTTTACTCTTTTTGTCTTTATTATCAGAAGCCTCATCTGCTGGGGTGCCTTCTTTTTCTTCTTTTTCAATCTCTGGTTGTTCTTGCGCTTGTTGGCCTTGTTGATAGGCTGCTTCTCCTATTTTTTGTAGTGACTCTGAGAGTTCTTTTGTTTTTGTTTCTAGTTCTTCTTTGCTGCCGCTGTCTAAAATGTCTTTCAGGGCTTTCATCTTTTCTTCAACTTCTGTTTTGACTGCGGGATCGACTTTGTCTCCACCGTCTTTGAGTGATTTTTCAGCTGTGAAGATAAGCGCGTCTGCATGATTTCTGGCTTCAATCTTGCCTTTCTTCTCTTCATCTTCTTTCGCGTGGAGTTCTGCTTCTTTGGTCATCTTTTCAACTTCTTCTTTTGAGAGACCTGTACTGCCTGTGATTTTGATACTTTGTTCTTTGCCGGATGCTTTGTCTTTTGCGGTAACGTTGAGAATACCGTTGGTATCAATATCAAAAGTCACTTCAACTTGTGGGACACCCCGTGGTGCTGGAGGGATGCCATCGAGGATAAATCTTCCAAGTGTTTTGTTATCCACTGCCATGGGCCGCTCGCCTTGGAGGACATTAATTTCAACTTGGGTTTGATTGTCAGCTGCCGTTGAGAACACCTGCGATTTGGAAGTTGGAATAGTCGTATTTCTATTGATAAGCGGTGTTGAAACACTCCCCAATGTCTCAATACCCAGGGTCAATGGTGTGACATCCAAAAGCAACACATCTTTTACTTCTCCACCTAATACGCCAGCCTGTACAGCTGCTCCTATGGCGACGACTTCATCTGGGTTGACTGAACGGTTAGCTTCTTTGCCGAAGAATTTGGTGACAGCATCAACAATTTTTGGCATGCGGGTCATACCACCCACCATTATGACTTCATCAATGTCTGCAACTTTCTTGCCTGCGTCTTTGAGTGCTTTTTCAACCGGGCCAAGTGTTTTTTGTACCAAATCATCAACAATCTGCTCAAGCTTGGCACGGGTCAGGGTCATTGTCAGATGCAACGGGCCGTCTTTGCCTTGAGTAATAAATGGCTGATTAATTTGTGCTTCTTGTGACGTGGAGAGTTCAATCTTTGCTTTTTCAGCCGATTCCTTGAGCCGCTGAAGCGCCTGTGGATCGCGCATCAGATCAACATTGTTTTCTTTCTGAAACTCTGAGGCAATATAATCAATAATCTTTTTATCAAAATCATCTCCACCCAGATGGGTGTCACCATTGGTGGATTTCACTTCATACACACCTTCACCAAGCTCAAGAATTGAAATATCAAATGTTCCTCCACCCAGATCGTAGACCGCTATAGTGTGGGCATTTTTCTTGTCGAGTCCATATGCGAGCGCTGCCGCAGTTGGCTCGTTAATGATTCTGAGGACTTCAAGGCCTGCGATTTCTCCAGCTTGTTTGGTCGCTTGCCGTTCACTGTCGTCAAAATATGCAGGAACGGTAATCACTGCTTGTGTGATTTTATCACCCAAGTACGATTCAGCATCCGCTTTGATCTTCTGTAAAATCATTGCGCTAATTTCTTGCGGTGTATAGGTCTTACCATCCACTTCCACAACTGCCATGTCATCACGGCCGGATTTGATAGTGTAGGGAAGCCACTTGATATCTTCCTGGACCGTTGGATCACTGAATTTCTTCCCCATCAACCGTTTGATTGAAAAAATCGTTTGCTTTGACTTCAAAACCAGTTGTCTTTTTGCAACATCACCCACCACATGTGTTTTTGGATCAACCACTGAAGGAATTGTGTTACGCCCTTCTGCAGAATGAATCACCTTCGGTGAGCCCCCCTCCATCACAGCCACACATGAATTTGTTGTCCCTAAATCAATACCTATTATTTTTCCCATAATTGTTCTCCTGTTTCATTGCTAAATTGTTATATGGCTAAATTGATCTCAACAATTTAACAATATAGCAATTTAACCATTTTTACCAACTGTAACCTGCGCTGCTCGCAATAATTTATCATGTAACATAAACCCAGCTCTCGTTTCAGCAATAACTTTCCCTTCTTCACCTTCTGCAGTTGCAATCGCTTCCATAGAGACTGGGCTGAACTCTTGTCCCGCAGTTTCGATTCTTGTCACTCCTTCTGATTTTAAAATATCCAAAAAGTGATTGATACTTATCTGTAAATTTTTATCTTGACTATGCTGGTATGCCAATATCATTGTATCCAAAATAGTTAAAATTCTCAAGAGTAATTCTTTATTTGCCGATCGTATCCATTCTTGACGATCCTCATATGACCTTTTTTGCAAATTCTGATAGTCCGCTAGCGCTCTTTTATACTTTTCTTCCGACTCAGAAATTCTTTGCTGCGTTATCTCAAACTCTTCCCGTAATTTCACCAATTCATCTTCAAAAGCAGATTCGTCTAAATTTTCTATGTTTTGTTTTTTAGGTTCTTTCTTCGTCATCTTTTTATTTCTCACTTCTCATTTCGCACTTCTCACTTCGAGTTACCATCCCTTAGCACTTGTATTGATCAATTCCCCAAAATAACGAACTGTCGGGATAATTGAAGTATACCGTAATCGCGCTGGTCCGAGAACCCCTATTCTCCCCTGCACATTTAACGGTGTTGTATATTCTGTATAGATAAATCCATATGGCCCTTGTAGGCGTGAGCCAAGCTCATCTTCAATTAAGATATGGATACCATCTTCTTCATGCGCATTGGAAAAAATATTCTCAATACTCGCATACTCATCAAGCGCTTCAAGTAAATTTTTCGTTACATCGATATCATAGAATTCAGGCATCTCAAGAATATTTGCGTACCCTGAACAAAAGATTTCTCCTTCATTGGTTGTCGCTATCGCCAATGTATTTGTCTTCTCAGCCAGTGACCGTGTTGATTCTTTGAGAAACCGTTGCATCCGCTCCCGATAATCCCACACTTTTTCTTTTAAGGCCACTTCCTCGACCGTCGAAAGCTCTTTCTCTTTCATCAGCTCGCGGACGTAAAATTTAAGTCCCGCTGCAGTGGGGATACGTCCTGCTGATGAGTGTGGTTTTTTGAGATATCCATACTCAGAGAGCTTAACCATTTCGTTCCGGATGGTCGCTGGACTGGCGCTCAAATTATGTTTTTTTTCAATTGTTTCAGAACCAACAGGATCAGCTGTCTCGATATATTCCTCGATAATACTGCGCAGAATTTCAATCTGTCGCTGGGTTAAATTATGCATATCTTCCTATTGGCAGAATTAGCAATAATATAACACGAGTGCCAACCCTTGTCAAGGACTACTGTAACGCTCTTGCAATTCTCCAATTTTTTTGCCATGCTGGATATGTGAGGAAGTATTTTCTTTTTACATTATCTTTCCTTTTTATAGCAGGATCTCTATTCCAAAATATTCCTTCAGTTGAAGCAGTGGGAGAAGGTCAACCTTGTGATTCAGCTGAGCTTAATCAAAGGTGTGATCCTGGATTCAGGTGTGATCAACCAACTATACTTCTGAAAGGCAAGTGTGTCAAGCAAGTATTTGAGCAATGTACCTGCACAAAACCAGGTCAAACAGGCGTTGGAAATAACGGCTTTACGTGCGATGGGAAACCTTATTTCTGCAAAACCGAAGATATGGCGTGTAATCCGTCTGATGCAGAGATAGACAGTGGGTCTATAAAAGATGGGGGTCAGATTGACGCCACTCGCAAGCTTAGGGGAGTGATGTGCTCTGGGAAAAAGGAAGGTAAAGCAATTTGTAAATGTAAAGGTCCCCAGGGAACTGACAAACAAAACTTCTTTGAGTGCTATAAAGAAGGAGAAGATGCTGCTGCTATGACTGGAGGGGGAACTTGTAAAAGTGCAACTGATCAATGTCAAAATACTCCTAATTTAGCAACTGATGTGAATACCGTTGGAAACTATACTGGCTTTCTTGATAAATTAGGTCCTGGTATTATTGGCGATGCTATTGCTAAGCTGACTGGGAATCAAGGGTATAATATCAGTGGCATATCATGCAAAAGACCAGTAGCTACGTGTCGGTGTGACACCCCTAACCAAACTGGCGATGGGAAAAATGGATTTACTTGTGAGCAGTTTGGTAAAGAGGAAAAAAGTTTTTGTAAAACCCAAAGCCTGGCTTGTATAAGTGACCCAAACTCGACAATCTATGAAATTAAAGATAAAATCTTTGGCGGGGCTCCTGTCAAAGGAATACGATGCGGAATACCAGAGATTCCTCCTCCCCCGTCACCTCCTTGTGTTACCTGGGACAATGGAAAATGTACCGAGGTCGGAACAGCAGTTGGAAATCTCAAAACCGAACCGGGAGGATTTATCAACCGGCTTTTTGCTATTCTACTCAGTATGTCGGGCGGCATTGCGCTTCTTTTAATTATCAAATCCGGGTACCAGCTGATGACATCACAAGGCAATCCTGAAAAAATGCAAAATGGCCGGGATCAATTAATCGCCGCCATTGTGGGACTTATTTTTCTCATTTTCTCGTTTGTCTTGCTCCAAGTCATAGGCTTTGATATCCTCCGGATACCTGAATTTGGCCCATAAGCATGAGAAAACGACCGCTGCTATTATTACTCTTGAGTATGGCAAGTCTTCTCTTACTTGCATCACTTATTTATTACTTCCCACCTAATGGACAGATAGCAACACTTGACTTCCCACCCTTAACATCGTGGACTAAATGGAACCAACTTTCTCCTTTCCCGCTCTTTTTTATTTTACTTGCAGTTTTTCTGTTTTCATTCGGAACGTATATTTTTAAAAGCAAGAAGCACGGGATACTCATTGCAGCTTTCGTTATTATTTATCTTGTTTTTCGTTTGAATAACCTCACCCACCCTTTTTTCTTTATTTTACTTTTTGCATTATTTCTCACTCTAGAATTACTTGTTTCATACCGGAAATAAATCCACATTAGCCTCGCAATATGCCTTTGTTTATGGTACAATAAATTGTCATCCTGAACTTGTTTCCGGATCCTCATTATAACTGATAAGATGTTGAAACAGGTTCAGCATGACAAAAAACCTATGACAAAATTTTATCTCACCACGACTCTTCCTTATGTCAATGCTGAACCGCATATTGGATTCGCGCTAGAAATCATTCAAGCAGATGTTATCGCCCGTTACCATCGGATTAAAGGAGATGATGTTATTTTTAATTTTGGCACAGATGAACACGGTCTCAAGATTTATGAGAAAGCATTGGAATCAGACATGTCGCCTCAGGATTACTGTGATAAGTATGCAGCAACGTTTGATGCCTTAAAGGATGCGCTTAACTTAAGTTATACGAATTTTATTCGTACAACCGATAAATACCATATTGAAGCAGCAAAAGAGTTCTGGAAAATATGTTTGGCAAATGGCGATATTTACAAAAAACTTTATAAAATCAAATATTGTGTTGGTTGTGAATTGGAAAAAACAGATTCTGAACTGGTAGATGGCAGATGCCCTTTGCATCCCAAACAAGAAATGCAAAATTATGAAGAAGAAAACTACTTTTTCCGATTTTCTCGTTACGAGAAGAAACTCCTTGAGCTTTATAAGAAAAACCCCGATTTTGTGTTACCTGAGAGCAAGCTCAATGAAATTACAAATTTTGTTAAAAAAGGCTTACAGGACTTTAGCATTTCTCGGGTGAAAGCAAAAATGCCCTGGGGAATCGATGTCCCTGGTGATCCGGATCATGTTATGTATGTCTGGTTTGACGCACTCATTAACTATATTTCGACCATCGGATGGCCTAAGAATCAAAAGAACTTCAAAACATATTGGCCAGGAGTACAATTTGCTGGAAAAGATCAGGTACGTCAACAAGCAGCTATGTGGCAAGCAATGCTTATGTCAGCGAACTTACCCAGTTCCAGACAAATATTTATCCATGGATTTTTGACAGTAGACGGACAGAAAATTAGTAAAAGCCTCGGTAATACCATTGACCCTATTGAGGTAACTGAGAAATATGGGACAGATACGTTACGTTACTATCTGCTTGCCAAACTTCATCCTTGGGAAGATAGTGATTTTTCATGGGATAAGTTTAAAAAAGCCTACAACTCCGACTTAGCAAATGGACTTGGCAATGTGGTTGCACGGGTAGCAAAGCTTTGCGAAACAATGGATTATACTCATATGGGCTCAAACGATCATTTGAGCGAACATGTGCTCAGTGATGAATCGTACATGAAAGCGCTTGAAGAATATAAATTTAATGAAGCACTCAGTTATATATGGGAAAAGATCTCCGCTCTTGATCGCTTCATTAATGAAGAAAAACCATGGACACTGGTTAAAACCAACACCGACCGCGCATCAAGTGTCCTCGCACATTGTGTGGACCAAATTCAAGAAACAGCATATCTCTTGCAACCCTTTCTACCAGAAACTGCAAAACATATCGCAGAACAGTTCAAGGGACCGAAAATAAAAAGTGAAAAGCCTTTATTTCCTAGAATATAGTTGAATCATGAATAAGGAATTAGGAATCAGGGAAAAGAAACCCTAATTCATGATTCATACTTCCTGATTCCTACTTATGATTGATGTCCATTGTCATCTCCAATTTAAAGCATTTGAAAACGATTATGATGCTGTGATAAAAAATGCCTTCGCTGAAGGTATAACGGCTATCGTCAATACCGGCACACAGCTCTCTTCAAGTCAAAAGGCTGTTGAATTTGCAGAGAAGTACGACAATCTTTTTGCTATCATCGGTATCCATCCCCATCATGCTGATAAAATTCAAAAACATCCAGATGTTGTTGAGAGAACTGAGGATACTCCATCAAATCAAACAATCGATGCATCTCCACGAGACAAAGATTATTGGCTTAAAGAACTCAAGAAACTCACTTTACATCCAAAAGTGATCGGAATAGGAGAGATCGGCATGGATTACTTTTCTTATAAATCAAATGGCATTGTTGATCCAAAATTGCAAAAAGAGATTTTCGAAGCACAAATTGAGCTCGCACATCATAGTCGCCTCCCACTGCAAATTCATAACCGTCACGCAGGGCGGAATGTAATCGAAATTCTCCGTCACCATAAAAAGTTACTTTTAGATCCTCCAGGTATGTTTCATTGCTTCGCAGGAGACCGGGAATTTCTGAAAAATACTTTAGAATTGGGATTTTGTATCGGGTTTGATGGGAATATCACTTACAAAGGCTTAGCACCAAGAGAGACAGTAGAACTGAGAGAACTGGCACTGATGACCCCTCTTGACCGAATTGTGATTGAGACTGACGCGCCATATCTCACGCCTGTCCCTTACAGAGGTCAGAGAAACATACCCCAACATGCTATACTGACAGCAAAATTCATAGCAGATCTCAAAGGGATATCATATGAAAAACTTGTAGAACAAACAGATAGAAATGTATATACTATATTTAGTAAATTAAAAAGTCAAAATGCAAAAGTCAAAAGTGCAACTCAAAAGTAAAAAGTAACACAACTTTTGAATTTTAACTTACAATTTTGACTTTTGCATTTTGACTTTAATTTCCATGAACGACTTTTTCAACAAACTTTTTACCCGCTATCCTGTTAAAACACGCCGATTCCTCGAGCTCCTTCCGGGATTTATGGCCTGGACAATTATTCTTTCTCCAGTTTGGGGCTCCTTTCTTATTCCTACAGCACTTGCTTACTTTATCCTCTTTTTTGATGTCTATTGGCTCTATAAATCATTCTTTTTAGTGATAACAGCCTCCATCTCATCAAAAAAAATCAGAGCGGCTGAAAAAACTGACTGGTATGCAAAAGCCCGGGAACTTCCCCACATCAATGATACACATCATGTCCTTATTATCCTCAATTATAAAGAATCCGTTGAAAAACTCCGTCTCACCTTGGATGTTCTTGCCAAACAGAGCTTCCCTGCAAAGCAACTCCATATTGTCCTGGCTATGGAAGAGCGGGAACAAGAAGCAAAAGAACGTGGAGAAATATTAATAAAAGAATATAAACACAACTTTGGCAATATCTTTGCGACTTACCATCCCGATGTACCTGGTGAGGTAAAAGGAAAATCATCCAATGAAGCATATGCAGGACGCGCGGCATATAAAAAACTCTTTAAGGATGGTCCATTAGATATTAACTATGCAACCGTTTCATCAGTTGATGCCGACTCTATTTTTCATAAAGAATATTTTGCATATCTTGCCTATAAGTTTTTATCTGATCCAAAACGGTACAACAAGTTCTGGCAGTCAGCAGTTGTCTTTCATAATAATATTTGGGAAGTGCCAGCACCTACCCGTGTTACATCATTCTTCGGCACGTTATATCGAATTGCATTACTCGTCCAAGGAGACCGTTTACTGACCCATGCAACGTACTCGCTTTCATTTAAGCTGCTCAAAGAGATTGATTTTTGGGATGTTGATGTTATACCTGAAGATTATCGCATTTTTTTCAAAGCTTTTTATCAAAAGAAAGGAGAAATTTGGGTTGAACCCATATTCCTCAAAACTTCTATGGATGCGGCATTTTCAAAAGGCTATATCAACAGTCTGAAAAACAAATATCATCAAGAACGGCGTTGGTCATGGGGTGTATCAGATAATCCTCTTTTTATTAAATGGTGGCTCAATGTCCCAGGTGTCCCGTTTTACCGCAAAACCGCTCTCATGTTAAATGTTCTCGTAGACCATATCCTTTGGCCAAGTAGTTGGTTCATAATAACAATTGCTGCAAATGTCATGGCAATTATCAATCCTATGTTCTCCCGGCAGCCACTCGGATTTTCTTTGCCGCAACTAGCGGGAGCCATTCTTAACATCGCCCTCATCGCCCTCCTGGCAATGCTGTTTATTGACTATAAAAACCGTCCTTCAAATAAACACTTACCCCTTTATCGCAAAATTCTTTTTCCATTCGAATTTTTACTCATGCCGCTTGTTGGCTTCTTTCTTTCCGCGCTTCCGGCACTTATTTCACATACACAATTAATGTTTGGAAAACGATTAGAATATAAAGTGACAGATAAGGCATAAGAATTTTCCATTTTCCAGGTTCCATTTTCCATTGATTTTCTATTTAGGAAAATAATGCTATTGAACAATTAATAAATAACATGGAGAATGGTATATGGACAATGGAAAATTTAAGATTATGAAGTTCCTCACCTATTTAGAAAAAAGTAAGTTTTTTTGGTCACTTCTTGTACTTTGTATTATTTTTTTTCTGCTTCGACTTCCTTCAGTGATTGAACCGTATTGGTACGGAGATGAAGGAATTTATGAAGTTATGGGCCAAGCAATTGATAAAGGTTGGCTTTTGTATCGTGACATTTGGGACAACAAACCTCCCCTCTTGTATCTCGTATATGCAGTTGCAAACGGTGATCAAACTACAGTTCGAGTCATGTCGCTTGTTGTGGGCTTGCTTTCAGTTGTTTTTTTCTTTTTGCTTTCCAAAAAACTTTTCTCTTCACTTCGCATAAGCATCGCGACAACCTCTCTTTATATACTGCTCTTTGCAACGCCACTCGTTGAAGGAAATATTGCCAATGCCGAGAATTTCATGTTGCTACCAATCATTATGGCTGGATTGATTGTCTATACTTCGTCATTGCGAGAAGGAACGACGAAGCAATCCCCTGTGGATTTGCCAAAAAGCTGGGGATTGCCGCGCTCCTTATCAGTCGCTCGCAATGACAACAAAATGAAACTTTTCATTGCCGGTCTTTTACTCGGTATTGCTTTTCTCTTTAAAATAGTCGCTCTCTTTGACTTTGCTGCATTCTTCTTATTTGTCCTTTCTATGAACTTACAAAAAATAAACCGAAAACATTTCAAACAAGTACTTCAATATGTGTTGCCAATGACTTTTGGATTCTTCCTGCCACTCCTTATCACCATCCTCTATTTTGCATCTCACGGTGCTCTTAAAGACTTTATACAAGCGGCATTTTTCGGTAATGTTGGATATGTTGGCTGGCAGAACAATTTTTTAGGAATACCTCAAGGGTTTCTTCTTCTCAAGCTATTACTCCTCGTCATCGTTTTACTTATCGTTTTCCTTAAAAGAAAATTATTCTCCCATACAGCACTCTTTATCGCGCTCTGGGTTGTGTTTTCTCTTTTTAATACATTTTTTTCGGGACGTCCTTATACACATTATGTGTTGGTCCTGCTTCCAAGTTTTTGTTTACTCATAGGATTATTCTTCGCGAGCCGGACCAAACCGCAACGAGTTAGCATTCTGTTGTGCATAATAATTGTTATGTTTCTCACTATGTCTCAGTTCCGTTTTGGTGTTACGAAAACAATTGCGTATTACCAAAACACTCTCCTATTCGTCACAGGGGAAAAAGACGTCACATCTTATCAAGCGTTTTTCGATCGCAAAACTCCTCGTGATTATGCAGTCGCGTCTTTTATCAATACGCATACAACGCCAGAAGATAATGTTTTTATTTGGGGTAATAATGCGCAAATTTATGCCCTCTCTAATAAACTGCCACCGAACAAATATACTGTCGCCTATCACATAAGCCAGAACAAAGCCGCAATAAATGAAACACAAGAAGCTATCGATCGCGCAAAACCAAAGTATATTATTACCCTGAATGAAATAGAGCCCTTGCCGTTTCGTGCGACACTTTATATAATGCGCTTTACCCTTGAGGGAGCTACAATTTATGAACGGAGTCTTTAGTCATATTAAAGCAGATAAGATTATTCGTTGGGCAATGACCATGGCATTTATGCTTCTTTTGCTTCATACCTTATCTCTTGGCATATTTTATTTTTCACTTCCCCCGGTTATTCCACTCTATAATCAAATGCCTTGGGGAGAAGCAAGGCTAGGAACTCGTCTTGAGATCGTACTGCCACTTGTGATAACTGTTATATTTTTTTCCTTTAATTATTTTCTCCTAGCCAAACTCTATGCTACCATGCCCCTCGTCTCGCGAATTCTCAGTATTACCACACTTCTCGCAGCGTTACTTTCATTTATTCTTATTGTTCGCACGCTACAGTTAATTATTTAATGACAAACGGAGATATTACTATGGTTGCACTTTTACCTTTCGTAACTGCGTTGCTACTTACTTCTGTGCTAACATTTTTTTCTATCACTTTGGTCAAAAAACTTGGTCTCTGGGATGATCCCAAAATCCATAAACACCCAGCCATACTTCATACCAAACCAATTCCACGCGGAGGAGGTATCCCGTTATTTTTTGGAACACTCTTTACCTCGCTTTTTTTTCTTCCTTTTAATAACATTACCATTTCGGTTTTTTTTGCAGCGTTCTTAGCACTCTCCATCGGACTTATTGATGATAAACTCAACGCACAATCAAAAGATGTTTCTCCCTATCTTCGTTTTTTGGTCAATATTTTAACAGCTGTTATTGTTGTCGGGAGCGGCTTAAGCATTCACTTTATTACCAATCCATTCGGTGGTGGCGTTTTGCATCTGGATGCCATAAAATTTTCATTGCCATTTTTACCATTTTCGCTATTGTTGTCGGATCTTATTACCGTTATCTGGCTTATCTGGGTAATGAACATGATTAACTGGAGCAAAGGAGTCGATGGACAGATGCCAGGCATTGTTGCGATCTCAGCAATTGTTATAGGTATTCTCAGCCTTCGGCTTAACCCTGCTGGGCAAGGAGGATCAATAGATGCAGAACTCTCGTTCATCATCGCTGGTGCAGCAGTTGGCTTCTTATTTTTCAATTTTCACCCTGCCAAAATCTTCCCAGGATTTGGTGCAACGTCTCTGTATCTCTTGCTCGCGGTCGCTTCAATTCTGACGAGCGCGAAATTGGCAACAGCGATTCTTGTGATGGGCGTTCCTATGGTTGATTTTATTTTTATTATTATACGAAGAATTCTTAACAAACAATCTCCCTTTAAGGGGGACAAAAAACATCTTCACCACATTCTCCTTAAATTAGGGTATAATCAAAGACAAGTTGCATTATTTTATTGGTGTTTCTCTGCTATATTAGGTATGCTTTCATTAACACTTGAAAGTAAAAGCAAAGTTTTTGCAATTATTATGGTAGTTGCAATCACAGGAGGAGCATTGCTCTTTTTACATAGGATCACAAAAACAAAAAATGAAGAAATCAGCTCGTGACATCTTCCGTCTGCTCCGTCCACGCCAGTGGATTAAAAACTTTCTTATTTTTGCCGCTCTTCTTTTTAGTGGCCAACTTTTCGATCTGATATTACTTGAAAAAGTAAGTATTGGATTCCTTATTTTCTGTGCAATTTCTAGTGCAATTTATGTCATCAATGATATCTTGGATGTAGAAAAAGATAAACTTCATCCTTTTAAAAAATTCCGGCCCATTGCGCATGGTAATGTATCCGTCCGTACTGGTATTATTATTGCCACTATACTTGCTGCCAGCGCGATAACAGCAAGCTATTTTCTCAATCCAGCATTCTTTGTTATTACGATTGTTTATTTTGTTCTGCACTTGGCTTACTCTGCGTATCTCAAACATATTGAAATTGTTGATATTTTGACGCTTGCTGCAGGATACATACTCCGCGTTTTTGCAGGTGAAGTTGTCAGTGATACGCATATATCAGCCTGGCTTTTCTTGACTGTTATCTCAATTTCTATTTTTCTCGCAATCGGTAAACGACGATCTGAAATAACATTGTTATCCAATCAACCAGGCGCACAATTAACAACCCGGAAAACGCTTTCTCATTACACTGATAAACTCCTTGATGTCTATCTTTCTATTTTCGCAACATCCACATTTATGTCTTACGCGCTTTTTACTTTTTTGGAAAATCCTGCAGGAATACAATTTAATTTTGAACTCATCCCGGCCGATATCTTAGGAACATATTTACAAAGAAAATGGCTTATGGTAACAATCATCCCTGTTGCTTATGGCATCATGCGTTACTTGCAAAGAATTTATGAAAAACATGAAGGAGAAAGTCCAGAGCGGCTTGTATTTGAAGATAAACCTTTGTTAATTTCAGTTATCGTCTGGGTGCTCTCTGTCATCATTCTGACTTATTTCATTAAATCGTATTAAAACTATTGTTTTTCAGCATAATCAGAACTGACCCAACCGCGGGTACCATCAGTAAGCGTTATCTCAAACCACCCATCTTGTTCAATATTCAGAGGAAATGTCTCCCCCGGTTTTACTCTGCCTACTTCAAATCCAGTGGTTGCAGCTGCAGACCGGACACGAAGAAAGCCGGTCGGAGTATTGAGAATAACAACACGCTCTTCTTTTGGTGTTGGCGACAATGTATTTTCTGAAGGCGTTGGCGTTGTGGAATCTACAGCCGGAGCAGGTGCAGCGTTATTCGTACTGAGATATGCAGCAACTGTTAACTTATATCCTAAAGGCGTACGGATACGTACTTCTTTTTCAGAATATCCTTCCTTTCTGACTTTTAACACATGGTCGGATTCTGTGGGATCTTTCGAAAGAAGCGGTGTATTACCTAGTAAGGCATCATCAAGGAGCACTTCGGCACCTTGTGGGAAAGAAACAACAAGAAGCTCAGTTTTTTTCCGATCGATCAGCGGAGAGAGAGATATAATACTGCCTTCTGACAGGGCATTCTTACCAAACTTTCGATCAACCACGGTAAGTACAGCCTGGGAAATAGTAATTTTTTCCTGGAACTCCCGTAATTCGCTATCTAACGGCACCAATCGGATCGTGTATTCTCCAGCTGACAGCATATCTGTTGCTTCACATTTACAAAGCGGTGTTTGGCCCAAATATTTATTATTGAGATATACTTTACTTTCAGGATTCGATGTAACTTGAAGAGCTCCTTTCCGGGCATTTATATTTAAATAATATTGAATTGCCAAAAAGAGTCCTAAAGCCAAAACAAATGACGCAATAAAAACAAAAACAATTTTCTTCATGGAGTACAATGGGTACATTTCATCTTATCATAGGAGGTTTGGTAAGACAACGAATTTGACTTGCCCAACACATTTTTCTATACTTTTATTATATGCTTCATTGGTTTAAGAAAATATATAAAGGCAAAACTAACCGGAGTCAATATATACTCGGCTCTCTCATTGGTGCCTTTTCATTCATCATTCTTGCTTTTCTGGTTGGTTTTCTCGTATTGGCCATTTTTGGGTCTGAAACGACAAGGGGAAATCCAAGTATAACCTTAGTGCCATTAGCACTCTTAGTTGTTATCTATGCTATTTACCAGCACGTGCTTAATAACCGAAGACAAAATGATACTGGCCAGGACGATGACTTTTTTTTAGCTATGCGGACATTACCATTTATCAAGGCATTCTATGAATTGTATTTAGTTTTTGCTAAAGGGAAAAACCGTCAGAAGCCTACTGAGAAATCTCATCAATAAGAATCTTTTTTAACTTTTGCACTGCTTCGAAACGGTGATTATATTTCTTCATCTCCTCAGAAGTTAATTCACTTTCAAAATAATATTTGTTTAGATGTGGCAGAAAGAAAAACGACCGATACGGATACCCTGTTGTTACTTGTAATAATGGTTCTTTTGGAATAATTCCTTCAATCTCACCGAAGAAGCTCCATACCTTGCCATTTGGCAAAGCAAGAGAAACAACTGTTTTAAAAAACGCTTGACGATTATTATCAGGTAATTCATTTGCGATGTTTTTCATGTGTTCAATCAATGCTTCATCACTCGCCTCAAAACCCAACCACCGTCTGGATCGAATTCCCGGCTCTCCATGCAACGCAGTAATTTCCAAACCCCCATCATCAGCAATTGCCGCAAGCCCGCTTTTCTGACTATAATACACCGCTTTTTTCTGAGAATTTTCTTGATACGTTTTCCCATCTTCTACAACATCATCAGTAACCCCACAATCAGCCAGTGTAACGAGTTGCACCGGCAAATCAGACAAAAATGCGGACAACTCATGCAGTTTTCCTTTATTTGTCGTGGCAATAAGAAGTTTTTTTACTTTCACATTTTAAAGATTACATTGGTAAGCTTTTGTGTTAATCTATTCACTGAACATTTAATATTTCGAGCATTTCTTTATGAAGAAGTCCATTGGTAGCAAGGGAAGTGGGTCCCAATGCTAACTCGTTGCCGTTGAAATCGGAATATGTTCCTCCAGCTTGTTTAATAATAATTTGGTAAGCAGAGATATCCCATGGGTTAGTGCGTGGCTCAAACATAACATCAGCTCTTCCTGTTGCAACTAAATGATAACCTAGCACGTCGCCATATCCTCTCATATTAATAGTTTTATCATTTATTGCAATTACTGCATCAAGAAAAGTTTTTTCCTTTAATTGAGAAAAGCCACCTATATTTACAAATGCGTCTTGTAATGATTCTATATGTGAAACAGAAACTTCTTTTCCATTTAAAGTTGTGTGCTCTTGTACAGAAGCAAATAGCAATTCATTGAGTGAGGGCATGTTGGAAAGTCCCATGATTATTTTTCCCTGATATTTTAGACCTAAAACAGTACCAAAAAAATCTATTCCGTGAATAAAATTCTTCGTGCCATCTATTGGATCAATAATCCATACAAATTCTGCTGTTCCATTATCAGAACCAAATTCTTCACCAAGAAATCCATGCGTGGGAAATTTTTTCTTTATCGTATCGACAATTATTTCCTCCGCTTCTTTATCAGCCAACGTTACGGGAGTCATGTTAACTTTTTTTTCAATTTTCGGAAGATGGTGGAAATAGTAGAGAATTCTTTCTTCAGCTCTCCTTACTGCATCAATTGCGACCTTTTTATATTCCGACAGATCAGTCATGCAGAAATGGTAACATTATTTGCATAAAGAGTAAAGACGCATACTATACTTCTTCTACTCCAAATGTTTCAAGACTTCCGCCACAATATTTTAATATTGCATCACATGCTTCTCGCAAAACTTTTTCTACTTCTTCAGATGTAATGTCGTACACACCATCGACATTGATATAGACATTTTTTGTTTCAAGATTTACAGCAGTACGTTTCGTGTCGCGGAAATTAAAGTCGATATTATATCCGCCTTTTTGGTCAGAATACGCGAGCTCTGTTGGTTTGTATTTCGTAGGTGTTGTATCGCCGAGAAGTAAAATTTCTGCGCCTGATTTTGCAAAACGAAGTTCAGTGGGAAATTCGATTGTATCGAAATCAAATGCACCGACTGAAACTCTGCGTTTCATAACAACAAGATTGTATGCATCAACGCATGTATTAATGGTGTACAATCCTTTGTGGAGTGCAACCCGTCGAAGTAGCGCTTCGGGGCTTGGTCTGCGAGAATGCCAATCAACTCCCATCTCTTTGTAGAGCTTTCGATAACTAATAATTTCAGGATTCTGACCGAGTTGCTCAGTGGTGAAACCTTCCAATGATGTAAGCAATTTTTCTTTTTCCTCCTCGAGCGATGGATGTGTTTTTTCGACAGTAACTCCTTTAATAACTGCAATACCGATTGATATTGAAGGATATTTCTCTTTAACCTTCGAGTTCAGAGAAAAAATTTCCGGTTTATTCAAACGAGTAACTAAAAATACATCTTGATTCTTGCTTCCTGATTCTTGATTCTCTTTTGCAGCCTCTTCAAATCGTTCTTTAACAAACTCTTTGTCCAACGACAAAATTAACCATGCAGCTTTGGGTCCGTGATCTTTCCCAATCAAAACCTTGTAAATCGCAGTAAATGTTTCTTTGCCATTGAGACCTACTTCTTTTCCAATATCATATAGTCTCGTTTGGAATGCTTCTGCATCCCAGTCCTTGTTTAGCTCCGCTGCTATCTTTTGTAAAAGCACTTTTTGTTGATTCGTTAGATCCTTGGCAGCTTCTGGTAAGTCTTTCTGAACGAAAAACTTCTCTGAATCCGGGGCATAGTTTTCTAACCAAGCTCTCGCATACTTTGCCCATTCTTCAAGCCCTTCCTCTGTAATTTTCTGCTGCATATTTGGCATCTGCACCCACTGGGCGAGAACAGAAAAGCGGACAACTGGTGGCTTTTTTATTTTTTCAATTTGTGACAATTCAAATACTCTCGCTAAATCTTTATCTCCGTTCTTGAAATATGCATCTGCTGCTTTTTGGTATTCATCAAATAGTTTTGGGATGATATCTGTGCCTTTAGGATTAAATTCTACTGCTCGATTTGGTTCAGTTTTGATCATTAAAAACCTAACCAACTGCGGGGGCAAAACTTCTAACAGCTCTTCCGCTGTTAACCCGAGCCCTTTTGAGGAAGACATTTTTTTTCCGTTCCAAAGAAAAAATTCATATGGTAATTCCATAGGTGGTTCTTGATTAAAGACAGCTTTGAGGATATTTGCAGCAATTTCAAACGACCCCCCTGCAGACATATGATCTTTTCCAGCACCTTCAATTGTTACTTTGAATGTATACCATTTAACCGACCACTCAGGTTTCCAAGGCATCTTTGCATTCCCGTCAAATGGAGAAATCTTTCCGGTATATTCACACCCCTTAGCCCACGTGACAAGATCAGACATACAAGTAAAAGTCACGACCTTTCCATCCCAATCAGTTACTTTGGTTGTTCCCAGTTTTCCGCACTTCGGACATATTACTTGTAGTGGGTACCAATCATTCTTCACAGATTTTTTATACATCTCTTCATAAACCTGACGGACCTTTTTGACACCATCAAGCATTATTTTAATGCCATCGTTGTAGACACCTTTTTTATAATTAACTGATGCCAGATAGATAGTCGTCTCGATTCCGACTGCCTTAAACATGGCTCGCATTTTATTGCCATAAAAATCTGCAAATGTTCCATTACCGTCAGGCGACGGCGCCAAAAATGTTGGGATACCCATATATGCTTTGTGAGATTCTTGAAGACTTGGAGGTAATCCGTCTATCGGATCAAAATCATCAAAACCAAAAGTATACGTCACATCTTTTTGCTGCTCCTTGAGGATTTTATAAAGAACATCATGAATTACAGGTCCCTTTAAACCACCCATATGAACAATGCCTGACGGTGTCCATGCATCATTCACCCACTCTTTTCCTTTTCTCTTTTTTAGTAGTTCATCCGCCCAAAACATATTCTTATTGTATCCTTTTCTTATGACAAGTACTATACATTTATAAATAGCCCTCTACTTTGAGAAGTTCTGCTGCCAAGACAGCGCCTCCAGCTGCTCCTCGGATTGTGTTATGAGAAAGCGCTACAAATTTATAATCTAAAACATGATCTTCGCGTATCCTGCCCACACTTACAGTCATCCCATTCCCAGATTCACGATCTAACTTTGTCTGGGGTCTATCCTCTTCTTCAAAATATTTTAAGAACTCTTTGGGAGCCGATGGTAAGTTGAATTTTGCTATTGGATTTTTATAGTGTTTGATGGCTGCAATCAAATCTTTCTGTGTTGGCTTTTTTCTAAATTTTACACTTACTGATGCCATATGGCCATCTGATACAGCGATTCGAAGACAAGTTGCTGAAATAAATGGTAGTTTTGCAGATTGAATTTTCCCATTTTTAATAGTCCCCCAAACTTTCAGTGGTTCTCTTTCACTTTTTTCTTCTTCACCAGCGATATAAGGAATAACATTGTCAACCATTTCGGGCCAAGTCGCAAACGTTTTTCCTGCTCCTGAAATCGCTTGTATTTTCGTAACAATAATTTCTATCGGTTCAAATGTTTTAAATGCTTCAAGAACGGATACGTACGATTGTATAGAACAATTTGATTTCGCAATTATTCCCCCATCCTTCCATCCCCGCTTCTTTCGCTGACTTGCTATAATTTTTAAAAGATGCGGGTTTATTTCCGGCAGTATCAACGGCACGTCCTCAGTCCACCGATGAGCTGAATTATTCGTGACAACAAATACCCCACGAGCAGCATAATCTTCTTCAATCTTCTTAATTTTTTCTTTATCCAAATCAAGTGCAGAAAATACAAGACGGACGCTTTGACATATGGAATCAATATCATCTTCCACAGCCAGTATTTTCATCTCAGCGACTTCCTTTGGGATAGGGAGTTCTGAAATCCATTTATTTGAAACCGCATCTTTATACGGTATGCCTGCTGATCTGGGTGATGCTGCTACTACTTTTACAGCAAACCACGGATGATCGGACAGAAGTTGTACAAACCTCTGCCCCACCATACCAGTTGCTCCTAAAATGCCGACTGGTATTTTTTTC
Source organism: Patescibacteria group bacterium (assembly GCA_041743715.1). Taxonomy (GTDB): domain Bacteria; phylum Patescibacteriota; class Microgenomatia; order Levybacterales; family UBA12049; genus JACDET01. The sequence continues at coordinate 34,952 of JBGTMH010000045.1, read as the reverse complement.
ATGTGAGATTATGTCCTTTCAAAACTTTTTTCAGCGTTTCTTTGCTTTTATCTTGCATAGGAACAAGTGGTAAACGAAAAACTTCCTTTATTTTCCCCATCAAAAAGAGCGCAGTTTTTACAGGCTGTGGGTTTGATTCAATGAAATTAATATGCATTAAATCAAGCCATTCATAATGGATTTTTCTCGCTTTTTTCCAATCGCCTTCTAAAGCTGCCGTTGTTAGGGCTGCAATTTCTTTTGGAATCTCGTTTGCAGCAACAGAAATAATACCGTGTCCTCCAAGTGCCATAATGGAAAACGTAAACGCGTCGTCACCTGAAAGAATAGAAAAGTCGGTTGGTGCACGTTTGATAACATCCATTATTTGCACAATATTTGCTGATGCTTCTTTTATTCCCACAACATGCGATATTTCTTTTGCAAGTGTTAATGTCATATCGGAAGTCAAATTAAGTCCTGTTCTTCCGGGGACATTGTAAAGAATAATAGGCAAATTTGCGTTTGCTGCAATTGCTTTATAGTGAGCAATCAGTCCTGTGAGGGTTGGTTTATTGTAATAAGGCGTTGCATGCAAAAGACCATCAGCGCCGGCTTTTTTGGCGATTATAGAAAGTTCGATTGCACGACTTGTATCATTATGTGTCGCACCTGCGATAACGTATACTTGACCTGCTACTTCTTTGACAACAGTTTCGACAACCAATCGATACTCCTCAAGAGTCAGTGTTGCCGCTTCACCTGTCGATCCACAAGGGACAATACCTGCAATGCCGTTTTTTATTTGAAACTGTACAAGTTTTTTTAAGGCTTTCACATCAACATTTCCATCTGTTTCAAATGGTGTAACAACCGCTGTTAATGCTCCAGTAATTTTTTTCATATGTTTTCACCCCATTCCTTTGCAAAAATATCACTAAAATTATAAAGTCCTTTTTTATTTTCGATAAACTTCGCAGCGATCAGCGCCCCTTCGGCAAATCCTCTTCTTCCCCAAGACTGATGAACCAATTGTATTTCATCTGATTGGCTGTCAAACGTAATTTCATGTTTACCAAAACTCCGCCCCCCCCGAACTGAAACTAGATGTAATTCGTCTGATCGAATCGGTCGATTAAGCGTTTCTGTTTGCAGTGTTTTTTTACGAGGATAATTCTCTAGTATAATATCTGACAGTTTCCGTGCAGTACCGCTCGGGCTATCTTTTTTACTTGTATGATGCGTCTCTATCCCAAAAACATCATATCCATCAAATCGCTTAACGAGACTCGCTGCATGCTCAACGATATTAAAAAAGATATTCACACCAATCGAAAAATTCGGTCCGTAGATACATCCTGTTTTCGTTTCTTTGACAAGTTTTTCGACTGTTGGCAGTTGATCGTACCATCCAGTTGTTCCAATAACCATTGGTATTTTCATTGACAAGACTTCACTAATATTTTGGAGAACAACGTCAGGAGTTGTAAAATCAATTGCCACATCCGCTTTTCGTAATCCCGCTTTATCCAATCCTTTGCTTTTTGTATTACTGACTGAAACAATCGAGTGCTCTTTGCTTTCTGCAACAATCCGCTCTATTTCTTTTCCAACTTTTCCATAACCAATCAGTGCGATTTTCATATGTATCCTTTCCTGACAACCATTGTTCTATGCAAAACTGAAACTGCTTCGTCAACCTGTACTGTTGGAATAACTAAGCTAATATTAATGTCTGTTGCTCCAAGTGATATCATTTTGACTTCTATATGGAACTGTTCAAGAATCGAAAAAATATTTCTCATAATATTTTTAACGCTGACTATTCCGTCACCGATAAGTGAAACCATACCATATTTATCATCCGTTGTCACCGCAGTAAATTTCTCTAATTCGCAAGTAGCATCTTTTAAGTTCTCATCGTTATCAAGTGTTACAGAAACGCTTACCTCAGAGACACTGACAAGGTCCACTGAAATATTATGTTTTGCAAAAACAGTAAAGACACGAGCTAAAAATCCTTTGCTAAATAACATCTCTGTCGAGTATAAATTCACAAGCGTTATTTTTCGTTTTGAAGCAATTGCTGCAATATGAGAAGTCTGTAGTGGCTTTTCTGTAATCAGCGTTCCTTGAAAAGCCGGATTAAGTGTATTCAGTACACGAACCGGAATCCCAGCATGTATCGCCGGACGAATTGTCCGTGGATGAAGAACTTTTCCTCCAAAGGAAGCAAGCTCTGATGCTTCCTTATACGACACATGTGACAAAACAAAAGCATCTTTAAAATACCGTGGATCAGTCGTAAATATACCATCAACATCAGTCCAAATTTGAATTTCCTCAGCCTGCAATGCAAACCCCAAAACAGCAGCACTATAATCTGAACCACCTCTTCCTAGCGTTGTAATTCGTCCATCTTTGGTACTACCGATAAACCCGGTAACAACCGGAATAATCCCTTTCTCGATCAATGGCATGATAACTTTTTTCGATTTTTGCACAGTTTCTTTTGGCAAAAATTCAGCAGCACCGAATTCAACATTAGTAACAATCAACTCAGTCGCAACGACCTGCTGCGAACGAAAACCTTTTGTCTCAAGGGCTTTACTAATTACATAAGAAGAAAGCATCTCACCAAAAGAGACAATTTCATCAGAAAGTGCCTTGCTTCTTTCTTTTTTTGTTAACAAATGCTCCAATTGCTGCAAACATTTTTTCAGATATATTTCGATATCTGTCACATCCTGCTTTTTCCAAAAAGCCCGGACAAGATCCATATGCATCTTCTCGATCTGATTAAAAATTGATTTCCTTTCTTGAGACGAAGCATCAACAGATGCTAACAATAGATCTGTAATACCACGAATCGCGGACACAACAACAACTGGCTGTCTCTCTTTTTCTTTCAGAACTATCTGACAAATTGTCTCAAACCGCTCTTTTGTACTCACCGATGTCCCACCAAATTTAGCGATAATCATAGTTTTAAATTCTTCTGTATACTTTTAACCGCTTTCTCAATATTCTCCCTCTTTCCAAATGCTGAGAGTCTGAAATATCCCTCTCCACAACTGCCGAATCCTGATCCAGGTGTTCCGACGATATGAGTCTCACTGAGTACTTTATCAAAAAATTCCCAAGAGCTATAACCAGTCGGTGTTTTAAGCCAAATATACGGCGCATTTTCTCCTCCATAGACAGTGAATCCTAATTTTAAAAATGTATTTCTAATTAACTGTGCATTTCCCATATAATAATCAACCAGTTGCTGACACTGCTTCTGCCCTTGTTTTGACAAAACAGCTATGCCGCCTTCTTGAGCAATATTTGATGCGCCATTAAACATAGTCGTCTGTCGACGGAACCACATCGCATGTAATTCCCCTTTCTCCGAATCTTCTGAGACCAATTCTTTTGGGACAATCGTCCACCCCAGCCGCACCCCTGTGAATCCAGCCCATTTTGAAAAACTGCTGATTTCTATCGCGCAAGATTTTGCTCCTTCAATTTCATAAATACTTCTCGGCAAATCGCTATCTTTTATATACATTGAGTAGGCGGAGTCGAAGATAATGACTGATTTGTTTTTCCTGGCATATTTCACAAACCGCTCAAGATCTTTTTTACTCATCACTCCTCCGGTCGGATTATTTGGACTGCATAAATAAATCAAATCTACTTTTACATCAGGTACTTTGGGGATGAAATTATTTTTACTTGTGAGGGGCATATAGACAACTCCTTTATATTTTCCGTTTGCATAGGTTCCAGTTCTTCCAGCTATAACATTACTGTCAACATATACCGGATAAACAGGATCAGAAACGGCAATGATGTTTTTGGGAGAAAAAATTGATTGAATATTTCCACTATCAGGTTTTCCTCCATCCCCAATACAAATTTCCGATGTATCAAGGGAAACGCCGCGCTGTTGATACCAATCCACAAAAGCCTGCTTAAGCCGCGGATTTCCGAGATTGTCGTCATACCCTGTGTACGTTTCTCTTTTTGATAATTTCTCAACACCTGCGTGCATACCGGCTATGACAACTGGCGGAATGGGTTCGGTTGTATCACCGATACCAAGACGCAAAACCGTAACACCGGGATTTGCTTCTATAAACGCTTTTGTCCGCTTTGCAATATCTATAAATAGATAGTTTTTTTGTAATTTTTTAAAATTTTTATTAATTTTTGCCATAGTATTAGCCACTAAAGATAACCTACTGTGCTCCATCAAAAACTAAGGTCGTGAAATGATCAGCGATTGTTTCAGCTCTTCTTATAAGCTGAGTACTCCCATCAGGTCGAAGTAAGACCTCAGCGGAACGCAGTTTGCCGTTATAGTTAAAACCCATTGAATGCCCATGCGCGCCTGCATCATGAATGACAACAAAATCCCCAATCTGTATTTCCGGTAAATCTCTTTGAACCCCAAACTTATCGTTATTCTCACACAGCCCTCCAGTTACATCATAAGTACGATCTCGTGGAGCACGTTCTTTTCCAGGAATAGTGATATGATGATATGCACCATACATACCTGGACGCATAAGGTTTGCCATACTTGCATCAACCCCGACATATTTCCTATAAATATCTTTCTTATGTATCGCTTTAGCGACAAGAAAACCATGAGGGCCGGTAATATATCTTCCGCATTCCATCGTGATTCCCAGTGGATCTAAGTCTCTTGCCACAATTAGTTCATCATATGCCTCTTTCACTCCAGCTGAAATTGCTTCAACATCTACTGGCTCTTGTTCTGGTTTGTATGGAATTCCAATACCCCCGCCTAAATTGACAAACTCCATGTTAATTCCACGCTCACTCAAGTCCCCGACTAATTCAAAAAGCATTTTTGCCGTCTCTACAAAATATTGGGGGTCTAGTTCATTAGACGCAACCATTGTATGCAAACCAAATCTTCGTACACCTTTTCCCTTCATAATTTCATATGCATCAAAAATCTGTTCTCTCGTCAAACCATATTTTGCTTCTTCTGGATTTCCGATAATTACATTTCCTTCACGCAGAGGACCAGGATTATAACGAAAACTAATTACTGGTGGTATCCCAGCATGTCTTTCTAAAAATGAAATATGACTAATATCATCAAGATTTATGATTCCACCTAATCTTCTTGCTGCTACAAATTCTTCCGCTGGAGTATTATTTGAAGTGAACATGATATCTTCACCGACTATCCCTGAGCGCTCAGCAAGCATCAGCTCGGGAAGTGAACTACAATCTGCACCAAGACCTTCCTCTCTCAGAATTCCCAATATTGCAGGATTTGGGGTAGCCTTCACTGCAAAAAAATTCTTAAATCCCCCACCTCTTCCATCTTTTACCCAAGAAAAAGCATCGATTAATCTTCGTGCGCTTGCTCTTATTCCTGCTTCATCGTAGAGATAAACTGGTGTTGGATATTCAGTTGTTATTGCAATAAGCCGTTCTCTGTGAAATGGTAGTGTCAAACTTTTTAATGTTGCACGATCTGGCGAAACACCATTTCTTGACTCACTTCTATCAACTCTTTGCATAATATTTCCTTTCTCTAAATTTTTCCACTAAAAAACCCCTCATTTGAGGGGCGCTCTTTCTTTTCCACAAAGAGAGTCCCTCAGGCGAGAGGCTTCTTTGACTTTTTTGAAATTAAGGTAACAGATTTCATAGATATAAATGCATTGTAACAGAACTATTTTACAATTTCAACTTCAACTTCCAACTGAAATCCGAAGACGTTCTCAAATTTTTCCTGAATGTCTTGAATGATCTGCAACACATCTTTTGCTTTTGCGTGACCGAGATTGACGATAAAAAGTGCATGCTTAGTTGACACTTGTGCATCCCCTATCCGGTATCCTTTTAATCCTAACCGTTCTATCAAACTTGCCACTGCAATTTTGCCAAACCATTTCTTCTCAACATTTTCTCTGAACTCCGGATAGATTGAGAGAACTTTTTCAATCTCATCTTTCTTTCTTAAATTCTTAAATACCGATCCACAGTTGGGATACTCTAGAGGATGTTTGTCTTTTCGTAACTGTTTGTTGTGCATGTAAACTTTTTGTGCTTCTTCTATTTTCTCCTCCGAACTTTTTTTGAGTCCAAACGTTGCAGATATAACCACCATTTTTTTGTGGGACTTTATCAAACTCCCCCTGTAAACAAATTGTAATTGCTCGTTTGTTAACGTTTTTACAACTAGGTTGCCACCCGAATAATCCAACACTTCAGCAGTAACGAGCGAATCTTTTATCTCTCCGCCATAAGCACCCACGTTTCCACGAACCCCAGCACCCACTGTACCAGGCAAACCACCAGCCCACTCAAGTCCAGTCAGGTTATGACTAAAAGAAAACGTAATGACATCGTCAAGAACAGTCCCGGCAAAAACAGTAATTTTCCCCCCTTCTATAGCGTGCACAGAATGATTTTTTGTTGAAACAATTTGAATTACAACCCCATCAAAGTACTCATCCGAAAAAATGAGGTTAGATCCGAGTCCACAGATAAATAAACGATTCGGTTTACGTTTTTTGACAAAGGCAAGCGCTTCTGTGATGTCGTCCCTGTTCTCAACAGTCAAAAAATATTTTGCCCTGCCGCCGATTTTATACCAAAGTCGTTCTGAAAGCGAAAAGTCTTGTTGAATCAACATAGCAGTTAATTGTAGATAATTTCTCTGCTATAATCAATGCACCCACATGAAATACAACCATTCGCTTCTCTACTTCATCAGTTTTTCAGTAACCATCTTCCTCAGCGCTTTTCTGCTCTTCCAAGTCCAACCGCTCATCGGAAAATATATTCTTCCATGGTTTGGTGGAACATCGTTTGTTTGGATAACCTCACTGTTATTTTTTCAAACCCTGCTTTTGGCGGGTTACTTGTACGCGTATCTGCTCACAAAATTCTCATTAAGACAGCAGCTCTTGCTTCATAGTACATTAGTTGTGACAATTGTCATTATTACGGTGCTTTTATTTTCACATTGGAACTCACCTATTACACCAGGAGTTGAACTAAAACTTCCTGAGACATACGCACCGGTAATCCAGGTACTTGCTATCTTACTGATAAGTGTCGGGCTACCATATTTTCTTCTCTCCACAACCAGCACGCTTTTACAAAAATGGTTCAGTGTACTTCCTCATAAAAAATCTCCTTATCCACTCTATGCTCTTTCCAATGCGGGCTCCCTGTTGGCAATTATTAGTTATCCTTTTTTTATCGAACCCTTTCTTTCATTACAAAACCAAGGACAGATTTGGTCACTTATTTTTATTATTTTATGTTTATTACTTGTATTTTGTACTTATTTGTCATTCCGAGCGACTGAAAGGAGTCGAGGAATCTTCTCACCACAAGCGGCACAGTTGAAAAGATCCCTCCACTCGTCTGCGGACTCGGTCGGGATGACACAGTATAGACTCTGGCTCTTTCTTCCCGCAGTCTCATCACTCATGCTTCTTGCTGGAACACATCAATTGACACAGGGTATCGCCCCGATTCCGTTTCTTTGGCTTCTGCCGCTCGGATTATATCTTCTTTCTTTTATCCTATGCTTTAGTGAGCGATCTTTTTACAAACGGAATCTCTACGCGTATTGTTTTCTTCTGACTATTCCTGTAGTCCTAGCCCTTCTGACCCAGCCGCCTGCACTGAGCATTTTTGTCGAGCTTGTTTTGTATACCATTATGCTTTTCAGCTGTTTTATGGTGTGTCACGGTGAACTTTTTGCCACGAGACCCCCAACAAAAGACATAAATGCCTTTTACTTAGTAATGGCTTTCGGCAGTGTGGTAGGAGCATTAATTGTCGCGATTATCGCGCCGATTTTTTTTATTGGACTCTTTTGGGAATTCTTGCTTGGGTTATTTTTAACAACGCTTATTGCAGTCCTTGTGCTTATCAAGTATAAAAATTCATTTCTGTACCGCCGACTTGATTTTGGTCTCCGGTCCCAAAAAGAAATGACCGTCTTTCTTATCGCTGTTGTCAGTTTCTTTTTTGGAATCATTTCCATAGCCTTATTTCTTGAACAAACAAATAATTCAGTTGGCGTTTGGAGAAATTCCTACGGTACACTCCGAATAATGCAGCAAGAAAAAACCGATACCCGATGCCTACTCAATGGCAAAATTATCCATGGTTGCCAACCCTTGGCTGAGTCACAAAAGATGAAACCGACAACATATTTTGGAGAAAAGAGTATCGGACTTGCTGTCGATAGTGTTCGCGAAAAAACGACTCCACTACAGATTGGTGTTATCGGACTGGGTGTTGGGACAATCGCAGCATATGGACAAGAGGGAGATACTATCAAATTTTATGAATTAAATCCGTTAGATGTAGAACTGGCAAAGACACATTTTACCTATCTTGCCAACACACCTGCAAAAGTGACAAATGTTGTCGGTGATGGAAGGCTTTCAATGGAAAAAGAACTCAAAGAAAATAACAAGCAGAACTATCATCTCTTTATCGTGGATGCATTTAACGATGACGCAATCCCCGTACATCTGCTGACCAAAGAAGCATTTGCACTCTATAAAGCACATCTTGCAAAGGAGAGTATTATCGCGGTCCATATTTCAAATACCTATCTTGATCTCATTCCTGTCATCCAAAAAGCTGCGCAATATCACAAGATGCATGTTATTTTTATCGATGTGCCTCCTGCAAATGATATGCAGTCACGTTCCAAATGGGCGTTTCTCGCGGCTGATAAATCATTACTTACGACCTCAGCACTTAACAAAGCAAAAAAGGACAAGCCAAGTAGAACAGACATAAAACTCTGGACAGATGACTACAGCAACCTTTTCCAAATCTTCAAATATTAATTTCTTGGTATAATCGATCTATGCTATGCAAAAGACCCCTGGTCGGCATCGGTGTCATTATTGAAAATAAGAACGGAAATATCCTGATTGCCAAACGAATTGGTACACATGCACCGAAATACTCCATAGTCGGGGGCTCTTTAGAACTAGGTGAAACCTTTGAGGAAGCCGCAATACGAGAAGTAAAAGAAGAAACTGATCTGGATATTAGGAGTCCAAAAGTCCTATGCATTACCAACAATTTAGAAACGTTCAATGAAGAAGGAAGACACTCAGTTTCTATTATCCTTCTTGCAAAAACTTTTTCTGGAACACCCAAAGTGATGGAACCAGAGAAACTTACTGAATGGTTCTGGTGTGACCCTCGAAAACTCACCGAACCGCATTATGAAGCAAGCAGATTAGGCGTTGCATGTTATTTGGAAAAGAAGTTTTATATGCGTAAATAGTGAGTCATATATACAAACTCATTGGATTGCACAAGTCGATACTATAAGTTATAATTCCTCGATGACTCCAGAAAATCCACGAAGACTAAGAAGGAGACTTGCAGCAGCGGCTGTAGTACCTTTATTTTTGCTTCCAAGTGCATGCTCAAGAGCAGAAACACAAGCACCGCAATTCCCATCAACCGGTACCCACGCTGAAAGAGCACCCATTCAAGAAAAAAATGCACTCCCCCCAATCACAGGGAAGTGGTACGAAGGCGATGAACCCGTTACTCCTGCCGCAGTAGTCACAGTAGAAAATGGCGAGTATGCCGATATGCAATTTGCAGAGATACTACCAACAGCTTATAAAGAAGCATTTTTAGAAACCATTAATCACCCACTCTTCAAGCTTGCTGCAAAAAAAGGCAATATTAGAAGCATTAGGGTTTTACCAAGCGCTCAAGATAACGGAAACTTTAATCTACGAGATAAATCTGTTAACTTTTTTATTAGTGACGGTTATGGGCCTACTGAACAAGGTGTTTATTTTAATAAAAGACTATTTAAAACTACTGGTATCCACGAAGCAACGCACGGATTGAATCAGGATTGGAATCAATACCTTGAAACAAATACCATACCAGAAGATAAAACACTTACTGAAAAAATAAATCGGGTAAGAAATGCTTGTAAAGTTGTACGGGATTCACTCTATCGCGACTTCATATCAGACAATAGAGACGCAATTGCAGATGCTTTTCTAGAAACCTCAAAAAGATTTAATCTTGTGTTGCAAGATCCAGAAGTTATTCAAGTATACGGCATAGACCGAGTAACTAATTATGTACAGGCCATGGAGTTTACTTCTCAAGCAATGCTCGAGGATCAACCTGAAATCTACGCCCCCTTCACCAATCCAGGCTGCGAAGCAGTAAGTATATTTGAAGTGCCTTATTATGTTAAAGGTGTCCGTGGAAAACTTTTAGATAATTACACGATATATCAAGAGGCGACACCACTCATTCCAGTAGCAGTCAAACAATATTATAATAATGACCAAGAGTTTACATGTCTGAAGGATGGAAAAGCTACGAAAACATTACTCGGCACAAGAGATGAAATTTTTGGAGGACATGCTTTTAGCAATCCCGATGAAGCGACATCATCTTTAATTACCATTCTTGCTACAGCACCTAATTATTTGCCAAAATGTTTAGACGGTTTAACAGGACACCGGAGAGCGCAACTCAAAGAAGTGATTAGAACATCACTGGCTCTCACAGAGTATGTTCATCCAGAAGTGATTCAACTGTTAAGACAAAATCCCGATGCGGCAAGGGTTATTGATAAGTATACTTATTAAATCAATTCTGTCAATAATCCTCAAGCGTTGAAGTATCACCAATAGGGAGGCCTAATTCTTTGGCTTTCAAAATCCTTCTCATGATTTTGCCTGAGCGAGTCTTTGGCAACTTGTCGATAAACTCAATCTCTCTGGGATATGCATGACCTGCCAAATGTTTTTTAACATGCTGTTTGAGCTTTTCTATCAATTCGTCCGTTTGTGCAACGCCTGGTTTTACCACCACAAATGCTTTAATAATTTCCCCGCGTACTGCATCCGGCTTGCCAATCACACCTGCTTCAACGACATCAGGATACTCAACGAGCGCGCTTTCTACTTCAAATGGTCCAACACGTTCACCCGACGTATTGATCACATCATCTGCCCGACCGATAAACCAATAATAGCCATCCGTATCTTTCACAGCACGGTCACCAGAGATGTACCATTTGTCCTTAAAATACGACCGAAACTTTTCTTCATTCTTCCAAATTGTTTTCATTAAAGAAGAAACACTTGTTGCAAGTAATGCCAAATTACCTTCTTGTCCGACAGGTAACTCTTTCCCGTTATCATCAATAATTGCTGCGACAACTCCAGGAAGCGGCTTACCCATAGAACCGGGCTTGATATCCATCACAGGGTAATTGGTAATCGTAATACCACCTTGTTCTGTTTGCCACCAGGTGTCATGAAACGGCAACCCAAATTTCTCAAGCGCCCACCAAATAGCTTCTGGATTTAATGGTTCACCCACACTGGCCAGATACCGGAGATCCGTGAGCTCAAATTTCTTTGGATCAACATCTGCTCCCATTAACATACGGATAGCAGTCGGTGCAGAATACCAAACAGTTACTTTATTTTCTTTCAAAACGGTATACCACCCTTGCGGACTAAACCGTCCTTCAGACAAAACTTGCGTTATCCCAAGCCCCCACGGACCGAGTGCACCATAGACAACACCGGTCACCCAACCGAGATCCGCTGTACACCAATAGATATCTTTTTCTTGAAGATCAAGCACATATTTGGTCGTTACCATCGCCTGGAGTACATCATAGTGCGCATGCATAACGCCTTTTGGTTTGCCGGTTGTCCCTGATGTATAAAGCATATAGGAGTAATCATCTTTCTTAAGATGCGCAGTTTCAAAGTCTTCTGAGGCACTTTTCATTTCCTTCCCATAATAAACAATCTTTTTCCCCTGGGGTTGATCCTCAGATCCTCGTTCAACAACAATAACTTTTTCAAGATCAGGCAGGTCTTTCCAAATCTTTTCAATCCGGGGATACAACACTGCATTGGTAATCACCATTTTTGCCCCACTATCTTTCAGTCGATCCAAAAGCGCCATCTCCTGAAATGCAGAAAAAAGTGTTCCTGCCACTGCACCCACTTTTAAGATTCCAAAAAAGGCGACATACCTTTCAGGAATTGGCGGCAAGAAAAGAAAGACTCGGTCACCTTTTATTATTTTGTTTGAAGTGAGAACATTCGCAAACTTATCAGTCTGCTTTTTTAAATCCCCAAATGTATACGCTTCTTTCCCCCCGTTTGCATCAGTGAACAACAAAGCAGTTTTATCCTTTTTCTCTGACTTCGCATGCCGGTCAATACAGTTATATGCAATATTCAACGTCCCATCAGCAAAAAAATCCACCAACTCTTTCTCAGCCTTCTTCCAAGAGAAGGATTTGTAGATTTTTTCGTAATCAGAAAGATTGGGTACAAGAGAAAATTTCTTTACTTCTTTTTTAATAATACTTGCATTAATATTCATAATCGCTTAAAGCTGCATCAAACCATTCTTGCGCTAACTTCTGCTTCTTACTTTCCATACAATATTTTTCCTTCTGCCATTATTCGTTTTATGAAGTAATCACCCAGAGAAAGACGTTTCTTAATTTCATCTGGAGTATAAACAATTGGGTCCAAAGGATAGGTACGAGGTGTCGTGCGAAGCGATTCAAAGACTTCTTTTATCCTATATGCTTTTTTTCTATCGCTTTTTTTGATAATAAGAAGATCAATATCGGAATTACCATGAGAATCCCCGCGTGCTCCCGATCCAAAAAGAATAACTTTCTCAGGATGGTAATTCTTTACTATCGCTTGCACCAAAAGTTTTGCTTCAATAACGAGTGGTTGCATAATATGTATATTGTAATCCCGATTGAATCAAAATACAAGAAAGACTGTTATAATCAATGTATGCCGTCACCACCGAACCAATATAATCTCTACAAATTCTGCCCTCACTGCTGTAAACCACTTATTGCCAAAAAAATTGACCGGGAAAAAGTAAAAGCCTGTACAAATTGTGACTTTATTTTCTGGAATAAATCCAAACCCGTTGTGAGTATACTCTTACATCAAGACGGAAAAGTGCTCATGCTTAAGCGGGCACATGAACCCTTTAAGGATTACTGGGTGCTTCCGGGTGGATTTATCAGCTATGAAGAAACGGCAGAAGTCGCAGTCCGAAGAGAAGCACAAGAAGAAATTGGGACAAACATTATCATTGAAGGAATAATCGGAACATATCTGATTGATGATGATCCTCGCGGAATGCATCTGGATATTATATTTTTTGGAACAGTTAGTGGACCTATCACGCGGGGTAGTGAATTTACCGATTTGCGCTACTTTACATCAGATAATCTCCCTCAGAATATCGCCTACAAACATCGAGCAGCAATAACGGACTGGTATAAGAACACTCATTAACCCTCGCATTACAAAGTTAACACCTATTTTGCCAAACCATCAAAGATGAATTTTTTAATCAGTGCTTGATAAGGAATATCCATCTTATGCGCTTGGATTTTTAATCTATCAATCATGCCTTCGGGAAGCCGTAAGGTAATTGGACGCGTAGTAAGTTTGAGATTAGGAAAGTGGATTCCTCTTTTGGCTTTTGACCAATCGACATACTCAGTTGAATCATGAGTCTGCCAAAATTCTCTTTCTTCTGCTTCTGATTTAAACTTTGGAATTTTCTTAAATTTCTTCATATAACCTCACCTCTTTCTTATTTGCTTTTCGTGCTGAAATAATTCGAATACTATTTCCCCTCATCGTAAATACTATAAAAAGCACTTTATTATTTGTACTCCTAGCGATCATGGTAAATCGCTCTTCTTTTTGAGAATGCCTATCATCTTCTAAAACTAACTGTTTCTCATCTAAAAAAACCTCTTCTGCCTCCTTCGTTGTTATTCCGTGTTTTTTGTAGTTTTTATCAAAATTCCCTTCATCCCATTCAAATCCTATTATCTTCCTCAGATCAATCACTGTACATATATTACATGTACAAAGTACCCGAGTCAAGACAGAAAAAAGTTCATGAATATAAAAATTGAGGCTCTACTTCTGCATATCCTTATACGCATCGAGGATACAGTAGTTAGTCACGAGAGAAAGGCCATAGTCTTCGGCGAAATCTTCGGCTTCGTGTGTATTGACTCCGTCAGCGAGCCAGACTGTTCTTATGTTGCCCCGCTCGACAATTTCTTGCATGTGGGGGATGACTTCGGTTGGTTTGCGGAAGATATCGACGATGTCTATATGAATATCTCCTGGAATTTCCGTTATGCTGGCATAAGATTTTTCGCCCAGTACTTCCTGTAACTTCGGGTTAACGGGGATAACTCGGTATCCTTTCTTCTGGAAATATTTTGCAACTTTGTGACTGTGCCGCTCTGGCTTATCTGATAGTCCCACAAAAGCAATCGTGCGGGCATTTTTTAATACTGTTTCGTGATCAACACCCCTCGCGACATTTGTTTCAGGTACAACGCCATCCCATTGCCATTGTTCAATCTCTATAGGATCAGCACCGTTTTCGGTAACATATGAATAATGATCGTTCAATGCTTTTTTGTACTGCTCTTGTAATTCTTGTGCTTTTTCACTCGTTACTATTCCATTTTTTTCCATTATATACAATACTTCAATTGCCAGATGATAACGGTCTGTTTTATTTCTCACCTGCATATCAAACGGCGTCGTTGTCCCACCTTCTTCTACATACCCATGAACTGAGAAACGTCCAGGATTCTTCACGTGTGTCAGCATCGCTTGCATCACTTCGGGATACCCGTGGAAATTAATAATGACCGGTTTGTCTACAGTAAAATGGCGTTCAGCATCAGGAAGTTGTGGATGAAACTCTCCAACGCAGGAACAGGCTGCTTGCAGACGGGCGATATTCACAAAGCGTACTCGAATTTCAGGTGCGTCTTTTTTAATTAATTCAACCGCTGCAAGCGCTTCTTTGGTAACATAGTCCCCGATTCCGACCAATACCACATGAGGATTTTCATCACTCGCAAAATCCCACGTCAGAAGACCGGTCTTTAACGTTTCTTTCGCTTGCTCATATGTCAACCATCGGGGCTCAGGTGTTTTACCAGCAGTGATAATATTCATTTGATTTTTGGAGGACATCGTCTCTTCCATCACTGCAAGCATGCTGTTATCATCTACTGGGAAATATGCTTTTATGAAGTCATTGTGTTTTTCCAGCATACCTGAGACAAAGCTCGGATTTTGATGAGAATACCCATTGTGCTCTTGCCGCCAAGCCGTTGAAGTTAACAAATAATTCATCGATGCAATATCCTCCCGCCATGGCATCTTGCGTACGTATTTGAGAAACTTCTGATACATATGTGCCATGCTTGAGAAGATTTGGGCGAATGCTTCATAGGTGGTAAAAACAGCATGGCGTCCGGTCAACACATACCCCTGCGCCAGCCCATGCATATTGTGCTCTGAAAGGATTTCCATGACTCTTCCGTCTCTGGTGATATCACGATCTTGTGGATCATGTGGCCAAACCCATCCTCGAGATGTTACTTGGAAAACTTCGTCCAGACGATTTGAATAGGTTTCATCAGGAGACATAAGTCGGAAATTCTTTTGTTCACTATTGAGACGAAAGATTTCTTTCAAATAGGTACCTGACATACGCAGGGCATTTGATTGAACTTTTCCAGGCATAGCAACAGGTTTGGCCAATTTTTTTGTCTCAGGAAGCACAAGTGGTTTATATGTTCCACCCAAGACGTCACGATTATCTCCAATAAGAAGGCTGTCCTGTGGAATGACATCCAAGATCGCGTCTTCAAACCCTTTTTCCGTATCAAATAATTCTTCGAAATGATAGGAACGAAGCCACTCCTCGAGAGCATGTAATTCCTGATCATCGCCACGGACTGTTGGCATAACGACTTGATGCGCAAGTATCGTGCCTTCAATCTTTATCCCCCGCAATTCTTTCACAGTCGTCATCCCCTTTGGTGTCCGCATAACAATCATCGGGAAGCGGGGTTTATAAGCATTTGGATTCTCACGTGCAGTCGATTGGATTCCTTTTATGGTTTGGTAACATTTTTCCAGTGTCGTGAACATCTGTACATCAATATTTTCGCCTTCCACAAAAAACGGCTCGTATCCATACCCGCTGAATAAGTCTTCTAATTCTTTATTACTCATCCGGCCAAAAATTGTCGGTCCTGAAATTTTATATCCATTAACATGGAGAATCGGCAAAACTGCGCCATTGGTTGCCGGATCAATCAATTTATTAATATGCCACGCTGCAGCGATGGCACCTGTTTCAGCTTCCCCATCACCGATCAACGTAACAGCTAGTAAATCAGGATTATCAAGAATCGCCCCATAAGCAGATGCCAAAGAATACCCCAACTCTCCTCCCTCAAGTATCGTCCCCGGAGCCTCAGGAGTCGCGTGACTTGAGAATCCATATGGCCAGGCAAACATCTTCGAGATATACCCAATACCTTTTGCGTCTCGTGTCGCTTGCGGATAATATTTCTGGAGCGTTCCCTCAAGGAATAAATTTGCCTGTAACCCCGGCATCCCGTGCCCGGGACCCAACACAAAAATTGTAGACTGCTGATGCTTTTTGACTAAATAGTTCAGGTGTCCATAGACAAAATTAATCCCCGGACACGTCCCCCAGTGACCGAAAAGTTTGGGTTTGATGTCCGTTGGTTTCAGAGCACGATGCAAGAGAAAGTTATCTTGAAGATAAATCTGCGTAACAGAAAGATAATTCGCAGCCCTGACATATTTTCGTATGTTCTCAATCGCTTTATCCATAGCAGTATCTTGCATTATAAAACTTCAGGTTCGAGGGGTCAACAGGGACTTATATATGAGGCTAATAATTAACTTATCGAAACCACCGTATAAACCATTTTTCCAGCTGGGGCGTCTACTTCGATTTCGTCGCCTACTGCTTTGCCTATAAGAGCCCTGCCAAGCGGGGACTCGTGGGAAATCTTTTTTTCTGCTGGGTCTGCTTCCCATTCACCAACCACGGTAAAGGCTTCTTTGCGGTTGGCAATTTTAATCACGACTTCTGAACCTAAATCAATAGCCTGTGCACCATGTTGTCCATCAGCAATGAGTTGCGCGTGTTTCAGTAACGATTCTAATTCTTCAATTCTGCCGTCAATAAATGCTAACTCATCCCGAGCCGCTGTGTACTCGGCATTTTCGGAAAGATCGCCCATCTCGCGTGCTGAGGAAAGTCGTTCAACTACCCCAGGACGATCTTTTTCAACCAAATCTTTATATTCAGTTTTGAGGTCATCAAATCCTTTTTTTGTAAGGTATACTTTTTTGCTATTCATAGTGATTTTAAGCTTCAGAGCTCAATTCTGAGCCAGTATAAAGCTTATTCAAAGGTTTGTCAATAAACCGAATTGTCGCAGTTTTAGCTTTAACTGCGAAAGCGTTTTGGCCCTATAGTCCTTTGGATGGAAGGCAAGTTGATGTTTTGTAACCATTTCGGTGGTTTGACGACGTTTCATATAAGCAATTTGGAGAAGACGCATACAGTGTTCGAAGAGAAGAAAAATTCCTATCTTTTCTAGAATAATTATCCTTTCTTTTTGAGATACTTTTGTTGGAACAACTGCTTGTAGAGACTCAAACGCGTTGGGTAAAAAATTCTTTATCCACTGATTGTGTTGTAGAAATATACGATACATCTTCTCCCGTTCAAATAGTGGCTGTATTTGTGCGATTTCACGTGCCGTATACAAATCATGCTTATCAGTTGGCCACGTAAGTGATGTCTCATCAATCAATAAATTAACACAGATAGTATTTGCTGTATTCCGCATCCGGGGAAACCGTCTCACATGTAATAGTTCTAAAAGCATAACGATCCAAAATCTGCTACTGAACAGTGTGTTTTTTTTGACGATAATGAAAAGATCTATATCGTCAGCCGCTGTGACATTTCCCACAGCCAACCCTCCGCTGATACCAATGAACGAGATTGTGGGAATAACAGAAAGTCGCAAGGCAACTTTCTTAGCAAGGATGAGCTTTGCCTTTACCTCGGATAAATTTCCCACACGTTTGGACACGATTTCTTGTTTTCCTTTCAAACAATAATACCCATCTTTTTTTATAATCACCCATGAGAGATGATCCAATGCTTGAGTAAATGCACGCTTCTCTATTTTCTTTTTGCTGATAAGAAGCCGCCACAACTCCTTTTGGGTGAGCGGAAATTCAAAGATATCGCTATAAAGAATTGTCGTGAGAATGGCTTGTTCGTCAGATGTAAAACGTGTCTTATTGTAGCTGTTGAATGCCATATTTTTCAAAAACTTGAAACACCCCTTTATTGAGATTCTCAGCTGCAGAATCGGCAGAATCAGCATCCTCAGTCATCGAACGAACTGATGTACCGAGATATGTATTCAATGACGAATTCAGCCCTGTTTCACCGTCATGTGTATCGCTGGCAAAAAAAGAGGAAGCAGCGTCATCAAGTTGACTCACAAAAGGGTAGACAAGTGGATACTCGCGAAGACTCTCCCGTAAATCTGACCGTGCGTATGGTTCTCCAAAAGCCCGTGTTTTTGAAGTTTCTGTATAGAATTTCTCGGCCGTTTCTTTTTGTGCAAGAAAGTGCATAAATTCTAAAGCTTCTTTTTGATTTGGACTTTTTGATGAAACCCCTTCTACCCAATAGCTCGCTATGGTGGTTTTTTTACCATTTAGCTCAGGAACAGGATAGATTTTGAATTCAAGATCTTTATTTAACCGCTGGATCGCAAATACATCCCAAGAAAATCCAAAGTACATAGCAAGCTCTCCCCGACTGAATAAGAGGATTGATTTATCAAGAGAAGCATCCCAGACCTTCGTTTTCTCATCTGTTGCGAATGCTGTATAAAATTTCAGTGCTTCTGATTGTTGCTTGGTCGTACTTAAAAATTTATTCATATCAACTCCTTGCTGCACAAATAATAGCGAAATGATGTCAGGAGCATGCGTGACGTTGTCATAGGTCCCTAAAGCGCCACCAGAGGTTTTAATCTTTCCAGCCGCGTCTTTAACCGTTAGCTTCTGAACAACATCGCGATATTCAAACCAATTTCTCGGCACCTGCACTCCGGCAGCCTCAAACAGTTCAGGATTGACATACAGAGCCAGTGAATCAGCCATCATAGGTATACCATAAATCGC
This sequence comes from Patescibacteria group bacterium, assembly GCA_041743715.1. Classification (GTDB taxonomy): domain Bacteria; phylum Patescibacteriota; class Microgenomatia; order Levybacterales; family UBA12049; genus JACDET01. Next base: position 15,816 of record JBGTMH010000045.1, on the reverse strand, counting down.
CCCGTTTCTCACGAGATCCTGCTGCATCACGGGGTAATAGACTTTTTTGAATTCTTCAGGTGATATAACATCAGCTGATAGAGGTAAAAGTATCTCTGAAAGCATTGGTACCCAGGTATTATGGTATCGGAACACATCAGGTCCTTTGCTGCTTTGTGTTCTTGTTACTAATTTATCTCGATAGTCAAGATGACTTCTTTTTTCATAAACCACATCAATATTTGGGTGGGTCTTTTTGAAATCAAGGATAAGCGTTTGGATAGCTGGACGATCTTCCCACAAACCCCACCAAGTCAAAGTTACTTGCTTGGTTCCTGATTCTTTGGGAATTAACATGATAATAACAATGATAAGCACGATGAGAATCCCAACCCCAATCAGAACTTTTTTCCACAAACCATTTCCCAAAAAACCAGCTGGAGGAGGTGGTTCAGAGTCTTCGGCTGACTGCTCAAGTTCTTCACCTGCTACTTCTTCACCCGCAACTTCTTCACCTGCTACTTCTTCACCTGTTGGTGATTCAGTCTGCGCGACATCGGTAGTGGGCTGCTCTCCAACTGGCTGTTCGCTTACAGGTTGTTCACCCGCAGGTTGCTCTGTTGCTGGCTGTTGCCCCTGCTGCGCGGGATCAAAAACAACATTTTCATCCTTTTTATCCATAAAATTCCTTATTTATAGTATAATACCTATACATACAACATGGCAATCCTACCTCACAATAATGTGTTTGTAAAACCGTTACAAAAAATGAAGATTGAAAAAAAGAAAATAGCACGTGTTTGGAAAAGTGTTTTCTGGTTCACTCTCGGTGGCATCTTAGGATTGTTCTTCTTTACCAGTTTTCTCTATATATTCTATCAAAAAACACATACCGATCGTGTCTATGAGGGAGTACTCGTAAACGGGATAGATTTTGGTGGCAAAACACAAGGTGAAGTAAAAAATTATTTTGCTGAAAAAAATAAAAGCATCGAGCAAACAAACTTTATTCTCAAATCACCCCAAGCAGTGGCAACGATATCTGCCAGGCAGATTGATTTCGGGTATGATGCCGATCTCCTTGCCCACCAAGCACTGAGTATCGGACGATCTGATGATATGCTTTCTAACATGAGTCTTATTTTCCAAGCATACACACAAAATATCCCACTTCCCCCAGCGTACCGTCACTCTGAAGAGAATCTTGAAAAGCTTATCGACCCGTTGAGAAAAAAAATAGAAATTAAACCTGTTGATCCGCTCTTTAACTTCGAAAACAACCGCGTTGTGACATTCCGGATAGGCAGGGATGGACAAGCAGTCGATGAGGAAGTGCTCAAGCGAGAAATGTTGCATCAATTGCGCTCCGTCCTTCTTAGTCAAAATTCTCAGACAATTACCATGGCAGTTCCTATCCGTCAAGTCCCATCAGCAGTTGCGGAAGATAAAGCGAGCACGCTGGGTATTAAGGAACAAGTCGGTGTCGGTACGTCACTCTTTTACCATTCAATCGAAAACCGTGTTTTTAATATTAGCTTGGCTGCGACTCGCCTGAATGGAACGCTTATCAAACCAGGAGAAGTTTTTTCTTTTAATAAAACGGTTGGTGATATCTCAGTTTTCAGCGGCTACCGACAAGCGTATGTGATCAATAATGGCAAAACCGTGCTTGGTGATGGTGGTGGTGTCTGCCAAGTCTCAACAACGCTTTTCCGCGCAGCCCTCAATGCTGGGCTACCAATCGTTGAGAGAAATCCACATGCTTATAGGGTCAGTTATTACGAAGAAGATTCAAGTCCGGGGATAGACGCGGCGATCTATTCACCCAGTGTCGATTTAAAATTTAAAAACGATACAAAACAGCACCTTTTGATCCAAACCTACATAGACCTCGACGAAAAGCGTCTTACGTTTGCACTTTATGGCACAAAAGATAATCGTGAAGTTGCGATCAGCAAACCAGTTATTCTTTCAGAAACACCGGCACCAGAACCAAAATATGAAGACGACCCCAATCTTCCCAAAGGAGAAGTCAAACAAGTTGATTTCGCAGCAGCAGGAGCCAAAGTCTTTTTCACCAGAACCGTTAAGAATAATGGAAAAGTGTTACTTTCAGATACATTCTCATCCAACTACCGCCCATGGCAAGCAGTATACCTTCGTGGAACGAAGGAATAAGCAAATAACCCAATAAACCAATACTACATTCAAAGTCTCAATGCAGAATAATTGATTTGTTTATTGGGTTATTCCAAAACTATGGTTGAAAAAATAATAACATCTGAAGAGGCAATAAAAATTTCTAAACAAATACAAACTGCAGGAAAGAAAATAGTTTTGGTGGGTGGTTGTTTTGATATCCTCCATATCGGCCATATTACTTTTTTGGAAGAGGCAAAAAAGCAAGGAGACGTCTTGTTTGTACTACTTGAGGCAGATGAGACGATTATTAAAACCAAAGGCCCAACTCGTCCTATCAATACGCAACAAGACCGCGCAAAAATCCTCACACATCTTACGATCGTAGATTTTGTGATATCATTACCCCCTTTCGTTGATAATAATGCTTATGATATGCTGATAAATCAACTAAAACCTGCTATAATCGCGACAACAGCAGGTGATCCATATCGATCGCATAAAGAACGTCAAGCAAAATTGATTGGAGCAAATGTAGTCGATGTACTTGAGCCAATTTCAAACAAATCGACAACCAAACTGATAGCTATGTTAGAAGAACTATAAATGTAAGAAGTACGAAAAGCCCTTGATACTCTTGGTACTTTTGATACACTTGATACTTTTACTATTATGAATCTTAATAAAATCCTCATTGCTGTTGTCGTTATCATTATTATTTTTGCTGCTATTTTCTTTTTTCAGTTCTACAAACCTGGTACCCCTAAAACAACGGTAACAATCGAAGGACATACATTTACGGTAGAAGTCGCCCAAACACCGGCAGAACTTGAAAAAGGATTGTCTGGACGCAACTCACTTCCGGATGACCAAGGGTTGCTATTTACATTTGCAAAAGCAGGAAACCACGCTTTTTGGATGAAAGATATGAAATTCGCAATTGATATTATTTTTATTGACAAAGACAAAATAGTATCCATTGCGGAAAATGCCACCCCTCCCAAATCACCACAAGAGAAGCTTACTGTCTATACTCCAGGACAACCTGTCGATAAAGTTTTGGAAATAAAGGCTGGATTATCTAAAAAATACGGCTTTAAAGCAGGTGATAGCGTCAATGTAGCGTTACCAAAATAACTTCACAAAATAAACGAAGACATATTGTAATGGATAAAAAACGTAAAACAAATACTTCATTCTGGATCCTTCCTTGTTGTTATATAGCAAAATAAAGAAAAGCGAAATTAATCCGATTACCTCAAAAACTCCAACAACATTTCCCAGAAACCATCCTTGCAGAGACATCAAGAAAAAAATACTGATTTGCGATATAATCAGATATTTTCGATGATGAAAAAATACATAAAAAGCGATTATAGAGAGTACCCCAAAAGCACCATAATCAGTATTGAGAAGACCTGCAAGGAGAGCACAGAGGAATGATATCAAAAGCCAATACCTCCTCTGTGTCTTTTTAAGAAAGATTATCCCAATAAGACCGATACTCAACGTAAAGAATATATTAAGCAGCGTTGATGTAGGATCAATCAATTGGGTGGCAAGCGAAAAAGGAATTTGTGATACAAATGCAAAAAGAACAAGCCTCATTAAATACTGCTGTCTATTTTTGGTATGATAGGCGCCATTTGCAATAAGCCAAGCAAAAAGAGGGAAAGAAAGTCTCCCGATTATCCGAAGGAAAAAGATGTCAGGAAAAAAGAACATCCCAAGGTGATCAATGATCATCGTTAAAATCGCGATAATTTTTATATGAAATGCTGTCATTGTATTTATTATAAAGCTTTCGCTGCAAATGCTATAATGTCAAACATATGACAATTTTAGGTATTGAAACATCTTGTGACGAAACAGCAGCTGCAATCATAGAAGGTCATGGTAATAACCTATGGGTAAAATCCAGTAGCATCGCTTCTTCACTTGCTATGCACATTCCAACTGGTGGAATTATCCCTGAACAAGCTGCACGAGAACAAGTGAAATTTGTTCTGCCTGTAATTCAAGAAACAGTACAAAAAGCTGATACGGCACTTGAAAATATCGATGCAATCGCAGTGACATATGGCCCTGGACTTATTGGATCACTCTTAGTTGGTGTTGAAACAGCAAAAACGATAAGCTACATCCTTAACAAGCCTATTATCCCCATCAACCATATGGTTGGTCATATCTACGCGACATTTATCGGTCAATCGACAATCAAATTCCCACTTATTGCCCTTGTGGTTTCAGGCGGACATTCTGATTTGCTTTTTATAAAAAAACACGGTGACTTTCAACTTTTGGGGGGGACAAGAGACGATGCGGCAGGAGAATGTTTTGATAAATGCGCGAGACTACTTGGTTACAATTATCCTGGCGGGCCAAAGATTTCTCAATTGGCACAAAAAGGAAATCCCAAAGCTTTTGCGTTTCCTCGTCCAATGATCGGCAACCATGATTATGAATTTTCTTTTTCAGGACTTAAAACCGCTTTTCTTAACACTACCAGTAAGTACTTCCCAATTCTGAGAAAAGATATGCCGGATTCTAAGGTAGGATGGCAACAGGTTATTTTAGAAAATAAACTTTCAAAAAAAGAAGAACAAATTGTCTACGATCTCAGCGCATCGCTGCAACAAGCAATAGTCGACGTGCTTACGAGGAAAACAATACGAGCAGCCCAACAATATAATGTCAAATCTATCTTACTCTGCGGCGGCGTCGCGGCAAACCAAACCCTCCGTGATAAATTCTCATTTGAAATTAGAAATTTGAAATTGGAAATTGGATTATTTGCTCCTCCGGTGCAATTATGTACAGACAACGCCGCCATGATCGCCTCAGCGGCATATTTTAATTTCAATCCAGAGCCCTGGAACGATATTACTGCTGACCCAGAGTTATATTTTTGAAGCTAAAAATGAGACATGAAAATTCTTACACTTGAACCTAAAAAATAAGGGTTTGGGTTGAAATATCAAGATTGACAGACTTACATACTTGGGTATAATAAACTAAATTATGATATATCGCCTGCTCACTTCACTGACCATAGTAATATGTCTCTCCCTCATCATTCCATCAATACAACCCGTGTCCGCACAAACTCCGACAAGCTACACCCATATTCAAATTCTCCAGCAACTCATACTAGCCAAGACTCCCACACCACACACATCACAAGTTATGGCAGCACGTACAGCGCGAAAACCACGGGTAACACCTACCCCAACACTCTATATCCAACCATCTCCAACTCCGACAAAAGCAGTAACCAAACCTACTCCAACTCCGACAAAAATAATTACCATATCCTCACCAACGCCAACAAAAGCAATTACCAACGCTTCACCATCACCCACACCATCCCCTACAAAACTACCAACTGTAATACCCACGGCTGTACCTACTGATACGATTACATATATAATGAATGAAATCAATAAATACCGGGCTTCCCAAGGCTTATCATCAGTAACAACAAGTTCCGAAACATGCAACTTCGCCACAATACGAGCTGCAGAAATTGTAACCAGCTTCAATCACACTGGATTCCAAAACCGAATCAATAACAAAACACTTCCCTACACCAGTTGGACAAAAGTCACAGAAAATATCGCGTTGACCTCTCAGTACAAAGACGTCGTAAATATGTGGATCAACTCTCCAGGTCACGCCGCAAACATGCGTGCCGACACACCCTTTGTCTGCGTCAGACAAAACGGCAACAACTACGCCTACGAAGGCATGAAACCCTAAATCTTCACTCATTAACAATCAGTCTTCAACTGACTATTGTTAAATTTCAGTAAATCTTATTACTAGATCTTCCTTGGAGAAAGTTTTCCATATTATCAACAAACATTACAATCTTTGCAGCTTTTGCTTCTTTTGTTACATATCCAATGGGTGGATACATAATGCAATTTTTATATTTAGCGAGTTGTGTTACCTGCTTAAAACTTAGTTCGTCTGTGTGATCAAGAATGAAAGTAATGTCACCTTTTTTTAATCTTTTTTCCAAAGCATCTATATCAATCAATTCCATCGGCGCTAAGTTGAGTACTATTGCACCGTGTTTAATTAATCTTATTTTTTGCTCGTCAATAAATTCTTTTGTTTCAGGAACATAAGCTAAATTAAGAGAAACAAAGTCGCTATTTGCTAAGAGTTTATTAACATCTTCATATTTTATTCCATTTTTTTCAGTATCTTTTTTCCTATGCCTTGACCAATATGATACATTTGCATGAAATCCTTTGTTGGCAATCTCTGCAATTCTATTCCCAATATTTCCTAAACCAATTACACCAAAATTTTTACCTTTTAGTTCTGTACCTGTAAATGTTGCTTCTGAATAATCTCCATTAGCCGCTTGTAATCTTGCTCTCACAATTTCCCGTATTTGTTCTATTAAAACCCCAAATGCGAACTCCGCCACTCCTTCTTTGCTATAACCTGCTATATTGCAAACAGTAATTCCTTTTTTTGCTGCATATTCTGTATCTATCCTGCCATATCCCGTTCCTAGCATACCAATATATTTTAGCATTGGTGTAGTATCTATCATTTGCTTATCTATCGTTGCGCCTAGCTTAACAAGCAGACAATCAGTGTCTTTTAAATTATTATTCATACCCTGAGCGTCTTTAGGTAAAAGCAATGCTTCTTGTGAAAAATTTTTAATTCGTTGCCATTCCTTTTGCTCCAGATCACTTGGTGCGTAGCCAATCAATATAATTTTTTTAAATATTTTCATGTTTTATACTATTTGTGCATTAATTTGAACATAGATATAGCACTTGATTTAGAATTATATATCTCCTATAATGCATTTGTAAAATGGTTGATTGATTATATGAACAAACAGATTATAGCGACTCAATTAATTAGCTTGGGACTTGAAGAGATTGAGGCAAATATATATTTGTATTTACTTGAACACGGTTCTCGTACGCCCCTTGAGTTATCGCGCGAAACAAACACAGATAGATCTAAGATATATAGGCATATTGAAAAACTTGTTAAGAAAAAGTTACTTGAGGAATCAAATAATAACTGGGGTAAAAAAATTCAGGCTGCAAGTCCAAAAAACATAGAATTACTCCTTCAAGAAAAAGAAGAAGCTCTTATGGCACAAAAACAATTAGTACCAACGCTTATTGAAGGATTAAGCAATATACCCAATTTTCAACAAAGAGAATTTGAAGTAAAGCATTACCGAGGACAAGATGGCCTTAAACAAATGCTCTGGAATCAATTATCTGCAAAAAAAGAAATTGTAGCTTTTAGTTATAAAAACAAAAATGATATTGCCGGAAAACCATATGCGGAAAAAATAAGATCTGTACAGGTAGAACGAAAAATCATACTCTACGAAGTAGAAAATGAAACTGATCAGGGGGACTATTGGTATACGGATATTCCAAATTGGAGGAAATTTTATAAGTCCCGCTACATTAGTCCCAAAACTCTTGATATAAAACAATATATAGCGATCTTTGATAGTACAGTTGCAGTTGTTAACTGGTTAGATGGTGAGTATATTGGGGTAGAAATTATCAATGCAACTTATGCGCAGATGCAAAAACAACTTTTCTGGAAATTTTGGGAAATAGCCAGTAAAAAATAAATCCTACTCTATTTATCAAAAATATATTATAAAATTGGAGAAATCCGATAACGTACGGTCTTGCTGCATAAACGCTTGGGATGAAATTCATATGATACAATACCCCTATGGAAAACCTGTCCGTTCTCCTCATTGTAATACTCCTGGGTTTTGCAGGGATGTTTTTTTTCCTCAACAAAAAACTCTCTGATCTAAGAAAAAATGAGACTGATGCATCGCTGGTCGAGTGGCTTAAGACAATGCAGTCATCTCTTGAGATGACGAATAAAACGTTAAATGAATCTATGCAGACGAACTCGACACATATGGTCAGAACCCTTCAGGAAAATTCCAAACAATTAAATGAACGCCTGGATAAAGCAGCTGAAGTGATCCGCGATGTGGGGCGTGAAGTTGGACAGATGAGTGAAATTGGCCGGAGCATGCAGGAGTTGCAAGATTTTCTTAAAAGTCCAAAATTACGTGGCAATATCGGTGAACAAGTCCTGAAAGATCTGATCACCCAAATCTTTCCAAAAAATAGTTTTCATTTGCAGTACCAATTCAAATCAGGAGAAAAAGTTGACGCTGCTATCCAAACCGATGCAGGCATCCTGCCGATTGATTCAAAATTCCCTATGGAAAACTTTCAGAAACTTTCAAAATCCAAAACAGATGCTGATACCATATCACTCCGGAAAGAATTTATCCGAGATATCAAAAAGCACATTGATGCAATTGCCAAAAAATACATTTTGCCAGATGAAGGAACAATGGATTTCGCACTCATGTACGTTCCTAGTGAATCAGTCTTCTACGAGATCGTCAATTTTGATGATTTAACAGAATACGCACGAGTGCGAAGGGTCTATATCGTGTCACCCAGTACCCTCTATGCACATTTACAAACCATCCTTCTCTCCTATGAAGGCCGCAAGATTGAAGAACAAACAAAAGATGTCCTACGTCTGTTGCGTGGATTACAAATTGACTATGATAAAGTGAATGATTCGCTTGACGTCTTAGGCAAACACATCGGTAATGCCTCCAACCAATACAGCAACGTGAACAAAGGATTCATGGGGCTTGGCCAAAAACTCTCCTCTGTCAAACATCTGAGTAGTGCTGTACAGAAAGAACTCGAAGCTGAAAAAAGCGAACAATTAAAAGCTATTGATTAAATTTATTTTTTTCTTTACAATAAAGTTATATCTATGAATTTCGCAAGTATTCAATCACGGCCAACCGTCCAAATTAACCGGCCGATAAAAGTCAGTCCGAAAGGAAATCTGTATAAAGTTAATATTGCTCATGCAGATGAAAATGGCGAAAATGTCAAAAAGTTCGAGGTATGGACCACAAAAGAAGCAGTCCAACAACATTTTCCCGGTATGACAGGCAATCCAGCAGGCTATCAGATTCAAAAATTTGCTAGACAAGTGTATGAGAAACAATTACGTAACTCCTACGGCCGACAGATGCACAAAGGTATACTGGTCACGACAGATCAAGTCACTCACGGCGACCCCAAACTCTGGCCAAATACCCTCGCCCATCCTGAAATTAAATACTAAATTTCTAGCACAAACTTCCCCATCGGCCCAAAACACTGTATCTGAGTTCCAGGAGTAAGACCAAACAATGTTTTTTTAAAACTACTCTTCCCTTTTTTTGTCGTCACCATTATATCTTTTTCAGAAGGCGATGCTGCTATTGTAAAATACCTGCTCGTCCCCCGCTCGTCCACTTTTTTATGAGGAAGTGTCATCTGGAGATATTGTCCGGGAAGAAAGTGAGGCTTGTCCTGCAGAGAAAAATAAAAAGAATAAACACCAGGTGCAACTTTATCTTTCCTCACAAATTCTAAAAAAAATACTTTCGCAGAAGGCATACATGTGTTTCATTTGTCTCAAATTCTTATTTTCCGAACAACTCTAGTTGTCTGTTGGCTTGACCAAATTTTTCCTGTAGATTTTTTTGCGCTTGAGATAAACGCTGGAGAGGTAAAAATTCCTTTGTAAGATGCCAATATTTATGTTTACCCTCTTCTTTTTTTACCTCAATGACTCCTAGTTCTGCTAATTTTCTAAAATAGTACGAGGACATATTGGTCGGTGCTTTCTTTAAGAGAACAGCTATCTCAGATTGTGTTATTGGCTTTTTACTACCGACTATTATTCCCAATACTTTCATCTGTTCTTCCGTTAATAGCTTCTCAATACGAGATATTCGCTCGCCTCCAAGGATTATTAACGTTTCATCCGACGAGAGTGTCTGAGGAAGTTTATCTGCAAATCTTATTAAAACATCCCTCAGCGCTTTCATCACCAGCCTCACATCTCCAGAAAAAAGATCATAGAGTTCAAAAATAACTTCATCTTCAAAGGGTTTAATAACTTCTTCAACGTTCTCTGATTTTAATAATGCTAATCGTTTATTAAATGCATCCACAAGTTCTTTTTTTGTCAACGGTTCCAATAACAAAGGATGCGGCATAAAAATACTTTTTACTCGGTCTTGTACCCCAATAATTTCTTTATAAAAATTGCTTGGACCCAAAAAGATAAAAAAGACATTTTTTGTTTGGAGGAAATCCCGTATCTCAGCAAAAAACTGTTTTGTTTGCTTCTTATTCGATTCCATGACAACATCAAAATTATTGACGTGAATGATAAGCCCCTCGTAGGCAACACCACGTATTTTATTTGTCATTACATACTGCAAGAGTTGGCTAAAGCTCTTCTCCAAAGCGACGGTAGTAAGCTGAATTGGAGCAAGAAGTTGCTTGTCTGAAAAGTCTGCACCCACATTGATAATGCCAGGAATTCCTGTCGAAACGTTACCCGATATACCAAAAGTTTGCGTAATATCAATAAGTTTTGTCATTTTCTGCAAAAAATCACTTTTTTCAATCAGCTGGGGATCAAGAAGTTCAATCTCGTTCATAATAGAACCAATAACCTCAAGAATAAAACTTTTCTTATTGAGTAATTCTTCGTTTGCTTCAATTTCTCTCCGAAAAGAGAACAATTGTTTCTTCTTAACGTGATATTTCCATAAGTACTTTTGATAATTTGCCATACTCGTTTTCCCGACCCCCACATTCCCGCAAATAGTAATACATGCTCTTTCTTCCGAGGCCAGGATATCATCAATAAATTCTCTTTCATGATTCCTTCCCACAAAAGCATTACTCACATTGACATCTCCCCCTTCAACTAAGGGGCTAATGTCATATGGATTCTTTTTTAAACCAAATTGTTCCCAACTAATATTTGTCATAATATCTATATATATAGATGCATTCCATTCGTTCTATGTATATTTTATCCTGTTATTGTAGGATAATCTAACATCAAACTCGGTCACTCACGCGTAGCATTCTCCTATGTATAACATACTTTTCCACATGCAGCAACGAGCATTGTTAGACTTCCCATATTGTCATAGTTCGCATAAATACAGTATACTATCTCTATGGCCAACATTACAGAAACGTGCAATATCTGCCACAAACAATTCTTAATTATCGAAAAAGAACAACAATTCTTGCAAGAAAAAGGACTTGCGTTGCCGAAAAATTGTCCATCTTGTAGACAGACACGAAGACTCAGGCTTCGTGGTGAAAGAGCTCTATACAGAGCAACATGCAGTAAATGCGAAAAAGAAATCATCGTTTCTTATGACCCCAAAACCGTAACTAATCAAATCCTCTGCAAGCACGATTATGAACAATACTTCCTCGAGAATGATCCGATTATCACCGAACCGTTACCCGAAGCCTAACCGATATGACAGCTGATACATTTTTAAACGAGCTGCAAAGTCTCCTCACTCGTTATCCTAAAGTACCATCAGATATTACTGAGTCAGAAGATTGTGAGTATGGCGACCATCTACATTTCTGCAAAGATCTTCATATTGCGTTTGATTGTGCCCGCTGCAATGACTGTGTCTACACCTATGACTCCTATATAGCCAAAAACTGTATTGACTGTGAATACGTCGTCGAGTCTGAGCTATGCTATGATAGCCTCGACGCAATTAATTGTTTTAATGGTAATTACCTCGACTACTGCGTCGGTGTACGTGACTCGTCGTATGCTACAAATTGCATCAATTGTCATGATGTTTTCGGCTGTGTGAATCTCAATAACAAATCCTTTTGCATCTTTAACCGACAACTGACAGAAGCCGTGTACAGAGAGAAAGTAGAACGCTATAAAAAATGGCCTGCAGAGAAAGTCCTAGCGATGATTGAGGAGTTAAAAAAACGTTATCCTTACACGCAAACAAAAGAGGGGAATAATGAAAACACTACCTACGGCAATTACATCCACTATAACAAGGACTGCTATATGTGTTTTGACGCGGGACACAATGAAGCCTGCATGTACCTCTATGACAGCTTCTATAATAACCGTTGCTTTGATATGACGTACTCATCTCAACAGAGTGAACTATCCTATGAAGAAATCGATTCCCACAAACTTTTCAATTGCAACTACGCCGTCCTCTCAAGCAATTCACACGACAGTTCATACATTTTCAATTGTAGAAATGTCAAAGACAGTCTCGGCTGTGTATCCCTCAACAACAAACAATACTGCATCCTCAACAGACAGCTCAGCCGGGAAGACTATGAACGGGTGAGCAAACAAATCTTGGAAGAGCTCAAAAACAAAAACCTCGGGTGGAGTAATTTGCAATTCTAAGAAACAACCATCTATGACATCTGAAATATTTTTAACTGAGCTTAATAAACTACTTTCGAGGTATCCACAAGTGCCGCCGGAAATCGTTAATTCGGAAGATTCTGATTATGGACAAAATCTTTATTATTGTAAAAATCAGTATATTTGTTTTGATAACGCCCACTGTTCTGATTGTATGTATACCTATGACTCTTATATAGCAAAAAACTGCACGGATTGTGACTTCTGTGTCGAAACCGAGCTAAGCTATGAAAGTGTTGATTCGGTTAAATGCTATAACAGCGATTACCTGGAATATTGCACGAGTGTTCGGGATTCTTTTTACTCTACAAATTGCATCAATTGTCATGATGTCTTCGGCTGTGTGAATCTCAATAACAAATCCTTTTGCATCTTTAACCGACAACTGACAGAAGCCGCGTACAGGGAGAACGTAGAACGCTATAAAAAATGGCCTGCTGAGAAAGTCCTGGCGATGATTGAGGAGTTAAAAAAACGCTACCCGCTGACTCAAACTCATGAAGGCCACAATGAGCATTCGGCGTATGGAAATTATATCCATTACAACAAAAATTGCTATCTCTGCTTTGATGCGGGGCACAATGAAGACTCCATGTATCTCTACGACAGCTTCTACAATAACCGCTGCTTGGATATGACCTACGCTTCCCAACATAATCAAGTATCCTACCAAATCATAGATTCAAGCAATCTCTTCAATTGTCATTATGCGGTGCTTTCAAGCAGTTCCAACGACAGTGCTTACATATTCAAATGTAGAAATGTCAAAGACTGCCTCGGTTGCGTTTCACTCACAAACAAACAATACTGCATTCTTAACAGACAATTGAGCAAAGAAGACTACGAACGGATCAGCAAACAAATACTTCATGAACTGAAAAACAAAAATATGGGCTGGAACAAACTGAATTTTTAAGTAATATGTACTCAAAGAGTTTTTGTTTATAGAAGACCAGTTGTTCATTGCTGACCTCAAAGCATAACTGTTTTGCTTCTCTTCGTATAAACTTTTTGGTATTCATCAATCTTTTTATAAGCGCTTCCTGTTCTATAGTTCTTTTCATCACTTCAATCAGTAAACGCTAGATTATCGGTTCGGGGAAATCTTCGTCTTCTTTTTTGTCTATTGTATTGGTACTATCACTCCATCTTGCGATCTCAGCCTCGACCGCAGCTCTGCTTTGTGAATACTTCATGCGGGAGGCGTTGATTATTTCCTCTGTAAAATCAAATTCAGGCTTTGTAACGGTAAGCGTTGTTGCGGAAAACGGAGGATTGAGTTTGCCGTCGATTGACATTTTGATATACATTTCCCGTGTGTTGAGCGAAATCATATCATCAGGTGTAAAAACAGGAGCGAATTCTTTTGCAAGATATGCCGCGTCATCGCCACCAACACTAAAGACGATAATACTGCCGACATTACCAAAAGCCGTTGCTTTGACATCTTCAGGAAGTTGCGCTATATATTGGTGAGCAATTGTTAAATCCAACCGATATTTCCGCGCCTCTGAAAGAATACTTGAGAAAGCTTCAGTCGCAAAATTCTGGAACTCATCAACATAAAAATAAAAATCCTTTCGTTGTTCTTCAGGTATACCGGCTCTTGCAAGCGCCGCCTGCTGAATTTTGGTGATAAACATGGATCCGAGAAGTGCTGTATTTTCGTCTCCCAATTTTCCTTTGGATAAATTGATTATCACTATTTTGCCTTCATTCATAAATTCCTCAAACTGCAAAACATTTTTCTTTTGTCCGATGATATTACGGATCAAAGGATTGGAGATAAATTGCCCAATTTTATTTGTGATAGGGATAATTGCTTCGCTCGCATAGAGCGCGTCGGATGGCTTAAAGTCATTCGTCCAAAATGCTTTAACCACCGGATCTTGCAGTTGCTTTATAACCCGCTGTCTAAATCCTGTGTCTGAAAGAATACGTGAAATTCCCATGACGTTTGAATCAGGGGTTTCAAGAAGTGCAAGTGTTATATAACGGATAAGATGCTCCATCCGTGCGTTCCAGGAAGCTGCAAATAATTTTTTAAATATCGCAATAAAAAATGTCGACAAATGCTGACGCATCTGATAGTCCTCAACCGGCTCTAGTGGGTTAAATCCAACAGGGAAATTCCTATCCATCGGGTCAACGTAGACGACATCCTGAATTCGTTCTTTTGGAATATATTTCAGCATCGCATTTGCTAGATCTCCGTGGGGATCTATCAAACAGCATCCGGCGCCACTTTGTACATCTGCTTTTAATAACAACTCCAAAAGCTTACTTTTTCCGCTTCCTGTTTTCCCCACAATATAGAGATGCCGTCTCCGATCAAACCGCTTCAGACCAAATACTTTTTGCTCGCTTCGATAATTGGTTTGCCCTATTAATGATAAATCCCCGGGATCCGTATTCCTTTCAGTTGGCAACGTATCAGGCGCAGGTGCGTGCTTGGAAGTGGAGTGAACGACGTTTGAAACAATCGTTCCAACTGATGGAAAATGATATATCGTCGCAATTTCTGGTATGGACCATAAATCTCCTTTTTCAAAGAGCCGGGATTTAAAGGCTTTCGCAAGATTTTCAGGATAAAACAGCCATGTTTTTTTGACGAGTTCATTGTATGGACTTTTGACTGTCTTGAACAAGTTGACTAGCGTATGAAGTTTGGACGTAGCAATGGCAGTATTTTTTGCATGATACGCAAATCGTAATTTCCCGATAAAAATATCTCGTGCAAGTTTTTCTTGCACAGGTGACGCGGCAGCTGTTTTATTAACATACTGATGATATAAAGCACGCGTGCCTCTACGCCATGATTTGGAACCGACCCTCTCAAGAACGAGTTGTATTGCTACCTCTTCATCATGCTCTGTTTTTGAAAGAATTGCCGAAAGATTTTTTAGTAAATCATCCTCAAGTTCTTTATGAGTTTTTAATGGTCGGATACTATGCTTTTTAAAATATAATTGTACAAAAGCTGTATGTTCTTCCCACCTCGAAAAATAATCTTTCACTTCCTCGACATCAGCGTCAGGATACTGCGCGTAGAGCTGGGACTCAATAAGATGTCTTTGCTTTTTGGGAACAATTATATAAAAACGGAGAAATTGCCCACTTGAAACCATCTCCAAACTAATCGTCGTTCCTGTTGATAAAACCCGATGCAGTGAATGAAGAAACTTCTCCATTGCTTCTTCTTTTTGTATAGTACTGGAAGGATTTTTGATAAATAAAACAACTTTGTCATCTCTTCCTGAAAGAACTTTCTCAACTTTTCTCCGGTAAAAAACTTTTGTGAGCACTTTTTTAAGAACTAGCCCAAATAAAATTACTCCAATAATAACCACA
>JBGTMH010000044.1:0-14455 GCA_041743715.1 Patescibacteria group bacterium | reverse complement strand
CTAATAGTTGGGAAAAAGCATTTCGGGCCTTGCGCTTGCGACGTTCTCCTCATCCGGCAATATTTAAAGCTTTCGTCTATTTGGCACTTATCATTGTATTAATAAGATATTCGAAGTTTTGTAACAGGTAAGGAGGGTGGCGATTATTTGCCCGCATACACATATTAGAGAGTAGATTAACAAGTAAGATGACGAGTGGTGTGTTTTACGTATTAGGTTTGAAACTCCTATAAATTTTTTTCTATCGTCTTTGTGTACTCTTTAACGTTCTTCGTAAAACGTGTTAAAAAATCAGCTATAATTTCAAGTTCTTTGTCTGAGTAACTAGCTATTAGTTCATTGTGTGCTTTCTGCACGCCTATAACTAACGGCCTAGCTGTTTCTGCCCATTGCTCGTTGATCTCAATCAGTACGCTGCGCCTGTCCTTTGGATTGGGCTTGCGTCTAATAAACTTAGCCTTCTCTAATCTATCAAGCATTGTCGTTGTCGAGCCAGTAGTAAGGCCGGTAAAACGAGCTAGTTCTGTAGGAGTTGAGATACCTCTTATAGATAAGAGGCTCAGGCATTCCGAATCAGTAACGTTTAGGCCTAGCTTTTTACCTATTGCATTGCGAAATAAAACAGAGCTAATGCCTTGTTCCCTAGCGGCCATAATTACTTGTCTTGCTAAATCCTTATCTAAATTCATAGTAAAATGCTTATTGACAATAACTTGAATATCAAGTAATATGATTATATAACAAAATTAGAATAATTGCAATCGAAAGGGATCTCTATGAAAGTAACTAATAAGAAGGACGACGGCGAAACCGCAGTGCTTGCGGCAATCGCTGAGATGTCAGAACCGGATCGAACCATGGGCGAGCGGCTCCATGCTATCATCAAAGCCAACGCGCCAGCTCTCACGCCGAAAACCTGGTACGGGATGCCCGCGTATGCCAAGGATGACAAGGTCGTCTGCTTCTTCCGTAGCACACAGAAGTTCAACGAGAGGTATATGACTCTAGGTTTTAATGACGCGGCGAAACTTGATGAGGGTGCTCTGTGGCCGATCTCCTTCGCGCTGAAAGAGTTGACTGCAGTCGAAGAGGCAAAGATCGTCGCGATTGTGAAAAAAGCGGTGAGTTGAAGGAGTGTAATCTATGAAAAAACAAAGAGGAAAATTCTTAACTATCATGATCTTCTTTCTTGTTTTAGGTGATATTCAAATTCCTTACTATTTACTCAATCCTGATGCTTTAAAAGAGATATATGGCAATCTTCCTTCGTGGTATCCACTTTATGCTGTATTCGGACTCGTTCTTAGCATTGCAATAATTATTGGAATGTGGAAGATGAAAAAATGGGCGGTATATTTACTTATTGCTTATTTTGTTTCAAAAATTCCATCAGAACTTTTTATGTTTCAACCAGCTCAACAGATGGCGACATTTGCTACGACCATAGCGGGAGCAGGTTTATGGTTTTGGGCAATATACCGAAAGTGGAGATTGTTTGATTGAACCTTCCATTACAGCCAGTAAGGTAAATAAGGTGATAATACTAATTCCCATAGTTGATACAAATACAAAAAACAGAGAAAAAGTAAGTCGTTCAACAGGTAAAATAAGATACATTTATTGGTTGTGTAATGTGTAACCCTTATTGAGCATTATCAATTAATAGTGGGGTAAGTCATATGAAGTTCATAATATTTTACAAAGGTCCTGTGACACCGCCGGACGCATCGCATAAAGGATGGCCGAAGTGGTTTGACAATCTCGGAAGTGCACTAGTAGACATAGGGTCGCCGATGGCCAAAGGCGTTGCCCTGCATAACGATGGGTCAACAACTGACTCTAAAACTAGCTACAATGGCTATAGTGTCATACAGGCAAAAGATAAAAACAAGGCATGGGAACTGCTCAAAGATCATCCTTACCTTGGGCTTGGAAAAGAGTACACAATAGAAATTTTTGAAAAAGAATGACGATATTGATAGAGATTAAACAAAGGGAAATATGTCGACAATCCAATTTAACGCTAAACTATTTAAAATCGGCTCATGGACCCTTCTCGGGCTGCCTCAGAGCGCAAGCGCGAAGCTTCCATCACGAGGCATGACAATGGTTAAGGGAACCATCAATGGTTTCCCCTTTCAGGCCGCGCTCGACCCAGACGGTCGCGGAAGTCACTGGTTCAGGTTCAACAAAACCATGAGCGAAGCCATGAACGCGGCCGCGGGCGACACTGTAACGCTCGCGATTGAGTCGACGAAAGAATGGCCGGAACCCGAGGTGCCTGAGGATTTGAAAAACGCTCTCACAAATGCCCCACAGGCAAACACCCTATGGATGAAGATCACACCAATGGCGCGTTGGGATTGGATCCGCTGGATTGGTTCAACCAAACAACCGGAAACGCGTAAGCGACGAATCGATGTCGCATGCTCGAAGCTCAAGAAAGGCGAGCGAAGACCATGTTGTTTTAACCGTAACGCATGTACCGAACCCTCTGTATCAAATAATGGGGTACTCCTCGAGCCGACGCAAACTACGAAACATAATCAAAAATAACTGAAGCCAAATGAGTGGTAAAATAAAATTACTCAGAAAGATTAGTTCATTTTCTTCAATATTGATTCGAAAATTGTACATCCTGCAATCCTAATTTCTTAAGACTAAGAAGGAGATGTGTTCTCTACAAGGATAAATTTTTCAATAACATCTGCTACTCCGTCTTCCTCGACAGTCGGTGCGACATAATCAGCAATTACTTTAAGGTCGTTAGCAGCATTCCCCATAGGGTTTGCAATTCTTACCTTTTTATTTTAAAATAGTTAGATGAATTTAATAAAAAATAAAACAATTATAGAACCAAGAAGTGTTGAACAGGCATCAATAGGTGGTTTATACGTTATTACCATGAAACAAATATCTGACGGAAGAGGTACTATTAGAGAATTTTTTAGAGCATCATCAGTTGATGAGCTACACACTAATAATCTTGGTTCGTGGTCTCAAATAAATGTAACTGAGACGCTGCAGGGAGCGATTCGCGGAATCCATGCTGAAAACATGAACAAACTTGTAGGAATGATTTCTGGTGAGGGATTTGGCGTGTATGTTGATCTGCGTCGTGAATCACCCACGAGAGGTGTTGTCTTTACGACTAAGTTAACCAGCGGAATTCAAGTATTTGTTCCGAAAGGAGTCGGGAATGGTTTTCAATCGACAAGTGAAGGATCCACTCAATATGCTTATTGTTTTGATGCAGAATGGAAGCCGGGTATGCCTGGAACTTCTCTCAATCCACTTGATCCAGAACTCAAAATAGACTGGCCAATTAAGATTGATAAAACTGACCAAAATTTAATTTCTCAAAAAGATATTTCTGCTCCTCTTCTAAACGAGATTTTTCAATAGTAAAATTAATTCTTCATCAACATAGCAACGGCCAGACGTATTGGGGCAAAAGATAATGAGGTAAATTCAGATGATGCGACAGATATTAAAACAATAATTTTTTTTACTACCTCTACCTGAACAATTGAACTTTTGATATAATTGCTCTGATGTACTTATCTAAATTTGAAGAACATATTCTTAATTCTATTGTTGCTGCGTCGGAGAATGATCCTAATAAACCTGAATTTCCGGCGGACAATCCCCGTTTTCCAGCAACACCAACACATAAAATACTTGTCCCAGGTTTTGACAATGTGTGTTTAAAAGACGAATCAGTTAATCCTACTGGAACACACAAGGATAGGATGGCATGGGAAATTATTGTAACATACAAAAATTTTCTTATCACAAAGAGAAACGGACAGATTACTGGAGATTTACCACATATGTCAATAATCTCGTCTGGTTCTGCCGCGATTGCCATCCAAACGCAGCTTAAAAAATACAATCTGCCTCATTTAAAAGTGCTTATTGATGCTGGAATTAAACCAGAAATTTACAGGGCTCTAGACCAACTTGGATGTGAAGTTTACGAGACTGATTTAAGCAAAAAATCTCTTACATGCAGAGAAATTCTTTTTTTAACAAACAACCAGACAGGTTTTGATATCACATCTAATTCTGCTTTGGATCCATCTACAAGGTTTTATGATTGGTTGAGTTATGAGATAATAAACAGCTCACCAGATTATTGCTTTATTCCATTTGGAACGGGAAATTTGTACGAAAACATTTTAAATGTTAACAAAAAAGAAGTAAGTTCAGATGCACATGACCCGAGATTTCAAGGTGATATTAATACATTAAGAAAATGTAATTTTATAGGGGCTACATCTAATAATCCGAAAACCAAAGCGGATAAGTTATATTCTCCACACCTTCCATTTGTACACTTTGATGAGCAATGGATTCGAATGTATCGTTATGCAGGATTTTGCGGACCTGATTCAAACGTCCATTCTCTAAAAGAGCGCTATCTTGAGGAAGCAATGAAAATAGCGACTACCCAAGGGATTCAATGCGAAAACTCTGGAATTGCAGGTCTTGCTATGCTGTTACAGATGAAAAATAGATTACCAAAAAATAAGAAGATGCTAATTGTAAATACCGGAAAAACAAAACTTCCTGATTCACTTTTAATTAATTAATTGTAGCCTTAGCATAATTAGGGATTTGTAAAGAATAACAAATTACTCTTCAAATACAACTCTCAAAAACTGTCCAAAAATACTAGATTTAAATCCGCAGGTGTAGCCACCTTTCTACCCTTGGGGTGCAAGCACTTTTGTAATTAAATTCAAGGCTGTTATTTGACAATCTGTTCTAGCCCGGTACAATAAGCCCCCTCACGAAATAAACCGCTAATTTATTCAGCCTCTGATTGAATAGTTGAACCTCTGCTATACTTAGTCTTATGTTTCTTCTCCTTATTGCTCTCTATATCTTATTGGTGTTTATTGGAATACGATTAGTAATTCCTTATTACGGTTTTACAAATACTAAAGCCACAAAGGAAATTCCAGAAGAATTCCATAACATAATTGAAGAACTCAATAAGTCCTCAAAAACAAATAAAGATTTGCTTAAAAATTGTTATGAATATCTCACTAGTCGATATTATGGAAGTCGATTTGAAATCTTTCCGAAATGGAAATACGCATTTGAAGATATTTTTATTCATAAACAAGGATTCGTGCCATGTAATGTTTTCAATCAATTACTCAAAACGATGCTAGTCAGAAGTGGAAGATTTTCAAATGATGAAGTGAAAACACAAGTTGTCTTTCTTAATTTTTTTATCCATCAGTATTTAAAAGTCAAAATTGATGATAATTGGATAGCAGTGGATTCGACGTATAAAAAATATGGTATATCGTTTGGCAAAAGAGCGATATGGTTCGCTTAGTGTTTTACATTTGCGAATACTCTACTTGAAGGTGGATTCACAGAAAAAATAATATCACCTGCTTAGTACGTTCGAACCTCGTTCTTTAAGCCACCCACAAAAGTTTTGGTGGCTTTGTATGTATAATCTATATTTTAGTTACAAATATTCTTGACTTTGATTTCCCCATTTGATTGACTGAATTAAGACGTAATTTTGTTATGGCACCGCAGGAACTTATTAATTTAGTGCTTCAAAGATTTGAGCTTGGAGAAAAAGATACTAAGATTAAAGAATCTCTGTTGGGTGATGGGTGGCATGAGGATGAAATAGATGAGGCTATTTCAAAGGTCAAAAAAACTTTTTTACCGCAAGAATCACCTGAGCAGGAAACAATACAAAAATCCCACCTTAGTTTTAAAGAGGTTTTATCAGATATATCTCCTCGCGGAAAATATATATTGCTTGCAGGTTTAGTATTTTTTGCCATAATTTCATTTAGTGTCTGGAATTTGATACTTTTTCCTGGTACAAATCCTGAGCAAAGAGATTTAGAAAGAAGCAAGGTACGATCATCACTCACCAATGCACTCAATAATTACTTTAATCAAAATGATTACACCTACCCGAATTCTTTAGAAGAACTAGTACCAGAAAATATCGATACACTTCCACTAGATCCAAAAACAAGACGACCGTATGATTACACCGTTTCGGAGAATGGCAATTATAAATTATGTATTAATTATGAATTAAAAAAAGTTGAATGTATCCAAACGTATTATGTTAAAGATGATGAATAAATTATCAGTGAGGTCTTGATAGACGGGCCACTTTATTTGGTACATGGGCATCTGGTCAATTAATCCATCATTCCATTTTATTGTTTGAGTAAATCCAGAATCTGTTTTTTTTTGCTGATAAATTCTTTACTCAGAGAAATGTCAATTGATCTCGGTTTTTTTATAGTTATGGGAACTTCTGCAATGACTTTGCTTGGCCGTTGTGAGAGTACATAGATGCGGTCGGAAAGATATATTGCCTCGTCGACATCATGCGTAACGAAAAGTACGGATTTTTGTTGTTGGCTCAGAATATGCAAAAACCATTCTTGTATCTGTGAACGTGTTAATGCGTCAAGTTTGCTAAATGGCTCATCAAGAAGCATGACATCTTTTTTACATAAGTAGGTGCGAAGTAACGAAGCGCGTTCTCGCATACCTCCAGAAAGCATAAAGGGGTAAAATGATGCAAATTTCTCCAAACCAAATGTTTTAAGCAGCGTCTTCGCTTCTTTTCGAGCGGTGTCTTTCTTTATATTCTTTAATTCTAAAGGAATTATCACATTATCCAGAACGCTACGCCAAGGAAACATAACATCATCTTGAAACATATACGCAACCTGGCCCCTTTTTTTTACAATTGATTTATTATCAATCAGAATATCTCCATTCTCCGGAACTGTCAAACCCGCGATACAATCCAAAAGTGTACTTTTTCCACAACCACTTGGACCAATAACACCCACCACTTCTTTTTCTCCTACAGTCAGTGAAATGTTATGTAACACTTTCAAATTCGAGTCTTTGTATGATTTTGAAAGATTTTTGATTATGAGTCTTGAACTAGAACGTAGTCTTTTTTGTAGATTCATTGGGTGGGTAAAAACTCATTAGTGAAGGCTTTTTTTGAGTCTATATTTTTTTCAATTTGTTTATGTTCAAAAAGCCAATCTGAGTATCGTTTCCATACTTCATTTTTTTGTATACCCCATTGTTCTGCATCATCCTTGTATCGTTTGCTGATCCAATTTTGAGATTGTTTGACCAGATCACGATTGAGTTCAGGGGCGTTTTTTAATAAGATATCAGCAGATTCGTCCGGATGTTTTTGAGCAAATGCGTAACCTTTGGCAGTTGCGCGCATAAATTTCTTGACTAATTCTTTTTCTGACTCGATATGTTTTTGATTGGTAATAATCACTGGCGTATAATAGTCCAGAACCGGATCCAAATCTTTTAACATAATAAGATTCAACTCTTTTCCCCGTCTTTTTGCTTCAATGCCATCCCATCCATAAAAAATCCACTGGAAGTCACTTTCACGGCCGATGGTTGTGAAAAAATCTGTTGAACCGATCGTAATATGTTTTACCTTTTCGTAGTCTGCTCCAGTATCATCCATAACTGCTTGAATGACTGCTTTTTCAATAGGAGAACCCCACCCACCATATCTTTTTCCCTCAAAATCCTTAACAGTTTTAATATTTACCTCTTTCAGTGAAGCAAACGCTGAGGTATTATGCTGGAGAATCGTTGCAAGAGAAACTAACGGAATGTCTTTCGCGCGGGCAAGTGTAACTGCTTCTTGACTGCTTATGGCAAAATCTGCTTTTCCACTGGCAACAATTTGTCCCGCATCTCCTTCTACGGGTTGAATAATCTGTACGTCCAAATGTTCCTCTTCATAAT
This sequence comes from Patescibacteria group bacterium, assembly GCA_041743715.1. Classification (GTDB taxonomy): domain Bacteria; phylum Patescibacteriota; class Microgenomatia; order Levybacterales; family UBA12049; genus JACDET01. Next base: position 6,652 of record JBGTMH010000044.1, on the reverse strand, counting down.
AGCCTTTTTCGTGGGCTACGTACAGTCCTGTGTGATTCGTATTGGGTATCCAGTCAAGCTGCACTGTCACTTTTTGTTTTTGTTCAGACCCGGATTGTACCGCAAAAAAGATTGCAATGCTGATAACAATAACGATTGCAATATTTTTCATACTGTAGCTTCTCCTTTATTAAAATAATGCCATGGTATTGACCGCCTTGCAATCAGTTCAATCACACCAACCAACAGCAAACTCAAAAGAGTTATAACGATAATTGCCGCAAAAACGGTTTCTGTCTGGTATGATTTTGCTGACCGGATGAGTAAAATTCCCAATCCTTTTTCTGCTCCCAACCACTCACTAACTACCGCTACACCGATAGCATATGTACCAGCGAGGCGAAGGCCTGAAAAAAAGAAAGGCATGCTTGAAGGAAGGGTGACGTGTCGAAATATCTGAAGTTTGTTTGCTCCCATAGATTGTAAAAGCCGTGTCATCCCAGTATCAACCGAACGGAACCCATCAAACAAATTTATACAAATCGGAAAAAAACACGCGAGTACAACAATAACAATTTTCGGCAAAATACCATACCCTAACCATATAATGAGAAGCGGAGAGAGGACAATAAAAGGAAGTGTTTGTGATACTATCAAAAAAGGCTTCAACAACTTTCTTAAAAAATCTGACCATTCCATAAGGACCGCAACCCCAACACCGAGCAAGACAGCAATTCCGAGCCCCAATACGCTTTCCAAAATTGTTTGGATGCTATGAGAAAAGATCAAATTTCTGGATTTCCACAGCGTTTGAAAGACTACTTCTGGAGCGGGTAAAATCCATTTTTCAATACCCGAGATTTCGACACCGGCTTTCCAAAGAAGAAGTAAAAATAACAATACTACGACAGGTAGCATATAAGTCGAAAGATTTTTCATCGGTGTTTGGTTACTTTCTGCTCAATGGTCATAACACCTTTTGGGTTATACAGAATTTTTACATTCGTGAAGACACTTGTTGCCCCTTCACGTATACACGTGTCTTGAGCTATTCGTATAACTGCAATCATCGTATCCAAATCTCCTTCCATGGTGGTTTCCATTGGTCCGACCTCATACGTAACTCCCAGCTCTTTTACGAGCGCAATGACTGTATCTATGATTTTGATAGCGTGCTTATCATTACGGGCTTTGGGTAGAATTTGAAATGAAATACTCGCTGTTGGTGTTTTCTTTTTCATAAAAAAAGCGATTCCCTGCACGGAAATCGCCAAAATACAAGCTCATTCCCTACGCCGGTATTATCCGCACAGGTTCAATGGGTCGTCGCCTTTGGCAACCTCTCAGCCTGTCTCACAAGCTCCCCGTATGTAGTATACTATACGCATTAAAGAATAATCTGTCAATGACTATGAAACGAGCAGTTATCTTCTATAATGGCAATCTTTCAGACATCAGCCGTGCCAAAAAATATATTCTTGATACTGATTATATTGTCTGTGCTGACGGAGGAACTCGACATGCATTAAAACTTGGGTTTCTGCCGGACGTGATTATCGGAGATTTTGATTCATTATCACAAAGCCTACAAAAAAAATTAGCAAAACATCCAATTGAATGGCTGCGCTATAAAAGAGATAAAGACGAAACAGACTCAGAACTGGCAGTTTTGCACGCTTGTCAAAAAGGATATAAAACAATTCTTATTTTTGGTTTATTCGGATCGCGACTCGATCACCTCCTTACCAATATTTTATTTTTATCAAATCTAGTAAAAAAAGAAGTAGAAGTCATGATTATTGAAGGCAAACAAGAAATACGTGTGACTACTGATTCTTTGCGGCTTGAGGGAAAAGTAGGCGATCTCGTTTCGCTCATCCCACTAAAGGGTGACGTGCGACAAGTAACAACCAAAGGATTACAATTCAAACTGACCAATCAAGATCTTCTTTTTGGTTATTCATTTGGGTTAAGCGATGTATTGACGCACGAAACCGCAGAGATTAATATAAAAAAAGGTTTGCTATTGGTAATTCATACGCGGAGTTAATTTTTTTGATTAATCCACGTTATGGCATCTTGCAGATTTTTAAATACACCATCAGCTTTCGAAAAATCTTGTTTGTGAGAAAATTCATTTGGGATAGCAAAACAAAAGAGACCTGCTGATTTTGCTGATTCTACTCCATATTGAGTATCTTCAAATGCGAGACAAGTGTCGGGGTTTAACGTAAGAGCTTTTGCTGCTGCTGCATATGTATCGGGAAACGGTTTTCCTCTTTTAATGTCACTTCCTGAAACTATATTTTGGAATAAAGGAAATAACCCTGTTTTTTTTAATTTTAATAACACTTCATTTCTGGGACTTCCCGTTGCGGTAGCTAATTTAATATTCTTTTCTTGAAAAAAGCTTAGAGCTTCCATAGCATAAGGCATGAGGTGAATTGGTTGTGAATGAAACCATTCAACGACTAATGCTTCTTTTTTAGAGAGTAAATAATTTTTATCTAATTTTAAATTGAGATCGTTTAATAATTCAAATTCTATAATAGGTCCTTGTTTGCCGGCATATTTAAAATATTTCTGTTTAGGAAGCGTTTTGTCAAACGGCTTCAACACTTCTATCCACCCTTGCCATTGAAAATATTCTGTTTCCAACAAAACCCCATCAACATCAAATATTGCACCTTTTAATATGTTAGGATTGAATTTAATTCTGTTCATCGCAGTAATTCAGTCATGACAACTACTAAGAGCCATAAGGAAAATGCAATAATTAAATATGTGATTGGTAATTGCAACCATCCAACTATAATTAAACCAATAAACAATACAGGAAGTCGTGAATATCCATAAAAGGATGTTTCCCACCAATTCATTTTTTGCATTTTTTCGGGGTTTTTTAGTCTTTTTGATTTTTGTTGAAGCAATTTAGGATTTATAATATAGATACTTGCAATGACAATTGCAAAGCCTATGAGTAAAAATAAGAAAATCGTTTCGTCTATTTGTGTATCATATATACCAAAATATATTCCTAGTAATACGCTTATTAATATACCAGCTTTCGGAAATATTTTTACAAAACGTTCAACCCATATCTGATTCATATTAAATCTATTTTCAGTTTCTACTTGTTAGCTTTATATCAATCATGTGTTTCTATCAAACTTCTCTATAACTATTTTTTAAGCTGCCACAATTTCAAACCGATTGTTTCATCGTATTCTTTTACGTATTCAGTCTGAAATACTGTGATAATAATTTCCATCGTTGCAGAGACAAGCCCTTTTACGAGGTGTCCTCCAAATGCTTGCATATTTTCATCAGAAAGCGTTATATGCGGGTGCATTATGATATCTTCTTTAAGCACTGCAATATTTCCTTGAAGACTTGTTACTTCAAAAGTGCCCTCAAATGCTTTTTCTGTATATTTTTTATTATCGACCTGATAATGAGCTAGTGTAGGGTTTTCAATAGATCCTATACCACTGAATGATGCATTTTTAATGGCATGCTCTGTCGCGAAAGTATATAAAGTAGTGATGATGTCTTCACCTTTTTCTAAACGTACCAAGAAGTGAGTGTCATCGAGATTGGCGAACTGCATGATGTTAGTATGAAATAATATTTGCTGTTTTTCAAGTAGCAAACACAATTGTGGGTAAAAATGTTTGAAGCTGTTATAGCTTTTCAATAATTTCTTTTATAACCATTTTCTCTATCCAATATACTTCTTTTGTAGGCGGGAGCAACCAATGCTCTTCCGAGTGCAGGGGTGATAATTGTAGGTGTTTCTAAAAATTCTTGTACATCTACAACTTGTCTCCCATTATTTCTTTGAGATACTGTAATTTCATCTGGTGTTATGTTTGCAGAGAGATATGAATAATCATATTCTACAAGTTGATCTGGCAATTCATGACCAGGCCAATAGTATCCTGCATTAAATATTATAATATGTTTCTTTTCTTCATGAGTCAACTCCAGTTTATTGCCCCATCTTATTGTGATTCCTGTTCCCAAGAGACCGCTATGAATTTTTACTCTAAGACCTTGATGAGTCTTTATCGTTGTGCAGTTGGTATCTTCAGTTATATCATGAAAGGGAGCCGCATTAATCCATGGATCCGTAGCTTCAACTTGTTGCATCATTGGAAACAACAAATTTCTTGCACGAACAACAATATTCATTTTTTCTTCTAATCCCGTATATACTTCCTTTATACGTGCTCTTTGATTTTCTCGGTCAAGTCGTTTACTCATATAATTGTAGCTTTACCTGATTGCTTTGAGTACGTCAAAAAAATTATATAAATCAAAGTATTTTTTCCTCCTGACGCACTCTAAACAACTATAGGTTATTATATAGCTGAATGTAAAAAAGTCAAGCATATAATTTATATCAGTGATAGAAGGAGAAATACATATACTACTTATCCCAATACCTCGACTATAAGACTAAGAGTTTTTGTAAAATGTCCACAATATATCTAATAATGAAGGATAATATCTCCAGAATAATTTAGTGGGCAATAAAAACTTTTGTTTTTGCAAGAAGTTTTTTTAATTTGTTTTGTTTGTTTATAATTTCTTGGACAGTCACCATTATAAATATAAGCTTCATTATTTTGTAGATCCTTAGCTTCTTGTAAAGTAATATTTTTCGATGGAATAAAGTATGCGAACTGTTCTTGAGAGTGTTTCAAATGCATATTCTTGTTATTATCAGGAGAAATAACAAGGCAGATGTTGTTATTTTCTATGGCATTATTTGAGGTAAGAGAAGGACTCGAGAATTGTTTTTGAATAAAATAGATAGTATGCATTGTTACGAAATGTTCGAGCTTCGCGTTGCCATTTGCAGAGTATGAGTTAAAAAAAGTAAAAACAATTACTGATAAATAAATTAATAAACAAAATACAACTGACCCCCAAATGAAAGTACTGAATATTTTTGTCCGTAACCATACTATTCCAAGAGTAATAAAGATTGCTCCAATCGGAAAAAGGGGAGCGAGACGGTGATCTGCATTTATCATATCCGTCATTGCACTATTGGTAAATGGCAGGACGAAAGCCAAAAATAAGAGTACGTTAAAAAATATATTTCTCAGACCAAAGAGGCTATATCCAATTCCCAAAAAGAATAGTATAGCCAGAAAAAATGGCAAAATTGGTTTATGCTCTGCGTATTTCGTTGTCGTTGATTCATAGCCCCACACCATAAAAGACTTCACGTAATCATCTTTTATTTTTTCTATTCTTTGAGTTATTGTTTGCGACTTCTTTTCTTGCAAATCTATTGCATAGCGGGAATTTTGAAAAAAAGTACTGGCATTACTGTACAAAATAGTAGGTCCAAATCCGATAAAGCAAAATAGTAAAAGTAATAATATTGATGCTATTTTATTTCTGAGAATCTTTTGTTTTTCAGTCATAAATTCCATAAGCAACGTTATACCAAATATCAAGACAGCAACGACTCGAACTGCTGTATGAAATTGTGAAACAGTACCCAATACAGTACCCAAAAATATATAGTTAATCGGCTGTCTATTACGCAGCCATAATGAAAAAGCTAAGAGAATAACCACAGTCCAAAAGCTATCAAATGCGACTACCAATTCCGAACGGGCAAAATAAATATGAAGTGGCAATGCAACATACACCAAAGAACCGATAAGTGCTACGAGCTGGGTAAAATGAAGTCGCAGAAGTACATAAAAAAGAACTGAATCGAGAACAAAAATGAGTGTAGAAGGTAGTCTATATGTTACAACGGTAGTTCCAAATATTTTGTAAAAAAAGCTTCCTATAACAGGTATTATATTTCCGTAGCCACTATAATCTCCAAAAGCAAAAAATTCTTTAATCCTCCCACTTATTACTCTTTGTGCATTCAGTCCTGCGTCTCGTAGCTCATCTCCTATACTGACATATGGATAGATAAGTAAATAGAGAAAACCGATAAACATCGAGATAACAAAAATAATTCCGAGACTGAAAATTTCAATCTTATTAATCTTTTTTTTAAAATATTTTCCGACTGATTTATTGAGAAAGACGATAAAAATGGATACCAGAGTAACGATGTATATCCAAAAAATGTGCCACTGAAAATGATAATCTTCATCAAATTTTGTTAATAGCAGTATGAAAAAATATAAAGTGAGACAAGAGATAGTCAGAAATTTTAAGGAATGTTTTTGAAGAAAGCGAAAAACGCGAATCAGTTTATCAAAGATTACTGACTTAAAGTTCATACCCACCAGTAGGTTTATCGGCTGTTTCAGTCAATGCCGTATAGACTTCATTTGTTTCGACTGCAGGTGGATCATCAAACGTATGCTCTTTATCGTCTTCACCATATTGTGTGAGATGTTGTTTTATACCAGCATACATCGACTTGGCGGCTTGATCACGACTGTCAGTAAATGTATAAAACATTTTTCCGCAAGATGGACATGGGAATGAATAATACATATTGCTATAAAAAGTATACGCTTTTTTTTTAGAAAATCAACATTAATGTCCTGGTTGCCTAGATGCCGTACAGATCTCCTTTCTGTTTTTCCAGTAAGAGCTTAACATAATCAGCAGGCTTTTTGTAGCCAAGAGATTGATGGTATCGGTGATAATTGTATTTGGTATTAAATGCCATACATCGTTT
>JBGTMH010000043.1:0-3997 GCA_041743715.1 Patescibacteria group bacterium | reverse complement strand
TGATATTCACAGTGATAAACACAATGTGCCTGTTTTTTATACCGCATCTTCCTATTATATCCCATCCAACGAAGATCCTGGAATCACTCCATCCCCGGGCTTACGCCCTAGAGGGAATTAAGTTCGGTATGATTAAATTTTTTTCCTTTTTTGACATCTTTCCAAATCTTATATATTTCCAAAAGTGCAATGAGATTAATAATACCAATGACGAGAAGAAAAAAACTCGATACAGAACTCCCGATAAGAGATCCCGTTTGCTCAAAAGTCGAAAGATGTTGCTGCACAAAAGAGGTAGAGATGGCAATCAGAAGAGACAAAATTATCACAATAGTCGCATGGCCCAGTGAGAAGAAAAAGCCTACAGCAACAGGCTTTTTCCCGTCTTGCATGAGTTTACGAGTTGTATTATCAATCGCCGCTATATGGTCAGCATCAACCGCGTGACGAAGTCCAAATCCATACGCGATGACGACGAGTCCAAAGAGTAGAGGATATTTAGAGATTGAGAGAAAAGTAAAAAACCAGACACTAGCATTGAGTAGGAACAGAATAATAATGAGAAGAAAAATTCTACGTCTTACATCAGAAGGTGCTTGTTTGAATAGCTTCACATACTTTTTCCATAACTGCATCTGATAATAGTACCAAACCCGACTTGCCGCTTTCAACCACAACCTCGATCGCTCAGTTCTAAAAACTTACTTCTTCTCCTGTTTTGAGAGGTTTGAATTCAATACCATTTTCTCCAAAATATTTCTGTAGCCGATCATAGATGCCATTTCGTGCTTTATCGTTCAGCTGCCAATCATGAATCGGAATAACATATTTCGGCCTAAGCGTAAGTGCGTATTCGACTGATTGTGTCAAACTACCCCAACCCGCTTGAATAGGCAGTGCCAATATCTCAGCTGAATGACCGGACTGCAACGAATCGCCAGGATGTGTTACTTTATTAAATACGGTAAAAACGACATTCATGGGAGCAACGATATCAAATACTTTTTCGTGTGGCGCGACCTTCAAAGCAACATCATCAGTCGCACTAGATGAAGTAGCTATACCTTCTTTTGCCAACAACGCAACAGCAGATTCATTAGAAATAATTTGTACCGCAGGAAATTTCTCCAAAACCTCTTTAATAAAAGGCACATACATATGGTCAGGATGTTCATGAGTAATAGCAATATAATCAAGTGCCTCAACAGTCGAAAGATCCAGAGCCTTTTCATCATACGAGTAAATCCCAGGATCAACTAAGACAGCTTTCCCTTGATCCTTAATAAGGAGACATGAATGAATATGTTTGGAGATTGTCATGATAGAACGATAAGCTTATTAGGTTATAACATACTTTATAAATGGGTTCAATAAATAGTGAGTCTGCCAAAAGTCATGCAGCTTGCGTCATAGGACTTGTAAATATTTGATATTCCTTACTCAACCCACTTAATTCCTCCTCAGTCGGCACTTGTATCTCGCTAGCACTAAGCCGCACAATTTTTGAACCCAATGCTTCAGCTGGTCCTAAAGGTTCGTCTTTAAGATAGCCAGATGTCACGGCTGCTATGGCACTTCCGTCGTCACTAAATAGGAACGTAACCACCGCACCAGGAGGCTGCTTTGCTTCACCTGCTATATGGAGCTTTCTTAATTCCCGTATGTGCTTAGGTTGATGTATATCTTCAGGTTTGAGTGTAAATAATGCTTTGTATTCTTGTTCTTCTTCCTCAGTCAATCCTCCATTTTTTCTTCCCTGATCTATTAATTTTCGGACATCATCGTATTTGCTTGTAAAAAGTAATTCATGAGTTTGGGCGATTTGAGCTTGTATTGCACCATACAATGGAACAAGCAAATTATTCAGAAACTCGTCTTTACCAATATCTTCAGGTTTAAGATTTTCGAACTTCATAGTAAAACCCATATCGTCTGCCCGTAGATCAACTTTATTATCGTAATTTGGAAGAATAGTATTCCCAATAACTTCAATCAATTCCATTCCAAAATTAAGACTTAATCCATCGTCCCAACGTTGTTCCCGTAATGCTATTACCTGATCAGGAGTAAGAAGACCCATTTGAAGTGCATGATAATGCGCCCATAATACTGACTGCATATTTTTCCCTTCCAAACTAAATGGACTAAGATTATTACCCAAAGCAACTGATCCACCATTTTTCTGCATTTGAGTAAGCAGTAATGCGCGTTGTCGAAACTTTCGCTTTAATACATGAGGTTCAAAATCTATTATCGTATGCGCGTCTTCATTTCCAATCTCAACTCCCATTAAATGTATCCCTCCTGCTCCTACATACGGATTGATAGGAACCGTTAAAAGCTCCTGAATCCCATGTAATGCTACATCAGTAATATTACTTGAGGAGTAGGTGCCATCTGATAAGAGAGTAGCTCTATTTAACACTACAGGATGACCATTTGGTGAATAGGTCTGAATATACCCACCAGGGATACGATGAGAGTCAACTTGATAAGTATTACCGTGTATATCTACAATCGCGACAGTATTACCAATAAACGTTTCAATGAGTCTTCTTTTATCCAAAGATTCTCTTTGCCTTATACGTGTCGTTTCAACGGGAGTTATTAATTGAGGTGGACAAACAACTTTTCTATCAGTAGCCAAACGTTCTCTCACATCAGACTGCGATATTTGACCACCAGTATTTACGACAAAAATACTTGTGTTTTGTAATGGATTACGTTCCACTTTGACAGATTCCTCAGTTGAAGCGATTCCGTTTGTACGAGAACTACGCCGAAATGTATCAGTATTTGAAATACGGGCAGCACCATAACGTCCCTCAGGAGGTAACATATATTTATTAAACTCTACTTTAGAAATTATATGCTTTACTATAGGATATTAGCTTGACTTTGATCTGACATTTTGCTGACAAATTTTGGTGTGAGAAAAAGTTTTAAGAACTAGTCTTTTTTAATATACCTGCTGTGAAGACATGAGGGGGGCTTCTTCTGGAGCTTTTTCTGGATTTCTGGCTTTGGGAAGTGGTTTGGTTAGAGCGATCTTTAGGACTTCGTCCATTTGACTGACGAATTTAAATTGTAAATCATTGAGAACTTCTTTGGGGATATCTTCAAGATCCTTTTTGTTATCTTTGGGAAGAATAATTGTTTTCAGTCCTGATCGATGAGCCGCGATGACTTTTTCTTTCACTCCACCAATCTCAAGTGCCCGTCCACGAAGTGTTACCTCACCTGTCATAGCTACTTTACGATTTATAGGGATCTTTGTCAGCGCTGAAACAATAGCAGTGGATATCGCAAGACCTGCTGAAGGACCGTCTTTGGGGACTGCGCCTTCTGGAACGTGTACATGAATATCTGTTTTTTGAAATACTTTATCTGAAATCCCCATGGTGTGAGCGCGTGACCTGATGTAGGAAAGTGCTGCTTGTGCTGACTCTTTCATCACATCGCCGAGTTGCCCCGTCAGTGTCAACTTACCTTTCCCTGGCATAAGTGCAACTTCGATAAAGAGAATATCTCCACCTGCTTCAGTGTACGCAAGACCTGTTGATTGACCTACCTCATCTTTCTTTTCCATCATTGTATTGCTAAACATTGCGGGACCGAGATATTTAGGCACATCTGCATTTTTGACAACAATTTTTTCTTTTTCTCCTTCTGCAACTTTTTTCGCAACCTTACGAAGGACAGTCGCAATTTTTCTCTCGACATTCCTTACCCCAGCCTCACGTGTGTAATGCTGGATAATAAATTGTAATCCTTCATTCGTAATTTCTACCTGATTTCCTTTCAACCCATGATTTTCGAGTTGTTTTTTGATAAGAAAATCATGAGAAATTTTAAATTTCTCATCATGTGTGTAACCTGAAAAATGAATAATTTCAAGTCGATCGCGAAGCGCAGGCGGGATAGTATCTAACACATTGGCTGTTGTAATAAACATCACATTGGACAGATCAAACGGTACTTCAAGATAGTGATCTGA
>JBGTMH010000042.1:0-13830 GCA_041743715.1 Patescibacteria group bacterium | reverse complement strand
CGATGTATGGCATTTAATACCAAATACAATTATCACCGATACCATCAATCTCTTGGCTACAAAAAGCCTGCTGATTATGTTAAGCTCTTACTGGAAAAACAGAAAGGAGATCTGTACGGCATCTAGGCAACCAGGACAACTCTTTGACAAATAGGCTGATATACCCTACAATGTACCCAGAATAACAGTACCTTTTCTGCCCATGTATTACTATTCCCTGAAATATAATGGCAGAAAAAACAACGAAAAAAGATATTCCTTCTGATCTTAGTTTAAGAGAACGATTAACCACCAGATCAAAAGATGTGTATGGAAGAGGTACACATTTTATTAAAAGAAGACCCCTGACAAGTTTTCTGCTCGTGCTTGGTTTGTTGTTAGTAATCCTTCTAGTCAGTAAACTGACCCAACAAGCGCCAGATGAAAAACCTACACAGAAATTAACAAAAAGCGTCCAGGTATACAGCATCGGTGAAGGCCCACAAGCGACGTTTCAAGCAAAAATTGAAAAGTCCGGGGTTGTCCAAATTATGGCGCAGTCACCTGGAATTGTCAGACGCATTGACATCAAAGAAGGCGAAAAAGTAAATGAAGGACAACAAATTATTTCTCTTGCATCAAACTACCAGGGTGGCAACGCATCATCAGTCCAAAGAGAAATTGCTCAGACCCAATACCAAAACATCCTCGACACGTTTGGAGATCAAAATCAACTGATACAAAAACAGCGGGATATCGCCACGGCATCTGCCGAAAACGCACAACAAACCCGCGATATTACACGACAATCAGTTGATGAAACACGAAATCTTATCAATGTGAATCAAACACAATTAGATCAAGCAAATCAAAGCCTCCAGACACTGCAACAAAATAACCCAGCAGGCAATCAGCAGCCGGGAGCTCTGAATCAACAACCGGGAGCTCTGAACCAACAGCCAGGAGCATTAAATCAACAACCCGGTTCAATACAAAATACGGCAGGAACAATGCAGAGTACTGTAGGCCAACTGGAGTCAGGCGTTAACACGCTCCGCCAATCATTAAGAAATATAGAATATCAAGCCGCAAATGACAAACCACCAGCACAGCTTGCTAACTTTCAAAAAGAACTCGCGCTCAAACAGCTGGATGTCCAGTCAAAAACACTTGAGTTAAACAAAGAAGTAGCCCGCCTCCAAGTCAGTCTCGCGTATGTCAATGAAGCTGTGATGTATCCCTCAAGTCCTTTCACTGGTATCGTAGAACGAATCGCAGTCAAAGAAGGACAATCAGTAACCGCTGGAACACTGCTCGCGACAGTAACAGCAAATGACGTAGAGTCAACCGCTATATTACTTGTCCCCCAAAATGTTGCGCAGGCCATAAAATTGGGTGAACCAAGTCACATCATGATCAATGACAAATCAATTGCGGTAACTCCTTATTATGTCTCCTCACAAGCAACTGACGGTCAACTCTACAGTGTATTCTACAAAATTCCGAAGGACAAACAAAAGGATCTGAGTGATGGAGATTATATCTCAATACAAGTTCCGCTTGGTGCGGCTAAGACCACATCATTTGACCCACTTATCCCTATAGATGCCGTTTATCAAACACAAGACCAGGCATATGTCATGGTAGCCAATAAAAATAAAGCAGAAAACAAAATAATCAAACCAGGACAAGTCTTCGGTAACTACGTACAGGTCCAAAGCGGCCTCAATAGTGGAGACCAGATAATCATGAATCGCAATGTCATTGCGGAAGATAAAGTGAAGATACAATAGTAAGTCAAAAGGCAAAATGCAAAAGTCAAAAGTACAACTCAAAAGTTAAAAGTGTCAAAACTTTTGAATTTTAACTTGTATTTTTGAATTTTAACTTTTAACTTTTGACTTATTTTTATGCCAGAACTTACATCCTACCTAAGAAAATTAAAATTCGATCCGCGACTGAACGATACTCTTTTTGCTAACTATCTTCGTAACACTCGTTTGGTTACGCTTATCGTACTTTTGGTTCTTATCGTTGGGACTTTTAGTTTTATTAGTTTACCAAGAGTGCTCAATCCCCAAATTAATATACCTATTGTTATTATCTCAACACCACTCCCAGGTGCTTCCCCTGATGATATTGAATCCCTCGTCACTATACCTGTCGAAGATAGTGTTAATAGTCTTGACGATGTCAAAACGATAACTTCTTCTTCACAAGATTCGGTCTCAATTGTGACAATGGAATTTGAATCCGGAGTGAATGCAGATAAAGCAAAAGCTGATGTACAATCGGCTGTTGATAGTATAACCGATCTTCCGGAAAACGCAGAATCTCCACAAGTCCAAAAGCTTGATTTTGAAAATGAACCAGTCTGGACGTTTTCATTAAGTAGCAAAACCGACTCTGTAAGTCTTGTCAGATTTGGAAAAACGCTCCGCGACAGACTTGAAGATCTGAAGACGATTGATAAAGTAACCACAACCGGACTAGACGAAGAGGAAATTCAAGTGCTCATAAAACCCGAAAAACTCGCTTTATATGGTCTCAATCCCACGATAGTAGCACAAACCATCAACGCAACCACAGGATCTTTCCCGGCGGGATCTGTGACAACTGATTCTTCATCATTTATTCTAAGCCTCGATCCAACAGTCACCTCAGTTGATAATTTAAGAACCATAAAAATAAGATCTGGTACGACTTCTGTTTTACTTTCTGATATCGCGACTATCCAAAGACGTACCAAACCCGACGCCGCAACATCCTATCTTGCCTCCAAAACTCAAGCGCCAGTCGAAACAATCCGCTTCGATATCTACAAAGCATCAAGCGCCAACATTACAGATGCAGTTCACGATGCAAAAGAACTGACCAATAAACAAGTGGAAGCATATGGTGAAAAATTTACTATTTCTTCGGTACTGAACAGTGGTGAGGAAATTGATGAACAATTTTATGAATTGATCCGTGATTTACTGATCACTGTCTCATTGGTCTTTTTAACACTCTTTCTTTTTTTGGGAATCCGCCAAGCGATTATTGCATCAATGGCAATTCCATTAACCTTTCTCGTCACCTTCACGGTGATGAATACAACCGGACTGGCACTGAGTTTTATCGCGTTTTTCTCTTTACTTTTATCTCTCGGACTTTTAGTTGATGATACTATCGTTATCATTTCTGCGATTACTGCATACTACAGAACCGGCAAATTTACGCCGCTTGAAGCTGGACTCTTAGTCTGGCGCGATTTTCGAACGGCTATCCTCACAACAACATTAACGACTGTCTGGGCGTTTGTGCCACTTCTTCTGTCAACTGGAATTATCGGGGAATTCATAAAAGCTATCCCTATCGTTGTCTCAAGTACTTTGCTTGGATCATTTGGTGTCGCGGTCTTTATCACCTTACCATTAATTATTATTTTTTTGAAATCAAATATCCCGTATCGGGTCACAATCCTTTTCCGAATTTTAGGAATCCTTTTTATCTTTGCATTATTCTATGCCATTATGCCACAAGGCCCACTTTTCCTTCCAGCGCTTATCCTATTTATCATAAACGTCTTTGTGTATTTCCAAGTTCGGTATATACTATTTGCCCGCGCGAGAGAACGCTTCGCTGCCCGAACTTCCACAAAACAAGAAAATAAAATGTCTCATTATCTCAACGATGGTGTGATTAATTTCGAAGTAGTGGAGAGAAAATATCGATATATCATCGATACCATACTCTCAAAATCCATCAATAGACGAAAAGCAATCATTGCAGTCGTTAACTTTTCATTATTTTCATATTTACTCCTGCCGCTCGGATTTGTTAAAAATGAATTTTTTCCCAAAAGTGATATACCATACATTTTTATGTCCCTGGAACTGCCTGCTGGAACTAATCTTGCGACAACAGATAAAGAACTCAAGAACATACTGAATGATGTCAGAAAAATAGAAGATGCCTCATTTGTCACTGGAACGCTGAGACTAAGCATTGACCCAGGTCGCGGGTTTGGTGGAGCAGGGGATAACACTGCGCTTATCACAATCATACTTCCAAAAGAAATCGAACGGGACAAATTATCAATGGACATCGCTGAAGATCTGAGAGAAAAATATAGCAATTATTCCAAAGGCACACTCTCAGTTATTGAAGAAAGTGGGGGACCACCAGCTGGATCAGACTTGCAAATTAAAATTTCCGGTGAAGATCTGACCGTACTCGATGCAAATGCAAACAAAATCCAATCATTTCTTGAAAAACAATCAGGCGTCACGACTGTTTCTAAATCGATAAAATCAGGCACCAGTAAAATCGTTTTTGTCCCTGATTATCAAAAAATGCAAAACGTTGGTATCACACAAGATCAACTTGGTCTCTTCCTCCGTACCTACGCGAGCGGGTTTACACTGAAAGAAGACGCAAAAATAGAGAAGGGGACAAACGAAAGTCAGAATATTGTTCTGAGAACCGCAGTCCGTCAACAGACCGCACAAAATGTCACTACTATCGCAATCCCAACTGAGACAGGGCCAGTGCCACTCGCGTCGTTGGGCACATTTGAACTCAGACCAAACCCATCCCTCATCACTCGAGAAGATGGTAAACGAACTATCTCTGTCAGTGCAGGTGTCGGTAAAGGTGTATCAGCAACAGAAGAAAATGTAAAGCTTGAAGAATTTGCAGACACCCTCAATCTCCCAGAAGGATATTCATGGGCAACAGGAGGACTGAACGAAGAAAATCAAAACTCAGTAAACTCAATCCTTATGGCAATGTTACTGTCCTTCATGCTCATTATCATAACCATGGTTTTACAATTCTCATCATTTCGAAAAGCGCTCATCGTGATGCTCGTTATTCCAATATCCATATCTGGAGTATTTATCGTCTTTTCTATAACGAACACACCGCTTTCTTTCCCAGCGCTTATCGGAGTCTTAGCACTTTTCGGAATCGTTGTGAAGAATTCAATCCTTATCGTTGATAAAATCAACCAAAATGTCAAACAAAACATGGAGTTTAAAGAAGCAGTCGTCGATGGAGCGGAAAGTCGGCTTGAACCCATTACACTCACAACCTTTGCCACCATCGTCGGACTCATCCCCATCACCCTCTCAGATCCACTCTGGCAGGGTCTTGGAGGAGCCATCATCGCAGGCCTCACATTCTCAGGATCCATGATGCTGTTCTTTATACCGGTTGTGTATTACATCGTTTTCAAAAACTCTGAAGGAAAACAGAAGAAATAAACCTTTTATAAAAGTCTTCATGCGCTACTAGAAGTCGTCCCATATTATCCTCCGTTTCGGTTTAGTAGTATCATCCTCTTTTTGAGCATAAGGATGACGTTTTGCATGCCAAACAATCAAATCTTCATTTCGTGTATTAAAAAATAATTTGTCCAATAAATGAGGTTTATTTTTCAGTGCTTCCTCAGGTCCCGAATCATTCGAGTTGATAATAATTACTGCATCAGGACAGGCTTCTACGAATGAATTAACAAGTCTCGCAAATTTTATCAAATATGATTCATACTGTTCTTCTTCTACGACAAACAGCGATAGGCTTTTAGAATTAAAATTTCCCGTTGGTTCATCCAAGAATACAAATGCTCTTTTTTTCGAGAAAGCTTTTATTAACTCTAACATCATTGCCTCTCCGGTAGAAGTTCCTTTCAGAGCTCCGGGTTTTCTTTTAAGGAATTCGGCAGCATCTTCAATTGTTTTGATAAAATGAAAATAATCTCCTGAATGTTGTAAAAATGTCTGTGTTAAAAGTCTGCTTGTCACAAGGGACTCCAAAGAATCATTAACTTCATCACCAAGTGGATTTTTGAACCAATTTTCTAGTAACTCTTCTCTTTTGGTGCCTTCAGAGAACAGCGCATCAGTGATTCCATTAATCATCTCTTCACCATATATTAATTTGTATCTTTCGGCAATTGCGTTTATTTGGTCTTTGTAGAAATTATCATCTTTATCTTTTATAAAAGCTGCCATTTGCTCAGCTATTGTAGTTTCTACCGAGGGAGGTATTGCCTCGACGTGGTAGGCTACCTCAGATAACAAACTTGGATCAATCTGTCTAAAATCGCATCCTTTCTTGATCTTACAATTAGCAACAATTCCTTCTTCTAATGTCAACAATCGGCCCAATTGAGATTTCCCTCCTCCATTTATAGAATCGACAAAAGAAATTCCTGGATTACAAATGATTGGGCGAGGGACATGGACTCTTCTTCGACGTGAACCAGAATGTAGTTGTTCAATAACGAGTGGACCTTTCATAAGACGTAATGCTTCTTCATGTGTTTTTATTTCAGGTAAACCTAAGCTTTCTCGAGCATTACGAAAATCCAAGTATGTAGGGGTCACATAATCTGAAGTTTCTATGGCTTCCTCGAACTCTACTAGTCTAGCAATTTCATTCTTGCGAACTTCAGCAGCACGCTGTGTCGTGTATTCCTCATTAATAAGAGGAGCAATAGCATTTCCGATAATCATTGTCGTTACAAGAGGCCCCGCGAATTCATCATAGTCAGAAAACGCAGGCACTTCATTCCCAGCAACGATTCCACCAGTAATCCACCATGGAGCTGTTTCAACGGGCAGTCTTGCTCTTTTTTTATTCTTCCTTATTGTATTTCCGATAGATTCACGCTTCTGAGGAAGCAGTGTATTATACAAATCAACGGAGACTTTTCTTCCTCTTTGTGAAAGAACCTCACTTGTTACAGCATCTACTGCGGCAGTGAGTTTATCCTGCTCTTCGATGTATTCCTCAGCCCGCTCTCCAGATAGCGATCGATAAATTTTGTAATAAATGAGGGCACCCATTCCAGGCATAACAAGGTTAAATATAGCACTTGCGAGCGAAGCCGAATTCACTGCTTCAAGAGTTTGTGCTGCACCAACACCTGCTCCAACTGCCACGGCTTGGGTTTTTACATCTTTCCTTTCAAATTCAAGACGGCTTCCTAAAAAAATCCTTTGACTTATACCAGGTATCTGCTCAGCGGGAAATCCTCGAAATTCAGCAAGTGAACGCTCGTGAGTTCTATGGTGAACTTGAAGAAGGAGAGCGAATTCATCACCCATTCGAGATAAATGATTTCCAAGTTCTCCTTGTCTTACATGTGCATCTATTTTAAGCGCACTCGCTCCAAGTCCTCCTCCGAGGAGGAAAGGCGCAACATCTGAATTTTGTGTAACAGTAGATAATATTCCTTTTGCTATTCCATCGAACAAAGCTGTCGGACCTTTTCTATATAAATATTTTCTCAAACGATCTTGAATATCTAAGTTAAACCCTAGCCATGAATTCATATTTTCTTCTGTTGTTGCTTGAAAGGCAAAATCCACAAGAACCTTCTCTGGAATAACATATTTGTCTTGCAAATACAATATATACATCTGCTCTGCATCAACTCCTTCCTTTTTTAAATAACGCCATGTTTTAGGATCTTTTGGATCACCAGCCTCAGTATAATTACCAAAATATGCCTCTTCAAACGGAAAAAGACTTTTTAAATTCGGATTGAGACAGCGAATTCTTGTTAATCCACGAAAATAGCCTTTAATTGTCTTACGGGAAGCAATCTCAAATGTTCCAAGTAGTCTTTCAAGCGGTCCTCGGCGATATATTTCTCTTTCTTGCGCATCTTGTGTAGGATATCGTACCTCAGGAGTTATCGGTTTACCAATATTATATTCTTTTTCAGATAACATTTTGCAAAAAAAAATTGGCGTGAATACCAATCTCAAGCCAACATTATATCTCAATCGTAGGCTCACTGCAATGATACGCCTATCTTTAAGAGGTTACACCTTTAATTCGGGAGGTATTTTTCAACTTTGGTCAGGAGATCATTCATATCAAAAGGTTTTTCGAGGAAATCATTTGCACCTGCATCTTTAGAACTTTTTTCAAGATCGCGAGTCGCTGAAATCATTATTACTGGAATATTTCGTGTCGCTTTTTTAGACTTAAGCTCTTTACAGATATCCCGTCCGTCAGTACCTGACATCCATATATCAAGTAGTAAAAGCTTTGGCTGTGATTTTTCAAGCCTTGAAACAACTGCACCATCTGCGATTGTCTCCACTTCATAATCACAAATTTCCAGCATCATCTTGAGTGCGTCCAAAATATCAGGATCATCATCTGCCACAACCACTCTCCGATTTCCGCTAGCGAGCGGGTTGTTAAGTCCAGTGTTAGTCATAGATGCGTTTATCATTAGGGGCAATATAATCTATTTTAGAGGAGAAATATAAGAAATATGTAAATGTTTGTTGTTACTTTTGGACGACTTTAGCGGTAAGCACTTTTTTGGATTTGTAAAAGAAGTACCCGACTACTCCAAAAGTTGCAAGCGGAGAGAACCAATTTGGAACATGGAACCCAAACCCTTCGAGTATCATAACTGTTCCAAGAATTCCGACAGAATACATCGCGCCATTCTTCAAATAAATATACCTCTTAATTCTATCGATATTGCTCACTGTCAACTGACGAACCACAAGTGCACCGATACCATTACCTATTAATATAAGCGGTACAGAGAGCGTAAAAGCAAACGCTCCCAAAACACCATCAAGAGAGAACGTCGTATCAATAACCATAAGAAAAAATATTTTACTCCTATCAGAAATACTACCTTTATCTTTCAATAGCAGTGCTTCTTGCTTCTCAGCATTTTCTTTAAACCCATGCGTGATAAAGTAAGCCGTAGAACCAAGAACTGCGCCAAAAGCAATAACCTCCTCTTTCTGAAGCGCATACCACACAATCACCGCTAAGATGATTGAGATAACCGCGAAAAACCACACACCTTGCTGTCTAAAAAACCGTTCACCCCGCACACCGTAATGTTTTTCTTCGAGAAAAAGCCAATTGAAGAAAAGAAAAACTAAAAATACGCCACCACCAACGAGTAAAACAGGCGCTGCTCTTTCAATCGCGGCATGGACTGATGGATCATTACTAAAACTTGCAGTCCAGGCACCTATCGGTCCGAGACTAGGAATCGTTGCCCAAATAATCGCCCAAGGCAAAAGCCCCCGAACGAGAAAAACAGCAATCAGCAGCCCCCACCACAAAAACCACTGCCGTGCTTTTTTCCCCATACCAGAAAGCACTTCCGCGTTAATGATGGCATTATCAATGCTAGAAATAGTTTCAAATAGTATTAGCCCAGTAACTATTAAAAAAATTGAGAAAAAGTCCATAGAACGTATTATACGAAAGTATAGCAGGTATAACAAGTACCATGAGTTTTTTAAAAAAATGAATCATTTTAAACAAGCAGAGTGGGTGGCGGGAGCGGGGTCCCCACTCGAGCGCCCGCAATGAAGTGAGGACGTCGGAGTGGGGTGGCTCCAGACAGGACACGCGTCAGGAAAGGTAATTAACTATACTTACTTAGAATTAAACAAACTTCACGAAATTGGCAGACACTTGATTCGTGTGCTATAATAGATGCATATGAATAATGTTATTAAAACAATTTTTCTTCTTGGAATTCTCAGCGTCATTGTGATCACCATGGGTAGAATCTTTGGTGGCGAGCAGGGGATGTATATGGCATTTGGCTTTGCGCTCCTCATGAATGGAGGGATGTATTTCTTCTCAGAAAAACTGGCTCTTTCCATGAGTGGTGCCAAACCACTAAGCAAAAAAACACATCCTGATATCTATAATATGATTGAAGATTTATCGCAAAAAATGAATATTCCTATGCCTAAGTTATATATCACTCCTGATCAACAAGCCAATGCGTTCGCAACAGGTCGAGGCCCAGGACATGCATCGGTCGCGGTAACAGAAGGAATCTTGCAAATATTGTCCAAAGACGAATTGCGTGGAGTTCTTGCTCACGAAATGTCTCATATCAAAAACCGAGATGTCCTCATTGCATCGATCGCTGCGGTTCTAGCAAGTACTATTTCTTTTCTTGCAAATATGAGTCTTTTCAGCGGAGGACAGAGCAATGATGAAAACGCTCCAAACCCGATAATAATGCTAATCGCGGCAATTCTCGTACCTATCGCAGCGTCAATAATTCAAATGGCAATTTCACGTCAAAGAGAATTTGGCGCCGATCTAACTGGAGCCAAAACAATAGGTAATGGTAAACCGCTTGCTGCAGCGCTTCTCGCAATTCATGACTCAGCCCGAAGACATCCTCAAGCAGCCAACCCTGCATTATCATCACTCTATATCGGTGATCCAACTGGCGGCTTAGGTGGAAAAATGCTGCAGCTTCTTTCTACCCACCCTCCTGTCGAAGAACGGGTGAAAAGGCTACAACACATTTAATTGGTTAATTCCCTTTTACGAACAAACACTCTATAATATAACTATGGAAATATTTGATCTCTTACTCCATTTTGAAGAACACCTGGAAAATATCGTCACTCACTTTGGCCCATACATTTATGCAATCTTATTCTTTATCATCTTTGCAGAAACAGGATTTGTCGTTACCCCATTTTTGCCAGGTGACTCATTACTTTTTGTTGTCGGCACTCTTGCCGGTGGCGGTTATCTCAATATTTGGATCATTTATTTCTTACTCTTAATTGCCGCGATTGCTGGAAATACGCTTAATTACTGGCTCGGTCATCATATCGGACATCGGGTTTTTGCGAAAAAAAATTCCAAAATCTTTAATAAAGCACATCTTGAAAAGACCCGCGAGTTTTTTGAAAAACATGGCGGAAAAACAATTATTCTCTCTCGTTTTCTGCCAGTTGTCAGAAGCTTCGCGCCATTTGTGGCTGGAATGGGTAGTATGAATTATAAATCATTTCAGTTGTATAACATTGCAGGCGGATTTTTATGGGTTACCAGCTTAACCTTTGCCGGTTACTTTTTTGGAGGATTAGAGATCGTAAAAAATAATTTTGAATATGCCGTAATACTTATAATAGTTCTCTCTCTTATTCCAGCTATTATCGAATACCTCAAACATTTAAATGCTCCAAAAAAAGCCAAATCTGTTGAGGAAGCAACATATAGTGACATCCAAAAAACGTTCAAAGAAGAACATCTTAAGGAATAGGTAATTAAAATTCGAAGCACGAAATCTTTGATTAGAGATTAGATGTTAGATTCTGGAAATTGGATAAGGAAGTTTGAGTGTCGAGGTTGGATTATCCAAATTTCAAACATCCAAATTCAGGGTCTAATTTCTAACAACAAACATCTAACGTCAGACACGATTTCGATATTCGAATTTATAAAATATAGTGAGTTGCGCACTTCTCTGCTTTGTGGTATAACTAATCCCATCAACAGAGTATTTGTATGAACATCATAAAAATTGTTTCCTGGGCGATTCTGGGAATAATACTTTTTAGCTCCCTCTTCTTTACCGGTTTTATAACACTTCTGACCGACTGGTGGTGGTTTTCAGAAATCGGTTTTACTGAAATTTTCCTGACATCCCTCAAGGCTAAATTAGGTATGGGAATTGTCGCGGGTCTGGTAGCACTCACTTTTTTAACACTCAATCTCTATTTAGCCACCTCCTCAAAAACTCCTTGGGTTGTTATTTTGCCAAAAGAGCTGATGGGCCAACAGTTCAACCTCGACAAAAAATTTATCAAACGTATTGGGACATTAGTAAGCTCTGCGGTTGCGCTTATCATCGCGTTCATAGCAGGAGCCAATTGGTATCGTTTACTTACCTTCCTTTCTGCAACTCCTTTCGGCCAAGTTGACCCGTTATTTGGTCGTGACGTCGGGTTTTATATTTTCTCGTTACCTGTTTTTACCTTTGCTCTCAACTTAATTAATTTCTTGATACTCGTTTCACTCATCAGTACCGTGATTATTTATTTACTCAGAGGGTCAATAAATTTTTCAGATATTATAGAAAAACTCAACCTCAAGAGTATTGGTCTCCCTAAGATCAAAATAGAAAACCGAACAGACCCAAAAGCAAGAATGCATGTCGGTATCTTACTGGCGCTTTTTATGACTACGCTCGCGGGAAATACCTATCTATCACTTTTCTCACTCCTGACTAGTCAAAGTGGACCGGTTTTCGGACCAGCATTCACTGATGCAAATGTCATGGTACCTCTTTTGTATGTTTCCGTTTTTATCTACGCTTTGGGAGCCCTTCTAGCTCTTTATTACGGCATCAGTGGAAAACTCTTTCCACTTCTTAGTATTGTATTTCTGACAGCTATTCTTGGTTTTGCATCAAGTATCCTTCCATCGCTTTTTCAAAGATTGGTGGTTGCTCCAAATGAATTTGCAAAAGAGACACCCTTTATAAAACACAATATCGCAGCTACCCGCGAGGCTTATGGTTTGAAAAATGTACAAGAACGGACTATCTCAGCTGACAAGCCACTCACATCTGCAGAAATCGCCGCCAATAACCTCACAATTAAAAACGTCCGTCTCTGGGATCGGGAACCGCTTTTATCGACGTTCTCACAGATTCAAGAAATCCGCACATATTATGAATTTGCATCAGTGGATAACGACCGCTATATAATCGATGGTGAAATCCGCCAAATTATGCTCTCTCCCAGAGAGCTTTCGGCTGAGAGTCTGCCAGCCAAAACATGGATTAACGAACACCTTACTTTCACACACGGTTACGGCATCACCGCAGGACCAGTCAATCAGGTAACAGCAGAAGGTTTGCCAGTGCTTTTTGTAAAAGATTTGCCACCCAAGTCCGAAAAAAAAGAACTCCAGATTACTCGCCCTGAAATCTATTATGGAGAGCTTGTCAACGATTACGTCATCGTTAAGACACTTGCGAAAGAATTTAATTATCCCAAAGGCGAAGAAAATGTCTTTGATACCTACAAAGGAAATGGTGGTGTCGCAATGGACTCTCTTCTGAAACGATTAGTGTACGCGCTTCAATACAGTTCACTCAAAATGCTTCTCTCGGCAGACATTTCATCGGAAAGCCGTATTATGTATAACCGGAACATCAAAGAACGTGTTGCCAAGCTTGCTCCATTTCTGACCTATGACAAAGATCCATATTTAGTAACAGTTGATGGTAAATTATACTGGATTCTTGACGCTTACACGGTGTCGAGTAGGTATCCATATTCCCAACCAGTCTCACTCAATGGCTCGCAAGTCAACTATATCAGAAACTCCGTCAAAGCAGTTGTTGATGCATACGATGGCTCAATCACACTCTACCAATCTGATCCCAATGATCCTATTATGAAGACCTATGCAAAAATCTTTCCCACTTCATTTAAAAAACTCTCAGACATGCCCAAAAATCTAGCAGCTCATCTGCGTTACCCTGAAGATATTTTCAGTCTCCAAACTGAAATTTATACAACCTATCACATGGATGAGCCACAAATCTTTTATAACAAAGAAGACCAATGGGAAGTCCCTGAAGATGTACAATCAGAAGCACAAGCAGCAGAAAAAGAAACAGACAAACCAAATACCATGCTGCCGCGGCATATGATAATGAAACTCCCTGAAGAAGATAAAGAAGAGTTCATCCTCATGCTCCCATTCACTCCACGTTCAAAAGACAACTTATCAGCTTGGATGGTAGCGCGGAATGACGGAGAGAATTATGGCAAGCTTGTCGAGTATCGCTTCCCGAAAGACAAATTGGTTTTCGGTCCCAAACAAATCATAGCGAGAATTAATCAAGACGCTGAAGTCGCCAGACAAATCACTTTATGGGACCAGAGAGGCTCCCAAGTGATCCAAGGGCCACTTCTGGTAATTCCTATTGAAGAATCTCTCATTTATGTCAGACCGCTGTATCTAAAAGCGGAGTCAGGAAAAATTCCTGAGCTAAAACGGGTAATTGTCGCATATGAAAATAAAGTCGTCATG
>JBGTMH010000041.1:0-14667 GCA_041743715.1 Patescibacteria group bacterium | reverse complement strand
AAAATTTTCTTGTAGCACTATCTTTATAATCTTTTCTGTTTGCTATGACGACATCATATTTCCCAAGCGCTTCTACCATTTCAGGAATTTTTTGTGGAGGATATTGCAAGTCGCCATCAATCATCACGTAAATGTCACCTCTTGCTTCATCAAATCCTTGTAATAATGAGTATGCTTTTCCTCGTGTGCCGACTTTGCGGATAACCTTAACTGAGGCTTCAAGACTGATTGATTGTAGCCATTCAAACGTTCCGTCAGTTGAATTATCGTCAACATAAATTATTTCGAAAGACTTTTTATACTCTGTGAGCGTTTTTAATAACTGCTTATGAAATTTTTTAATAATGTCTATTTCGTTATAAACAGGTACAACGACGCTTATGATTTTATCAATTCTTTCCATATTATGTATTTTTAACTTTTTTTAGGTTACTGTTCTGTATGTAAGTACACTGTTTAATATCTATTCTTATAGGATCATTTTAGGCCTATAATTCAGTTTATTGCTATCTTTATAGTTCTTCCTGTAATATCAATGCAATAGTCTGATATGGAAACAATGTTACTCTAATTGGGTATTATACACTAAATACGTCTTATAGTAAAGAGGCATTATAGTTTTCTCTTCTTTTTCCGGGGCAGCACGTATTGTATAACATATCTTATATTTTCATGTCAATGAGAATTTATTAGTAAAGAATGTATATATTAGTATAGTTGCGTGCTGGGGTTATAATCTGTAAATATCAAAATTATACTCTGGGATCTCGTTTAGCTTGAGTTTTTCTTTCTTTTACTTACATAAAAGGGCTATTCTAGCTTTTCTTCAACATTTAGTGTATATATAATAATACACCTACTATGTTTTTCATGGATAAAAAACTGTATCTATTACTTACATTTCTTACAATATTTCTATTTTTCCACACGGGGGATGTGTCCTATGGACAAACCACTGCAACTCCTGCCGCAACAAATTGTATTTGGGAAATCTGCTCGATTGATACGATGAAAACCTCACGGGATAGGGCACGTGAGCAAGCTAATAACCCTGAATACGACAAGGCTATACAGCAACAACTTACAACTATTAAAAATACTGGGGCAAACTATGTCGCGATTGGTACACCGTATGACGCGGAATTTTTGCCATACCTCAAGCGTTGGGTAGATCTCGCCCGGTCAACGGGACTTCATGTCTGGTTCAGAGGAAATTGGTCCTCATGGGAAGGATGGTTTGAATATCCCAAAACCATGACTCCCCAAGAACATCTGGAAAAAACCAGCAAATTTATTCACGATAATCCTGATCTTTTTGCTGATGGTGATATTTTTGATGCATGTCCCGAATGCGAAAATGCTGGACCCTGGCCCCGTGTTGCTTCAAAAGCTGCCTACAATGAATTTATCGTAACCCAACATAGCAATACACAGCAAGCGTTTGACTCAATTGGCAAAAAAGTCCGAACCGATCTGCCATCTATTGTCGGTGGTCATGCAAAGGAAGTACTGATGCAAGACACTCTCAGAGATCTGAATAACGTCGTATCAATCGATCACTATGTAAAAGATGTGCATAATATGGAAATGTATGTGAACTATTTTAAGGATACGTTTGATACAAAAGTTTTTGTTTCTGAATTCGGTGCTCCTATTCCTGACATTAATGGTGAAATGACAGAGGAAGAACAAGCAATGTTCGTAGATTCTGTACTTGCCAATTTGTATGCTCATAATGATGCGGTCGTGGGTCTCAACTACTTTACCCTTTACGATGGTTCTACTGCTTTACTCAATACTGATGAGTCTGAGCGTAAAGTCTATGGTGTGATAAAAAAATATTATTCTCCAACCATTATAGTGGGCCGGGTAACCAATACGCTAGGTCAACCACTGAGTGATATAACAATCCAGGCAAATACAGATACTTCCACCAAAACCGACGAAGACGGTGTCTACGCACTCAAAATACCGGCATATTCACTGACTCTTACAGTAACAAATGAAAAATACACTTCGAAATCAGCCACAATAACCACAGCTGAAGATAACAACGTCATTACTAAAAATTTCAAGCTCAGACCCCAGCAACCAAGCTACTTCTACAAGGCCAAAGAGTTCCTCAAAAAGAGTCATATTGTAAAAAATCTGGGTATACTATAATTATTATTAATTAAATCCACTGTTTAATAAATTCTTTTGGAGAAATAATTTTAGTATTTTTATATAGTTTTATATCTAATACTAATTTGTCTCCACTAATAATAAAATCAGCGTTCGCTTTTTCTGCCAGTTCAAGCAAAAAATTATCTTGAGGATCTTTACATATAGTTACTTTTATTTTGGGTATATATTTTTGGCTTTTTGTATCTAGCGCATCTTCAATCTCTTGCAGTTTTTCTTTGGGCAGTAAAAATTTTCTTTTAAGTTTACCTAAAATTTCTGCTTTTAATTCCGGAGACAAACAAAAAATATATTTATTGATAAGCCAGAATGTAATTATTTCTCGAGGATTTCCGCCAAATATAATGCCGGAGATAAAAACATTTGTATCGACAATAACCTTATGCATTTTTTATGATTGAGTATGCCTCATCTTCTGTAGAAGGAGTTTGTAGGTTGTTTTTTTTAAGGTAGTTTGCAAACGCCTTTTCTCCCTCAGTAAAAATTTTTTGAAAACGTAATTGAAAAAGTTGGTCTTTTTCTTCTTCTTTCTTAGCAAGCTCGTCATATGGGTAGATAACCACTGAAGGAGTGCTATCTTGAATAATTACAATAGGTTCTTTGGTAGATTTCACTCGCCGTATGAGCTTAGCAAGATTATTTCTTGCATCAGTAATGTTGATTATCTGTAACATATTATGTACAGTATATTGTACTTTAAGACGTCAGTCAAGATGGAATTTATAGTTCAGCTTGACAAATAATTCTCAAAAACTTACATTGATATATAACAAAATATATTTCTGATATCTGTTGTTGAAATTAATCAACCACTTGCATTATTATAGGTCAGCGTATATAATGTTACTCTAGGTCTCGATCTGGCTAGTGAATTTCTGCCCCAATCACTTTTGAGTGGTTGGGTTTTTTTTGTTAAAAAATTCATGATTTCAAACTCGAAATAAGAATATGAACGAAAACCGTAAAAAACATATATCAATAATTGTGCCTACTTGGAACGAGGAAGGAAATATTGCGCGTCTCGTAGACCGTATTAACACTGCACTATTCACAAAAAATATTACGTACGAAATCATTTTTGTCGATGACAATTCATCTGACCAAACACAAGCAAATATAAAACTATTATCACGACGCTTTCCCATTAGAATGTATGTCAAACAAGGTGCGAGAGGAAAAGCATACTCTCTTCTTGAAGGTTTTACTCAGACAAAGGCAGATGTCATAGCTTTTATTGATGCTGATCTGCAATACCCACCTGAAGCACTGCCAGGGATGATTAAAAAAATATCTGATGGCGCGGATATTGTCGTAGCCAATAGAAAAAAGAATAGCGTGTCGTTGATTAGAAAAGTCATGAGTGACTCATTTAAAAATATCTTTGGCAAAATGTTTTTTGGCTTCAACCATGACATCCAATCAGGAATGAAAGTTTTTACGAGAGAAGTTTTTGAATTGATCAAATTTACTCCAAAAACCGGATGGACATTTGATTTAGAATTTATTCACCGTGCAAGTCAGGCAGGATTTACTATTGAAAGCTATGACATAGCATTTGAGAAGCGTCATTTTGGTCAGTCAAAAGTCTCCTTTTTAAAAACAAGTTTGGAAATCGGCTTAAACGCGCTTTCGCTGAAAGCAAGAAAAGTGTCTCCTCTCCATCTTAAACCGCTAAGTGCTTCAACGATGCAAGGGGCAGGAATAGGGTATAAAAAGAAAAAGTACATTACCCATACAACACTTCATCACAATCATTCAGCGATTGAGACATTTCTCGTGAAACAAAAATTATGGCTCATGTTTCTCCTACTCGCAACAACAGCAGCTTTTATCTTCAAACCAATACTTGCGCTGCAGATACTTATCGGAATATTGAGTTTGGTCTATTTTATCGATGTGATTTTTAATCTTTATTTGATGATTAAAAGTCTCAGATCTTCTCCGGAAATAGCATTTGACCAAAAAGAATTTGAGACTATTGACGAAAACAAATTACCTGTTTATTCAATTCTTTGCCCTTTATATAAAGAAGCACATATTCTCCCTCACTTTCTCAAATCAATTTCAAAGCTCGATTATCCAAAAGAAAAATTGGATGTCATGTTACTCTTGGAGGAAGATGATCAGGAAAGTATCAATGCTGTCGCGACCATGGATATCCCTGCATATGTCAGAACAATTGTTGTACCTCATTCATTCCCGAAGACCAAACCGAAAGCATGTAACTATGGCTTAGTTCATGCCAAAGGAGAGTACCTTGTTATCTATGACGCTGAAGATATGCCAGACCCACTTCAGTTAAAAAAAGCATATTTAGGTTTTAAGAAAGCAGGTAAAAATGTTATTTGTTTGCAGGCAAAACTTAATTATTACAACCCACACCAAAACCTTTTGACCCGTTTCTTTACCGCGGAATATTCTTTGTGGTTTGATATCACACTTACTGGGTTACAATCCATAAATACGACAATACCCCTTGGTGGCACAAGTAATCACTTTAGAAAGGCAGACTTACAAATGCTTGAAGGATGGGATCCATTTAATGTTACTGAAGACGCAGACTTGGGAATAAGGCTCTTCAAAAGAGGATACCAAACAGCAATTATTGATTCCGTCACGCTTGAAGAAGCAAATAGTAATCCTATCAATTGGATACGTCAACGTTCCCGCTGGATAAAAGGGTACATGCAGACGTATCTTGTTCATACGAGAGAATTATTTGGATTAAAAGGAGATAAAAAAATTCACACACTTATCTTTCATTTGGTAATAGGTGGAAAAATCGCGTTTATTTTGATCAATCCTTTTCTCTGGTTGGCAACCATCTCTTACTTTACTCTTTATGCAATTGTAGGACCAACCATTGAGCTTCTCTATCCACCACTTGTATTCTACATGGCCGGTTTTTCACTTATTTTTGGTAACTTTCTCTTCCTGTACTACTACATGATCGGCGCGATCAAACGAGAACAGTGGGAACTTATCAAATACATATTTTTAATACCGTTGTATTGGATACTTATCAGTATCGCTGGATTTATGGCGTTACATCAATTGCTCTTTAAACCACATTACTGGGAAAAGACAGTGCATGGACTACACCTGCTTAAGGCTGCAAAAAAGACAAAAGAATTGGACAGGTCAAAAGCTATAAACACTCAGCCAACATTTCGGCCAGCCTTCAACTTTGTACAGACATTACCAGCTGAGCAGGAACATAAGGATGTACTTAAAGGCACGCACCGAGTCGATCCTATACAGAAACTAACTAATTTTATTTTATCAAAAAAACTCTATTTCTCTGGAAGCATACTTATCGTATCTATTCTTATTTCAAACTTTCTAAACTTTCTATTCAACGCATACTTAGGACGTGTGCTCAGTTATGAGACACTGGGATTGGTAAGTTTGATTAATAGCTTCTTGTATCTTACTGCAATTCCTTTCATAGCAATTACCCAAACGCTTATTTACAGAATCGGCTTTTTAGATGAACGATACGGAAAAGATACAGCGTATAAATTTTGGTCCGGTCTGAACAAACGACTACTTCATATCTCTCTTGCCCTTTCAGTATTATGGATTGGAAGCGCGCCATTTTTGATGAACTATTTCAAAACAGAGAATATACTTCCTATTCTCCTCTTTACACCCATATGGTTGGTTGGATTTGCAGCTTCGGCAAATAAAGGATTCCTGACCGGGAAATTGTTGTTTGTATCAGCGGCTATCATTACTATTGTTGAACCGTTGATCAAATTACTCGGTGCAATCATCCTAGTCTCTCTTCATATGAATGAGTGGATATACATTACAATTCCACTCTCTGTCGTGATTGGATTTATAATGAGTTTGATTTACATGCGGTGGATAAAACCTTCAAAGATGAACGCAGTTGACGTAAGGCATGCCAAATCCTTTCCGAGTAAATTTTTCTTTGTGTCTCTTCTTTCTGGACTTTCAGCAATGGTATTTCTCAGTTTGGATGTCATTCTGGCAAAGCATTTCTTATCCGGTGAAGAAGCCGGACAGTATGCATTGGTTTCGCTTGTCGGAAAAATGATCTTTTTTATAAGCACCCTTTTTACTATCTTAATCATTCCTTTTGTTAGTAGAAATGAAGGGGCGAAGAAAAATTCATCTCATATTCTCTATAAATCACTTGCCGCCTCAAGTATTTTAGCTTTTGTAGGATTCATTCTCATTGGGGTTTTTGGATATATCTCGATACCATTTCTCTTTGGAGAAAAAGCCCAATCAATAATTCAGTATCTCTTGCCATTCACTTTTGCAGTCGGATGTTTTTCTCTCTCGACAGTCTTCATTTCGTATTATTTGACAAAAAGAATTTATACTTTTCCTGTTATAACGTTTCTTCTTACTATTCTTCAAATAATTCTCATCAGTTTGTATCATCAAAACATATATCAAATTGTGCAAGTAATGATGTATCTCGGTTACATCAATTTGCTGATTGTAACCTTCTTACATCTTGGTATAAATACAGTAACAGTAATTGAAAATAATATTAAAGACTTTTTTGGAATTTTTGCAAAAGAAGCGAATACAGATCCAGAAAAGAAATTGCGTATCCTTATATTTAATTGGAGAGACACACGACATAAATGGGCAGGTGGTGCTGAAGCATATGTCCATGAAATCGCAAAGCGATTGGTAAAGGACGGAAATAGTGTTACAGTTTTCTGTGGCAATGATCAGCAGTCATCACGCAATCAAGTTATAGATAATGTACGAATTGTCCGAAGAGGCGGATTCTATACTGTCTATTTCTGGGCGTTTGTATATTATATCCTGAAATTCCGAGGAAAATATGACATTATCGTTGACTCTGAAAATGGCATTCCTTTCTTAACTCCATTGTTTGTAAAAAAACCTATTTGCCTTTTAATCCATCATGTGCATCAAGAAGTATTCAGAGAACACCTATCTTTCCCTCTTGCTATTATAGCGTCATTTATAGAAGGGAAACTTATGCCATTTCTCTATAAGAACCAAACAATTATTACTGTCTCTGAATCGTCAAAACAAGAAATATTGAAACTAGGATTCACGGATAAAAATGGCATTCACGTTATCCACCCTGGAATTGCAAGCAAACTCTATTTCAAAACAAAAAAGGCAATAAATCCTACATTTATTTATCTGGGCAGACTCAAACCATATAAAAATGTCGATATTCTTGTTAAAGCATTTGGCAAGGTGTTACAACAGAAACCTCTCGCACAATTACATATAGTAGGAGATGGAGAAAGCGCAAGAGAAATAAAAAAGCTCGTTGAAAAACTGGGACTAAGTAATAGTATTAACTTTTTCGGAAAAGTGACAGAAGAAGAAAAAATTAGATTACTCGGTCTTAGCTGGGCTGCGGTCCAACCATCACAAATTGAAGGATGGGGAATCACTGTCATAGAAGCAAATGCATGCGAAACACCTGTCATTGCTTCAAACGTCAACGGTCTAAGAGACTCTATTGTTGATGGACAGACGGGAATGTTGGTTAAGCTAAAAAATATAGATCAATTTGCAGCTGCTATGCATACAATTATAGCGAACGTGAATATGAGGAAAAATTTATCTCAAGAAGCATATCTTTGGTCTCAAAGATTCAGTTGGGATAAGAGCGCTCGTAAATTCTACGATATTCTCACTCAAGAACAACTTAATAATAATAGAGAAACGAATACATTCGGAATCAGTCAAATAACGAAGAGTCGAGGAGCTCTAGGATAATAACTAATACAAACGCTATGAAAAACAATACACTTAAAAAACCATTAACACTGACAATTGGAATTCCCACATGCTATGGCGGAGAATCGCTTGTCGAGACCGCGGAAAGTATTTATGCTTCAACCAGTATTGGGAAAATACAATTTATTATTGTTGCTGACAGAACACCGTTAACACCAAAGATCCAAACAAGACTCAAAGAGTTAGGTGTCAGTGTAACCTGGAATACGAAAGAAGGTAGTCAATTTAAAAAGCTGAATCAAATTGTAGAAGAGGCGAAAAATGGAATTTTTGTATTTACACAAGATGATATTATGTTTGAAAGATCAACACTTTCTCATATTCTCAAAGCATTTGAAAAGGATACAAAACTCACTATGCTTGGGATTCGTGTGCTACCTCTCAAACCCTATACGTTTATTGAATCAACACTTGCGACAATGGTAAGGCTTGTAGACACTATTGGAAGAAGTTGGAACAAAGGAAATAATCATCTTATGGCGAGTGGAAGATGTCTTGCATTTCGTACCGATGCAATTAAAAAATTCAGAATACCAAATGCCGTAGTTAATGGTGATATGTTCTTATATCTTGAAAATAAACGACTGGGCGGCAAATTTGCGTATTCTGAACAAGCAAAGGTCTTTATTCGGTGTCCCCAAACAATAAAGGATCAAATAGGTCCAAGCAGTAGATACCAATATTCACAACAAGAACTTAAAAACTATTTTAAATTTGAGATAAAGGATGAATATAAAATTCCTGTTTTAAATATACTCATTGGAGTTACAAAAGAAATTATGAAAAACCCGCTAACTACATTTGCGTATTTTGGTGTGTATATATACACGCGGATCAAAAAACAGCCAGTTTCAATTGCATCAAAAACTGTGTGGGATGTTGATGAATCAACAAAAAGTGTAAAAATTTTATTATGAAATTACTAATTGCACCAGCACATTATATCTTGAGTCGAAATGAAGGCAGCGAATATACACGTGCTTTTGAATATATTGAAGCAGTGTCCAAGCACGAAAAGATTACTGGAGATGTGCTTGTAGGATATTCGTCAATAAAAAAAATAGGCAATCTTAAAATTATATCTATGCTTAAAGAAAAACCAGTCTATATCTCAATTTTACTCCGTTTTCGATTTATATTCTGGGTATTTATCACCTACTTGCACCTTAAAAGAAAAATTGCATATAACTGCATATGGCATTTGGGACCATTTTCTATCGGTGAAACGTTTAGTCTCGTCGCACTTTTTAATAGAAAAAGAACTCGATTTGTTATTGGTCCAGTATACACTCCTTTCAAAAAAATTGGGAAAAAAGATTTTGGGTTATTTGGAAAGAAAAGTTTTGGAAATATTTCAACATTTATGAAGATAACAATTCGAATAGAACACTTTATCTATATTAACTTCTCAAAAAGTTTTTCAGTATTATCCAAATTAACCCTCAAACAGGCAAATAGTATTATCGCTATCGAAGAGACAGGCATGAATATTATTAAGAACTTAGGAATCAATAACGTTCGTGTCATTACACTTGGTATTAATGAGCATGATTTTCTGTTTACTCGAAAAACAAATAAACTAAAAATTGTAAGATTGCTGACTGTTGGATATCTTATCCCAAGAAAAAGAATACAAGATATTATTGAAGCGATACGACTGTTAGTTCAGAATAAATTCATAACACATATTCACCTCACTATAGTTGGTGACGGTTCGGAAAAAGAATCCTTAATAAAGCTTACTCGTCTTTATCATTTAGAGAAATTTATCTCGTTTGTAGGACTAGTTCCAAAAAAGACAATGCCACAATATTACAAAAGGTCGGATATCTCAGTCTCCGCATCTACGGTGGAATCAATGCCTGGTGTCTACTTTGAAGCAATGGCCTCGGCTATGCCTTTAGTTATAGCGGAGAATACTACATCCCAAACTTTTAAAAAGCAAGGCTTTGGAGGATATGTAGTAAAAGGTGGAA
The DNA here is from genome assembly GCA_041743715.1 of Patescibacteria group bacterium. Lineage (GTDB taxonomy): Bacteria > Patescibacteriota > Microgenomatia > Levybacterales > UBA12049 > JACDET01. The sequence continues at coordinate 4,735 of JBGTMH010000041.1, read as the reverse complement.
ATCCAAAAATGATGGCCGACGCGATTGAAAAACTAGTCACTAATTCAACAAGCATTCGCAAATTAGGTCAAAAAAATCTTGAAATCTATAAAACATATTATAGTTTTGAAAAAAATATTACAGCTCTTATTGCACAGTTTCAAAAATCATTATGAAAAAAATATTGTTTATTGGCTTTATATTCTTTTGCGCGGTTATACTTAGCATGAGCATCAGAGGCTTATCAGGAAATCCGACAGAGAATCAAATTAATTCTAACGAATGGAAGGAAGACGGACCATTTGAACTCTCTCCTGAAAGAGGGAGATATGCTCTTATGTATTCAATTGCCGAGAATAATTCAGTGCATTTTTCGCTCCCTCTTGCGAGATTTACAACACCGGATGTTGGCTATCGTGACGGACAGTATGTTTCATTGTTCGCACCCTTATTGTCATATCTTATTATCCCAGGATATCTTCTCGGAAAATTGTGGAGTATTGGACAGGTAGGAGCTTATGCAGTCGTGTCACTATTTGCGCTTCTCAATGTAGTGCTCATTTATGCAATTGCAAGAGAACTTAAAGCTAACAGAATTGCATCTGCACTGGGCGGGATAGCATTTCTTTTTGCGACTCCAGCATTTACATACGCAGTTAATTTGTACCAGCATCATATCTCAACGTTTCTTATTTTATTAAGTACACTTCTTCTGCTCCGTTCAAAAAACTTTTTTACCCTTGCCGGGGTATTTTGCTTATGTGCGTTATCTTTGCCGCTTGATTATCCGAATTTATTTTTGATGTTGCCTATCGGGCTTTATGCGCTTTCAAAAATAATCTTTATAAAGAAAGACACACGCGCACTTTCATTTAATTATGTAAAAATCTTTTCACTTGTTGCCATGGTTTTCCCGGTACTCTTCTTTTTATGGTTCAATATACAATCGTATGGTGGACCATTTAACTTCTTAGGTGGATCATCGATATCTGTCGCAAAAGCTATTGATGAAAAAGGTCTTCCATCAAAATCAGTGAGTTCAAAAGATGTCGATAAGGCACCGGGATCTGTATCTTCCGAAAGTGGCTTGTCTCTTTTTAACTCACGTAATCTCCTCAACGGATTTTATATACATACCATAAGCCCTGATCGTGGAATCATATTTTATGCACCTGTCATTCTTTTTGGTGTAGCTGGCGCTGCATTACTCTTCAGAAGAAAACATGTGATTTTACCCATGCTTCTTGGCGTTATGGGAATGAATATTCTTCTTTATTCTTTATGGAGCGATCCATATGGTGGTTGGGCATTTGGTTCGCGATATCTTATTCCTACCTACGCGATATGTGGGATATTTATTGCATATGGGCTTTCTGTTCTGAGAAGATACTCCTTCTTCATGTCATTTTTCTTTGTTTTTCTTTCCTACTCAATCGCCATCAATACTGTTGGCGCGCTAACATCAAGTAGAAACCCACCGCAAGTACAAGTGCTTAATCTTGAAAAGGAGACTGGTCAAGAGCAAAAATATACATTTGATAGAAATTTTGATTATCTCGTTTACCAAGGCTCAAAATCTTATGTATGGCAAACATACGGAAAAGAATACGTATCCGCAACGAATTATTATTGGATCATCACACTCCTTCTAATAGTATTATCAGGAGGACTCGTAACGCGGGAAATATTGAGAAAGGAAAGTACACAATGAATATACGAAACGAACATACATCACTAGAACTAAATCTCTCTGAAAAAACACGAACTTTCGTGAGTAATTTTTTCGAGCATAATATCATCTTTATTCTTCTTTTTTCACTAAGTTTTATTTCTGCATTTGCATTTCTTACTTTTTATAACAATGGTTTGGGTCTCGCATACAACGATGCTCGGTCTCATCTTGATATTGGGCGAAGAGTTGTCGAAGGGCTCAAACCGGGTCTTGCTCAGATAGGAAGTGTTTGGCTTCCCTTGCCTCATGTTCTGATGATTCCAACTATCTGGAATGATTTCATGTGGCATTCAGGTCTTTCTGGAGCAATTCAATCGATGGTTTCATTTGTCGCGACCGCGCTCTTAATCTACATGTTCTTAAAAAAATTAGGTGTTGGTTTATTAGGAAGACTCGTGGGAGTTGTAGTGTTCGTCGCCAACATAAATGTATTGTACATGCAATCAACCGCGATGACAGAACTCTTACTCCTTGCAACAATGCTTGCCGGAGTCTATGAATTATTCTTGTGGCACAAGAATAATAATACACTAAATCTCATCATGTCCTCATTTTGGATCATGCTTGCGTCACTTATTAGATATGATGGGTGGTTTTTACTTGCTTTTGCTGCAGTCCTTATTCTCATTCATATGTTCAGAAGAAAAGGTTACAAGGCTGCCGAGGGAATGTTTCTTTTCTTTTGTACACTTGGTGGACTTGGTGTAATTTTATGGTTCCTGTGGAACCTTCTTATTTTTAAAGATCCACTTTATTTTATCTTTGGTCCGTATTCTGCTCATGCCCAACAGGCGCAACTTGATCAAGCTGGCGTACTTGCAACAAAAGGGAACTGGTTACTATCTCTAAAAATCTATTTTCATGCACTAGCATATAATACGGGAGCTTTTACAATGATTCTTGGAGTTATAGGGGCGATAGTATTCTGGTTTGATAAGAAAATTACAAGCAGTGTCAAACTTGCGAGTACTGCTCTCTTTGCACCTTTTCTCTTTAATGTGTTGGCATTATATATGGGTCACTCGGTACTTTTTATACAAGGGTTATCTGGTGAAACGTGGTTCAATGTACGATATGGGCTCATGATGATGCCTGCTATTGCGATCTTCATAGGCTATCTTATACACAAATCCGGTGTATTAAGATACGCACTGATAGGCTTTCTTTTATTCGCAACACTCTTTACTTTCACAAGCGCGGACGCGGTCACAATAGATGACGCGAGAGTTGGTTCTTCACAAAAGAATGTAAAAGAGGTCAGTGGATGGTTATATGACAATGCAAAGGATAAAGAAGGATTTGTACTTATTTCAGCCGCGTCACATGATGCAATTATATTTTCAAGTGGCCTTCCCATGAGTAAATTTATACATGAAGGAACTGGTGGATATTGGGAACACGCGACAACCACACCCGACAGATGGGCTCGGTGGATCATCATGCGAACAAATGATAATAACGATTCAACATTCAGATTGGTAAACAAGTCAAAATCACTGGATAAATATAATAAAGTAGGATCATATCCATTTGCGGATATCTACGAGATAAAGCCTCAATATGTGAAAGATTTAGAAACTAAACCTGTTTTAGGAAAACAGAAATAAAGCCTATATTAAACTTGATTGCAGCTATATAATATGCTATAATCATGTAGATATAGTTTAACTATAAGTTTATGAAAGCAGTTATTTTAGCAGGAGGATTTGGTACAAGATTATCAGAGGAAACAGGTGTTAGGCCGAAACCTTTGGTTGAAATCGGTGGTAAGCCGATTCTTTGGCATATCATGAAAATTTATTCCAGTTATGGAATAAATGACTTTGTAATCCTTTGTGGTTATAAAGGCTACATGATTAAAGAGTTCTTTGCCAACTATTCCCTGAAGAATTCAGACGTTACTTTTGATGTGGGTAATCATTCAACGAAGATTCATAAAAATGGAGCAGAACCTTGGACCGTCACACTGGTTGATACCGGTGAAAATACTATGACTGGTGGACGATTAAAAAGAGCACAAGAATATGTTGGGAATGAAACGTTTTGTTTGACTTATGGTGATGGTGTAGCGGATGTTGATATTCAAAAATTATTAGGTTTACATAAAATACAAAAAACGCTCGCAACTGTGACTGCTGTGCAACCTCCGGGAAGATTTGGTGTAATTAATATAAAACCCGATGCAAATAAAATCACAAGTTTCCGGGAAAAAGATCAACAAGATATGTCATGGATTAGTGGCGGATTCTTTGTACTAGAACCAGGTATTTTTGATTACATAACAGAGGGCGATCAGACAGTTTGGGAACAAGATCCGATGAGAAATCTAGCACATGAAGACCAAATGAGTGTGTATAAACATACAGGATTTTGGCAATGCATGGATACTCTCAGAGATAGAATGGTTCTGGAGGAGTTATGGGAAAAAGGAAAAGCTCCATGGAAAGTATGGAGGTAACTTATGGTTTGGAAAAATAAAAAAGTACTGATTACAGGTCATACAGGATTTAAAGGTAGTTGGCTTTCGCTGATGTTACATTCTAAGGGTGCAAATGTTATTGGTTATTCACTTACTCCACAGACTACACCCAGCTTGTTTGAAAGTTTGGGACTCGAGAAAAAAATTACCTCAGTTTCTGGTGATATCAGAAATTTAGAAAATCTCAAAAAGGTAGTTAAAAAATATAAACCTGAGATCGTATTTCATCTTGCTGCACAACCATTAGTAAAAAAATCCTATGACGACCCAATTGAAACATTCGAGACGAATGTATTAGGAACTGCAAACGTTTTAGAAGCAATCCGACAAACAACCAGTGTAAAAACTGCAGTTTTTATAACAAGTGATAAATGCTATGAAAATAATGGCTGGGTTTGGCCATATAGAGAAGATGATAGATTAGGAGGTTTTGATCCCTATTCAAGTAGTAAGGCTTGTGCAGAGCTTGTAATTGCATCTTTCAGAAATTCATTTTTTATAAATCAAAACGTGTCTCTTGCAAGTACCAGAGCCGGAAATGTGAT
>JBGTMH010000040.1:0-4562 GCA_041743715.1 Patescibacteria group bacterium | reverse complement strand
ATTAATTCTTTATTTTTTTCGTTTAAATAGGTAAAATTTCCCAATACTATTTTAAGACAGCTATTGCTATTGACTCTGAGACAATAGTTTCTTATACTAAATTTGTGAATAAAGCTTTATACGCAGTCATTGCAATTATTGTTTTAGTTGCAGGAGTTTTTATTTTTTCCAAAAAGCAAACAAGTTTTCCTGCTACCCAAAATCAATCAACAACTTCTCCAGATGGATTTTCAGCTCCCAAAAAAGCAGCTCATTATGAAAGTAATACTCCTGAACACGAGGCAGTATTGGCAGGAGTTCCGGTAAATGTTGTCATTGATTTTAACTTTGATGTAGCAAAAGGATCTGAAATTAAGATTGAGAATAGTGGTAAAGATTATGGTTTAGAAACTTCGGCAATTGATGAAAATGGGCTTACTTTAAGACGCAAAATGGATCCAAATGCTCCTGATGGACTTTATGCTGTATCATATAAAGCCTGTTGGGCTGATGGGAGTTGCCATGATGGGGCGTTCCAATTCCGTGTTGACCGCTCAAAAATTAGTGATTTTACAGATATGACAGGCGAGAAAGAAATCACGATCAATCTTCAAAACCTTGCTTTTAGTGCACCACAGGTTAGAGTTTCCAAAGGAACAAAAGTGACATGGGTAAATCAGGACGACACGGAACATACTGTCAACACCAATTCGCATCCTGCACATACATATTATCTGGATCAAAATTCACGCACCCTTGCAAAGGGAGACACATATAGCACAACTTTTAACGATACAGGTATTTTTCTCTATCACTGCACACCTCATGCAGACACTATGCATGGACAGATAATAGTAGAGTAAATTGCTTCATGAAGAAATCTGTTGTTAGCTTGGGAATTGTTATTTTTGTTTTGGCTGTAGGATTTTTTCTTTTTGACCAGGCAAAGCAGAAAAAATCTCAAGACTTTATTGTCCAGCCCTCAGTTTCTAAAAGTCCAACATCTAAACAAGATGAGACTGTTGACTACAAAGCCTCATTCGCAATCTTCACCAATGGAACATTTCGCGTATTTTCCGGCACCATGTATCACAACCGCTCTGATGATGTTTTTATTCAGGCAGATAATCCTAACGTAGTTCTGATTAAAAAGAGTGAGATTGTGTGGAACGATTTTTTTGCTACTCTGCCTTTTAAGCTGACAAAAGATTGTCTGACAACTGGAACAGGCGAAACATTTTGCAGTAATACAAATAGCAAACTGCGGTTTTATTTAAACGGCAAAGAAGATTCAGATGCTTTTGATAAGCAAATTAATGATAGTGATAGACTACTTGTTACTTATGGAAACGAGAACGAACAACAGATTCAAAAGCAAATTCAAAAAATCCCTGCGATAAAATAAACCAACAAGCTAAAATATTTAGGCTCTGGAAAAGATGAGTACGAGATATAGAATGTATATAACCAGCAGTATAAAACCAAAATATCTGGGAATTGTTTTGCCTTTGAAAAAATAGATTAACAGACAAAGAATGATCGTAAAAATCAGAAAAGCATAAAGCGAGATTGTGCTACTGAAGTGCTTAATTCCAAACAAACTCAATGTTCCTGCTCCAAAGAGAATGTTAAATATATTACTTCCTAATATATTACCTACTACAAGTTTTTCTTCATGCTGACTTGAGCCTCTTGTTAGTCCAATAACAGATACTGAAAGTTCTGGAAGCGATGTGCCTATTGCCAAAGCTGTAATTCCTATAATCGCCTCAGGTATTTTAAGAAGGTTAGCTATAGCAATTCCTGCATCAACAAGCAGCTTTCCGCCAATTACAAGTGAGGCAATTGACAAAATAAATGCACCGGTAATAATAAATGGGTTATGACGCATGTTTTTATTTGATAATTCCTCAGGGATTTCATCTTTCTCTCCCTGTGTAATAATCCACGCAGTAAAAACAAACCCCAAAATTACAAATACTATTCCGTGAATTACGCTTAATACGTCAATCAAAAGTGTAATAAAAAGAAAAAGACTGACAAGCAAGGCAAAAAGCATGTTCTTTTGAGTTTTTTTGGTTCCAATATATACTCTTTTGATAAGAAGAGACACACCCATGATGAGACCAATATTGGCTATATTTGAGCCAATAATATTGCCTAGTGCAAGATCAGGTGCTTTCTCCAACCCTCCGAAAAAAGAAACAGTAATTTCAGGAAGCGATGTGCCGATGGCAACAAGTGTAACTCCGACTACTAGAGGGGATATTTTGGTTAAACGGGAAATGATAAGAGCATTTTTAATTACTCCACTGCTGCCCAGCAGAAGAAGTGCAAGTCCGAGTATAAAGAGTAAAAAAGTAAGCATAGGTTTATTATAGTATTTATTTACAAATTAGAGAACATTTGTATGTCTCCTTAAGTCTGTAATATAATATGCTTGCTCTTTCATTAGTTAATTTTATTAAAAATGGATACTGTCAATGATTTAGAAAAAGTTAAACCTTTAGATTTCAGCGATTTAGAAAAACCGTTTTCTCTCAAACAAATTGCTGCAATTGTTGGTGGGTGTTTAGCTGTATTTTTACTTATTTTGCAACTATTACTTTCATCTGGCAAAAACTCTTCCTATTTGAAAGATTTTGATTTTTCTAAAAACAATAATTTCCCCAAATCAGCCAAAGAAGTCGCGGGAGCTGAAACTTATGGTCCTCCCGGACGGCCTAGCCCAACTCCTATTATTGCAACATCTACTCCGGAACCGACTTCAACTCCTTCACCTACCTCAACTCCAACCCCTGAGACATCTTCACCAAGTAATAACTCTGAACCCACTCCTACACCGACTCCGACTCCAACACTTGAACCTACAGCTAAACCAATCCCCATCTCAGAGGAACACATTGCCTCAAATGAGTAATTTATAAAAAAATAACCCAAAAAACATCTCGGAGGATAGGCACTCTAACCCGAAATGTTTTAGTAAATACTAGATCCCCAAATCAACCACAATATTCTTGTTATTAAAGAAGCTTGCATTGTATTGGAGCTTGAGTCCTGTTGCTGTTTTTGATACTTCAAATCCAACCCAATCAGTTTTCTTAGCTTTTGCGACTAATGCTCCATCAAGTCCAAGAGATCCTGGGTTTGCCATTCTTTTCCCAGTAACACTTGATTGGTACTGATTACTGTCTTTATCTAAGACAAACATCTGTCCTAGGGTTGTTATGTACTGTTGGCTTGATCCGGTATTCTCAATGGTTAGATTTAGATCTACCCAATGATTTCCCTCAGCTGGTTTGGTAAATTGTCCAGATTCTGATGTTTCAACACTATTAACTGTCAAAATAACATCACCCATCTGAATCTTATCGCCAATCTTATATGCTTCCTGCTTTGGTTCCTCTGTCTTCTGATCGTTGTTGCCAGTTGATTGAGTGTTAGGTGAATCAGTATTTGATCCTACCTTTTTACTATCATTTCCAGATCCGGCAATAGCACCTATGACAATAAGTCCGATAAATATAATAAGTCCCCATTTTAGAAATTTTTTCATGAATATCACCTCCTTTCAGTTTTAATACTCCAGTTAGCACAATGATAAGCGAAATAAATAATAAAAGCAAGTAGTATTTGAGGCTATTCTGTACCCTTAGCGTATGTAGACCTACAGGGTCGCAAATCATACCATAAGAAGATGAAAGGCAAAGCTAAAACTTACAAAATCAATCTTAATCTAGGCAAAACGGTCAGAAGATTAAGAAAAAGACAGAAAATTTCTCAGGAAAAATTAGCAGAGAAAGCAGGAATACACCGAACTTACATGGGTAAAATTGAGAGAGGCGAGAGCAATCCTCCAGTACAAACAGTTAATAAAATCGCCAAAGCCCTGAAGGTTTCACTTTCTGAATTATTTTAGAAAATAGTATCCATCGTAACGGGATTAAGATTCATGCCCGCGTCTGAGGGCCTAAAAATTCCTCCACCAGTACCTATCATCGTAGTTCCGCCCCGTTGTTCATTATCAAGATCCATTATCTTCTGAATCAGGATAGAAAATGCATCCGCAAGATCATCATGTCGCTCAACTCCAAATCCGGTTAGCTGCATGATAAGATTCTCAGCCCCTCTTCCGGGTGGAAAGAGTACTTTTCCCTGCTGGATCAGATGAGTAATCAAAGCTAATCTAGACCTTTTATCCTGTCCTGCTACCTTTACTCCTTCGGCCGGAACATTGTTTCCCAGTAAATGCTGAATCAGTGATGACTGATACCCAACGTCTTCAATAAAAAGTTTTGTGTAGTGTTTGTTTCCTAAATTGTAGGATAATTCTTTTGCGGTTTCAAAAGTATCAGGAAAGCTCAATCTTTTGTTGACAGGAAAAGGAAGAATATAGATTTTTAGTTTATCCTTATGTCCAAACACTTTGGCTGAAACCATAGCTGTATAGTCTGCCGATTCTTTTTGCGAGATTGCAAGATCAATTCCGGTTGCAGTAAACCAAAATCCCCTAGTATCTTCATCTGGAACTTCCTCATAGTGCTGAATCCAGTCAGGATGCACCAGTCGATCGGCATCAGGTA
>JBGTMH010000039.1:0-9894 GCA_041743715.1 Patescibacteria group bacterium | reverse complement strand
CGGGTACTTTGTTTCGACAGTTGGCTTAAATGAAAAGGTGGTAAAGAAATATATTGAGAACCAAGGGAAAGAAGATGCTGGACAAGCAACGCTTGAACTAGACTAATACCATGGGCGTAAGCCCGTGGAATGTTTTATTTGAGGGGCTTTATAATGACCTAATCTTTGCAAGTGATCTGCAATATCATGCGGAACGTCTTCTTATGTTTGCAGACGGGACTGGAGCCTTGGAACAACAAGGAGATGTCTTAAAGGCGAGATTCGCTTTGTCGGGAGAGCAAGCACTTCTTCTTTCTGCACGAGTAAATAAAAGAGGTGCAATTTCTGAGGTGAGTTTTGAACATCAGTTGTGGGTCGATTCATTGGATCCAGATAAGATAGTAGCAACTATGTATTATCTTGATTCATCCTGTCCAGTAGTTGCCAGGAAAACATTGACACATAGCCGAAATACAAGCTGGGGAGATATAGGGTTACCAGTTGAGGAAAAAATTGTCTTGCTTACAGATCCATCTGTTCGTCAGCAATACAAAATGGATGATATTGCAAGAGAGGATTTGTTGGTACTTCTTGCTCATAGGATATAACTACTACTAGTGGATCAGCTAGGTATTTTTTTATATCTTTGCCCTTTCCAAAAACCTCAGTCTCTAGTATCATACGAGTATGGTAAAAATTGTTGTTGCGGGAGGTGCTGGGTTCATTGGTTCGCATCTCTGCAAGAGGCTTCTTGCAGATGGAAATGAAGTATTTTGTATTGATAATCTTTTAACAGGTGATAAAGGAAATATCGAAACGCTTCTTGATAATCCTCATTTTCATTTCATAGAACATGATATTACCAAGCCTTTTACAAAATTTCTCAACTCTCAATTCCTAACTCTCAATTCTGTATTTCATCTCGCCTCTCCTGCATCTCCCAATCATCATAGCCGTCTCAGCTATCATGCACTCCCTATGGAAACTATGATGGTAAATACTCAGGGGACACTTGAGCTTTTGAAGTTTGCTAAGACACATAATGCAACGTTTCTCTTTGCGTCGACATCTGAAGCGTATGGAGATCCGCTTGAGCATCCACAAAAGGAAGAGTATCGTGGGAATGTCTCAACGACCGGTCCTCGGTCTGTCTATGATGAAGCCAAACGGTTCGGTGAGACATTGACTTCATATTTTGGTCGAGAAAAAAATGTTGATACGCGAATTGTTCGAATTTTTAATACCTATGGTCCAAATATGCAAACAGAAGATAAGCGGATGATTGTTAATTTCATTACACAAGCGCTCACTAATCAGCCAATCACCATTTTTGGTGATGGCACCCAAACCCGTTCACTTTGCTATGTGGATGATTTGGTAGAAGGTTTGGTGAGGCTTATGTTTAACAAAAAAGCAAAAGGCGAAGTGGTTAATTTGGGAGCGACAAATGAACATACAGTGATCGAATATGCTACAATTACAAAACAGCTAACCAACTCAAGCAGTGAAATCGTCCTCAGTGAAAAACTGCCGGAAGATGATCCACTCAAAAGAAAGCCCGATATTACCAAAGCCAAGCAATTGCTAGATTGGGAACCGAGGGTTTCTTTAGAAGAAGGTTTGCAAAAGACGATAGCTTACTTTAGGAATGTATAAGATTTATTTACCAGCCCGGAATCAGGAATTAGGAATCATGAATCATGGTTTCTTTTCCCTTGATTCCTGATTCATTATTCATAATTCGAAATATGAAGATTGTCATTATCTCACCCACGTATAACGAGCGGGAAAATATAGCGAAGCTTATTCCTGTTCTTGAAGAAGAAATTTTTCCAAAAATTAAAGATCATCACATGTATCTTCTTATTGTCGATGATAATTCACCCGATGGCACTGCAGCAGAAGTGCAAGAGCAAATGAAGAAATATCATAATGTAAAATTGCTCACAGGTGAAAAAAAAGGTCTGGGCGCGGCATATGTGAAAGGGATGCACTATGCCATGCATGAGATGGAAGCAGATGCCATTATGGAATTTGATTCTGATTTTCAACACAACCCTCATGACATCCCACGCTTGATTGCCGCGATGGACGAAGGGGCAGATTATGTCATCGGAAGTAGATATATTCCCGGTGGTTCAATTCCAAAAGAATGGGGAATAGATAGGAAATTCTTGAGTGTATTTGGTAGTTTGATTACAAGGATTGTCTGGTTAAAATTCGATATTCATGATATGACTTCTGGATTTAAGTTAACAAAAACATCATATCTAAAACAAGTGGATCTCGATCATCTCCTCTCGCATAATTTTGCCTATAAAATGCAAATTCTTCATGATATCGTGAGAATGGGAGCAAAAGTCAAAGAGGTACCAATTGCGTTTCTGGAACGTGAAAGGGGTGCAAGCAAGATTAGTAAGCAAGATCAATTCGAGTCCTTGTATGTCGTTTTGCGACTTGGGATATATGACCGCAAACGTATAATTAAATTTCTCTTTGTTGGCGGCACAGGCTTTATCGTTCAACTTTCAGTAATATATTTAGCGATTACACTTGGCGCTGAACAAGTTATTGCAACAATGATTGGTGGAGAAGCTGCCATTCTGTCCAATTTCACCTTAAATAATCTGTGGACCTTCAAGGATACACAGAAAATCAAACAGCATGGGAATATTTTCCAAAGGTTACTCAAATTTAATACCGCGTCACTTTTATCAATTGCTATTCAGACGACTGTTGTAGCAATTGCTGTCAGAATTTATGGAGAGTATGTAACACTTTTCGGACAGAACATTCATACGTCGCTCGTAATTGTTATCCCGACAATAATCTTTCTCGTTATTCCTTTAAATTACTTTATATACAATAAAATAATTTGGAAAACTCAGTACTTAAAGAAAAAACATGTAGTCGAAGCATCGCATCCTCAATAATTTTTCTTGAATCTTATGTATACCCATGCTAGGATGAGATCATGCCACCTGAGAAACAAAAAAAAGAATGGTCTTTTAAGAATTATTTCGTTCCACTGACTTCCACAACAGCAATTCATATTATTATTATTCTCGGAATTTTAGTTTTTGCTAATGCTCTTTTTAATAATTTTGTATGGGATGATAAAAGTTTTATCATACAGAATAAGGAAATACATACATTTAATCTCGAAAAGATATTTGGGCCAAGTTTGTTTAATTCGTCAGGATACTACAGACCTGTTCCTGCTTTATATTTCACCTCACTTTACTCGTTGTTTAACAATAGCCCATTTTTTTATCATGTTTTTCAGATTGCGATACATATTATTAATGCGTCTTTGCTTTTTATTTTTTTTAAACACTTTTTAAATAAAAAGATTTCTCTCTTTTTGTCGTTGATATTTCTCATACATCCAATACAGGTGGAGTCTGTTTCTTTTATAGCGTCCACTGGGAATCCATTATTTTTTCTATTCGGTATGATAGCGGTGCTTCTTAGCCAGAGAGAAACCAAAGATTGGAAAAGTAGTCTTGCAATATTTGGATTTTTATTGCTGTCGATGTTAACGAAAGAAACTGGAGTTCTTTTTCTCCTTGGGGTTTTATTATATAGATTCCTTTTTAAGAAAAAGAATATAAGCATGTATTTAATAGGTGCATTTCTAACGGTAACTATTTACAGTATTTTACGACTAATTATAGGAGGAGCTTTTTTGACAAAGTTTCTGGATGTACCGATTGCCAACTTGTCGTTATCTGAGCGGCTTATGCATATCCCTGAAATAATTTTGTACTATCTTAAAACGTTTTTCTTCCCCTTTCATTTATCAATTAATCAACAATGGACAATCGCATCAGTTGATTTTCATAATTTCTATTTTCCATTAGTTGCGGTTTTATTAGTCTTTTCAATAATTGGGATTTTAGGAAAGTATATCTATAAAGTAAGGAGGAGTGAGTTTGGCATTTATGTTTTTTTCACGTTGTGGTTTTTAGCAGGACTAGCACAACATCTGCAAATCTTCCCTTTAAATATGACAGTTGCAGATAGGTGGTTTTATTTTCCAATGGTTGGATTATTGGGGATAACAGGTATCGGGATGCAAACTATAAAAATACCTCAGAGGACAATACAAATGGTTGTTTATACAATAGGCATAATTCTTATCATCCTTTTGTCAGCAAGAACTATGATACGAAATACAAATTGGCACAATGCAATTTCTCTGTATACTCATGATAGGAAGATTCATACAAACTTTGAGATTGAAAACAATCTCGGCACAGAATACATTTTTCTGCAGCAATACGATCAAGCTATAAAGCACTTTAGTAAATCAGTAGACATGTTCCCTCGAGAACAAAGCCTCTATAATCTTGGCTATACATATGAGCTAAAAGGCGATATGCAAAGAGCAAAGGAAAACTACTATAAGGCTATTAATTCAAAGCACCACATGATTATCGCGCATAATCATATGTTGACTACGTATGTAAGATTGGGGCGAGTGCTGCTCTTGTTAGATGCTCCACAAAACGCAAAAGATATTCTTACAAGAGGACTAAGTGATTATCCAGATTCTGGTATTTTATGGGCACTATTTGCAGTAAGTGAATATCAATTAAAAAATTACAATGAAGCACGCATATCAGCAGAAAAAGCAAAAAAACTTTTTCACAGTAAATTTACTGAGTATACTTATATCCAAGTCATGAATAATCAGCAAATTGAGTTGGAACAATTCCTCAAAAGGTGAATATTCTTGACAAGAGATGCTTTTAATGTGATATTTGTTTCCCATCCTTTTCCTCCATAATTTGTTTATACAATCGTGCTGCTTGGACGTTTTTTTTAATCGTATATGATTTTTTGGCGGCCTCAAGTGCTTCCTCTGTTTTTTTCAGCTTGTACTTCACTTCAGCCAAAACATAGAATGCATCTGCGCTTCGTGATGCATGTTTGGTCGTGAGTTCAAGGTAATATTCTGCTTCATCCAGTTTATTTTGGTTCAATAAAACTTTTCCTAATTTCAGGGATAGCCCGGGATAAAACTTTTTTTCCAGAGCGTTCTTAAAGCATTGTACAGACTTTTCTAAATCTTCATCATTTTTGTTTTTTTGTCCACGCAATGCGTAATTCACACAAAGATCATTCCATCTATATAAGTAACTGTTGCTATGATGTAAGGACGGAGGATAAAGCGCAAGTGACTTTTTAAGATGTACCTCAGCTTCATCATATCTTCCATTTTTTTCTAACTGATTCCCAAGTTTACCGTGGAAAATGTAATTATCAGGCCGTATGCGCAGATCATGAGTAGCAAGTGTCTGAAGATCATACCAATTTGTATTTCTCCACATCGTTCTGAGGGAAAAAACAATCACTATACCGATAAAAATGATCACAAGTAATTTTTGTAATCCTTCCGAGGTCACTTGTATGTGTTTGGCAACGATACCCAAGAGTCCAAGTAGTCCGATTTCAGGAAAGTAGAACCACCGTTCAGAAAAAGTCATATCAAGCGGAATAAGCTGCAGATGCAAAGCGAGTCCCAGGACGATCCAGGAAATGAAAAAAACGTAGAGATGAAAATCTCTTCTCGCTTTTTTAGAGAGACGATAGCCTCCAGCAATGAGGAGGAGCACGAAGCATCCTATCATGAGAAGCGGTAGATAGAAATTGTACAACGTGAAGTCTTGTAGAACCCAAATTTGTAGATAGGCGAGATCTTTCGGGAAGAAAAAAACGTTAAAATACGAGACGAGGAGCAGAGGTATATGCATCAATCGTTGCTCTAAGGATAGGTACATAATCGGTGCTATTTGGTCAGTGTTTATCGTAAGCCCCAGCGCGCTCATCCGTAGGATAACACAGAGCAATGCGATAACAAGAAAGGAAAGAGAATACAAAAAAATCTTTCTTCTATCATAAAGAAAAATAGAGAGCAAGATTACCGGGATAAATAATATCCCTGTTTCCTTGCTCAGAAGAGAACAGAGCAGCAGTACACTTACCCCTCCCACTTTCTTCCAAGAGTCCTTTGCCACTATTGTCACCTGAAGCGCCAGTAAACCAAAGAACGGGAACAGCAGATCTTGCAGTGCTGAAATACTATTTACAGCTTCTGAATTGACCGGATGGACGAGAAACAGTAAGGAAAGTCCCAAGCCGATTGGTTTATTGAAAAACTTTCGAAAGAGGAATAAGAGTAATATACTATTGGTAATATGCAGGGCAACTTGGAATAGATGAAAGAAAAAAGGTGTGGGACCAAAGAGCGTATAGATCACTGCATACATTGTTGACATCAAAGGTCTGTAATAATTCCCATGCAGGAAAGCTCCTGTATCATCATAAAATGTGCTGCCTGCAAATAAAGAAGGGATATTGCTTAGTGAGTGAACAAGTGGATTATTCACGACTTGCCCAAAATCATCTCCGATAAAATTATTGAAAAGAGCATTTCCATAGACGAGAAGGCCAAGGACAACTATGAGTGTTATGGCATAGGTTGTCTGAGTAAGAAGATGGAGATAGTGTTTCATTTGATATGTTGAAAGCAGGGACTAACTTTTAGTATATCGTTCTTGACAGAAGAGAGCAATGTTTATTACAATTAAAGGAGATACAAAATATGAAAATCAGTTATAGCTTCTTCAATCTGCATTTAAATATATTCAATATAAAAATAAACCCTCTCAGCGTATTTACTTTGGTCGTATTATTTAGTATCTTTGGACTATTTTCTGTACAGGATGTGTCCTCTGCCACCTTTACTATTTCAGGAAAGATAACAAACTCTACAGGAATTGCTGTTAGTGATGCAACCGTGGATGTTGTTGATTCCGATACAAATGTAACGATAGTAAATACGACAAGTAATAGCTTGGGAAATTATAGCGTGGCTATTGAAGATGGCACATATTATGTGAAAGTAACACCACCTGCGGGAAGTGGTTTTTCTTCTGCAGTAGCCGCAGCTCGTACAATATCTGCTGATACAGTGATAAACTTTATCCTTACTCCTGTTGGGACGGTATCTCTAAGCGGTCATGTGTATGATTCGCAGGGTAATCCTGTTGGAGGTCAAACTGTAAGACTGAAGGGTTCTGGGCAAGCGACTACAGATAGTGCTGGTAGCTATTCAATAACGGTGGCACCTGGAGAATATGTGTTGGAAGTAGAAAGTCAACAAAATGAGTTGTCCTTAAATGTGCCACAGCGTTTGTTTGTTAGTGTTGAAGACTTTTCACTTACTGAGAGTACGGTTTTGGATATCAGCATTCCAGCGAAAAAGGTAACAGTGCATGTACAAGACGCGTCTGGAAGTCCCGTGAGTGATGTAGGGATCAAAGCATCGTCTCCAGGTCGCACTGGTGTTATTACAAATTCTCAAGGGCTATCTCTTGGTGGAAGCATAACCAATGCTAGTGGTTTCGCTGAATATGGGACTCTTAGTAATACGCCACCGAAGACAGACACATCTGGGAATGTAGAGCTTTGGCTGTTTGAAAACAATAGTAACTTTACATATGGTTTTGTTGCTTTGCCACCCGAAGGGAGTAGTTTTTTACAAACAACACTTGCTGACGTTGTTGTCTCAAGTAACACCACAGATGTGACAATGACATTGCAAGAACCCGTTACACTAAGCGGTCATGTGTATGATTCGCAGGGTAATCCTGTTGGAGGTCAAACTGTAAGACTGAAGGGTTCTGGGCAAGCGACTACAGATAGTGCTGGTAACTATTCAATAACGGTGGCACCTGGAGAATATGTGTTGGAAGTAGAAAGTCAACAAAATGAGTTGTCCTTAAATGTGCCACAGCGTTTGTTTGTTGATGTTGAAGACTTTTCACTTACTGAGAGTACGGTTTTGGATATCAGCATTCCAGCGAAAAAGGTAACGGTGCATGTACAAGACGCGTCTGGAAATCCCGTGAGTGATGTAGGGATCAAAGCATCGTCTCCAGGTCGCACTGGTGTTATCACAAATTCTCAAGGGCTATCTCTTGGTGGAGGCATAACCACTGCTAGTGGTTTCGCTGAATATGGAACTCTTAGTAATACACCACCGAAGACAGACACATCTGGGAATGTAGAGCTTTGGCTGTTTGAAAACAATAGTAACTTTACCTATGGTTTTGTTGCTTTGCCACCCGAAGGGAGTATCTATAAACCATTTACACTCAATGACATCACAGTATCAGGTGAGCAAACAGAAATTATTTCACTCCAATTTGTCCATGCGCCACCAGTAACGACAGCAACACTGTCACCAACTCCAGATACACAAGGAGAGTATACTGACCCTGTGACGGTAGTATTGGCAGCAACAGCCGCAGAAGGCTTTGAAGTGGCAGCAACGTATTACAAGATTGATGATGGGGAGACACAGACATACTCAAATCCCATTACCATCTCGGGAAATGGCGAGCATAGTATTGAGTATTGGTCTATAGATAATGTCGGTGTATTTGAAGCGCACAAAACCAAAACATTTACCATTCTTGCCAGATATAATCTGGTAGGGACGGTCTATGTAGATGCAAACCAGAATGGTGTGCAAGATACAGGAGAATTAGGATATGGTGACGCAACAGTGAGTTTGAATACCGGACAGACAGCGACAACTGAAGCAAATGGTAACTACTCCTTCTCCAGCTTACCAACAGCTTCATATACCGAAACCCTCACGGTTCCCAATGGGTATACCGCAACAACGACCAATCCCGTAACCGTTCCTCTCACTGCTGATACAACAGTAAATTTTGGTATTGCTCCAGTTCCAACCAACACCCCAACTCCGACAGATACACCCACTCCTACACCAACGGAAACTCCTACGCCAACAAGTATCCCGACACCCACACCAAATCCCACCCAACTCACCTCTCTGAGTCCTGCAAAAGTATGGGTAGGGCTACCTAACTTCTTTGGTGCAGGAGCAAAGTTTGATGTGAAAGCAGAAGCATATAAAGATACAACACTTGTCAGTACAGGACAACTCAATAGTATAGATCCAGGGTTTGGTTTTGGTGGATTTACGAGTGCAAAATTACATACAATTCCCTTTAATACATTCCAACCAGTTGATTTTCCTCAAGGATCAACGTTGCGTATCAAAGTATCTGCAAGGACAGCTTGTACTGGCTCCGCGAACCCTCTCGGTACAGCACGGCTTTGGTATAATGATAGTCAAGCGAACAGTAATTTTGGTGCAACGATTGGAGCAAATGCAAGCTTCTATTATCTGAGAACTAACTCTGCCCTCTCAACAACAGTAGGAAGCGGACCAAAACACAATGCTGATGTCCAAGGTGGAGCTGCTTGTAGCGCTTTCAAATCATTTGGAACGTGGATGATTACCCCTTAATAACTTTTTAATCTTCTAAATATATTGTAGAATTAAGGTAAGTAAATCTTATGCGGAAAAAAATGCCACTGCTTGTTTTAATTGCAATTCTTCTCCTTGCTGCTTTCATGCGGCTTTATCGTATTTCAGATTATTTGACGTTTCTTGGTGATGAGGGGCGTGACGTGCTTGTGGTGAAGGGGATACTTGAGGGGAATTTGACGCTATTGGGGCCTCGGGCATCGGCGGGGGATTTTTTTACTGGACCGATTTATTATTACATGATGGCGCCTTTTTTGTGGCTTTTTCAGCTCGATCCAGTCGGGCCGGCGGTTATGGTGGCGTTGTTTGGGGTAGCGACGGTATTTTTGGTTTATTTAGTCGGCAGAAACTTTTTTAATGAAAAAACTGGGCTCATCGCTGCTGCGCTCTATGCTGTATCACCTCTGGTTCTTGTGTATTCCCGTTCTTCCTGGAACCCAAATACTGTTCCGTTTTTTTCACTGCTAATAATTTACATGCTCTATAAGGCGGTTACGTCAGAACGTTCTTGGAAATATTATTTCTTCACGGGTATCTTGCTG
>JBGTMH010000038.1:0-4722 GCA_041743715.1 Patescibacteria group bacterium | reverse complement strand
TTAAACCGTCTTTGGAGAAGAACGTCGTTACTTCTTCGCAATAGTAAAAATACAGCTGGAATTATTCTGTTACGTTGATTGGACATCGATTAGATTATACAATACTGATTATCCTTTTTGTATAGTGTTAGAAATTTGCATATCAATTTTTTATACTATAAAATCACTCATAATATATTAAAATTCTTATGATATTATAATATGTATGTCACGAGATAAATATAAAAATATTGCTGTTATAGTTCTGGGAGGCCTTAGTACAGATATTGTCACATATAATCTTCCCCATCTCCCTCAATTAGGTGAAAAAGTGTACGGCACTAACATAGCTATTGGTCCAGCAGGAGAATCTGGAAATATAGCACAAATGGTTGCTACGTTAACAGAATCTGAAACAGTCGCAATGATAAGCAGAACTTCAGAGGATCCATTCGGATTGTGGAGGCCGCCAGTTGCGGCTTTACAGACAGCAGGAGTCAATACAGATTTTATTAAAATTATACCGTTCACGCAGAGCCAAAAATTTCCAAGTGTCGCATTAATTGCTATGGATTCTTATGGAAACAGAAGCGCAAGTGCGGTATACGGGATAAATAGTGATTTTAGCGTGGAGGATATAGATATATCCGCTCCACTTTTCGATTCTGCTCAAAGAAATCATGGTATTGTAGCACTATCACTAGAACTTCCTACCAAAACCGCAATTCGAGCGCTTGAGATGGCCAAGCAATATAGACTTAAAGTAATTCTTGATCCTGGAGGAATAGAAGAAATAGATAAAGAGGAATTATTCAAACAAGAAATATTTTTAATAAAACCAAATGAGCATGAAACAAAAATATTAACTGATATTTCTATTTCAAATATTGATACAGCACAAATGGCTGCAGAAATGCTTTTACAAAAAGGTATCAAAAATGTCCTTATCACGCATGGAGAAAATGGAGCATATTTCTTTTCAAAAGGTGTCAAACTTCAAATTCCGAATCCAAAAGTTCCTGATACAAATGTAAAAGATTCAGCAGGCTGTGGAGAACAAGTACTCGCGACGCTATGCGCGGGTCTCACACAACAAAAAGAATTAATTGTAGCAGTAAAAGAATCAATAACTGCTGGAGCATTACAATTTAATAAAGCAGGCGTACAACCCATTACAAATGAGGAACTCACTGCATATTTACATTAGGATTCTTCATTCAATACTAAGTGTTTAATGCCGCTAAAAATTGTTGGTGTATTATGGGATTAACTGCGCCGATATATGATCTGTCCGGGGCTCTCCAATCTATTGGGTTTCCTTTCATGTCAGTTACGATTCCTCCAACTGCGGGTATTAGTGCAGCTGCTGGCGCAATATCCATTATGGTTGGACTCATGCCAAAATATATTCCCATCATTCCTTGCAATAACCGGAAGTTTCCTGTAGAGAATGAAGCTAGACATGAGGCATAACCTACTTTGGTAATTACTTTATCTGTTATTTCCTGTAACTGATTTGCTCTATTACTGTACCCTAAGTCGTATCCCACTAATGCTTTATCAAGAGGGTCGCTATATCGCTCTGCTAGTTCCCGTAAATTGGCAAGTTCGTGTCCGTCAAATGTCAGTAGTTTGGCGTCCTCTCCGTTTTTTGCGACAACCATTTGTTGTAAACCAGGCATAGCTATTAATCCTACAACAGGTTGCTGTCCATTAAAAAGTGCGATACACATACCAAAATCAGGATTGCCATTTCTAAAGTTGGGAGTACCATCTATAGGATCAATAATCCATCGCCACGTATCATCAGCAGTTATTTCTTCTGATTCCTCGGCGAGAATACTATGTTTACTAAGGAGTGGTTGAGACTGAATCACTTCGATAATTTTCTGCTCAGACTGGATATCAGCAACAGTTGCATAGTTGCCAGTTCCTTCTTTTTCAATAACTTCAAGAGCTAGTTGACGGTTAAAACGTGCATTCTGAGGATTTGGCCAAAATGGGATTATTACCTCAGTTGCTTGTAATGCAGCTTCAATTGCCGTGTCATACGCTGTATCTATCAGATTCTGTTTATCCATACGTTAATTATAATACATTGTATAGAAATTAATTTATCTATATCCTAACCGCGCATCTCTTTCTTCATGTGGGAAGGTTTTTTATTCTTCTCCTGCGAACATACCTTTAACACTTGTTCCTCCCGAAGCTAACGTGTATTCTACATCAAATCGTGCCATTATGAAGTACTTTTCTCTCACTAAATCTCTCTGTCCCTGTCTTGATGGGGCAAGAATTTCACCTGTCGCACGTAATGCTTCAAGTGTCGTATGGGTTTTGGGGTAGGGGCTGTGTACAGCTTGGGTAAAAGCATCAGTGACTTCTGCTCTCTCATCTGGAGTAAAGTCTAAAATATTAATATATGTAAGAAGAACTCTTGCACCTTCTGCACTGCCCTTATGTGTAGGAATCCAGTGAGGTTCAGCTTGTCCTCTGATAAGATGAACCGCAAGCTCGATTTGTTCTGACCTGTTAAGACTATCCATGGTTTCATGTAAACCTGCGGGTTCTTTTACGTAGGGTAATCCAAGAAGCAGTGTTAGATTAGTAAGACTATTCAAATATCTATCTTTTATATTCCTTGCTGTACTCCATGGACTACCTACCTCCACAGCACGATGAGGAATTTTTCTTTCAGCCATACGGGAATTATACCCATTTAACGATCCATTCTCAAGTTACGTGCTTTCAACTATGGGACTGCTATACTCAATTTGTATTTGCCACTTCGGGTTAACGTTCAATGTTTCTTATTTTTTGTGCACCCGGAGGGAGTTGAACCCCCGACCCTCTGATCCGAAGTCAGATGCTCTATCCACTGAGCTACGGGTGCGAATTTTGCTCTATGCTATTTGTGAAGAACTAGAGTCATTCTATCAGATGTGTACGCTTGGTTCAAATAATAAGGTTTGGGGCTTATAGGGTTGCATTCCTGTATTATAAAGTTATAATCGCAGTATATGCGCAGCGAAATTCAAAAGCGAGAAGTAGCGAGAACTGCTGAACATGGGGCTGTATTAAATAAAGATCAGTTTCTGGATGACTTTGGGAATGAATCTGGACAAGCATATCCAAGGTCCCGAATTCATACGACTGCAATGATTATTGAGACCGGAAATATTGGTCAGCGTGTATTGGGTATATTTAAGAGAGCACCTTGGGTTGCAGAAAAAACAGTGAGACTTGATGCTACCTCTCAATTAATCCTCGATGGACAATATGGTTTGCCTTCTTTGAGAAAAAGTATACGAGAGGATCGAAAGGGAAGTGAAGAAGCATATGCTGCACTTATGAATGAATTTGATCACAACGATATAAAAGTGGAGCATGTTCATATGCCAGAAGGGAGGTTTGATAAGATGATTCCACTGAGGGGAAGAATGCATATCAAAGGTTCGTATGTCGATAATAGAACACGTGAAGATGATCCCGTGATGAGAGGAACAGCGAGAGAAAGTGTTTTTTATCTTCATACCAATAATTATAACAATGACAACACTGCCGAAATCGCAGTCAAATACACAGGTGAAGTTGCTGAAAGACTTATAGATATCTTTGATGACACATTTGCTCATCCACCGAGTGAAGATAAACCACAACGTGTCGTTTCGGATACTCTTCAGGTTTTTGTCGATGCTGGGAAGCCTGGGGAATCGCAGATATTGGATTCTGCAGTTGGGCTAGTTGATCATGCAGAAAGTGTCCTGTCCTGGTCTTGGATGCGGCCTGATGGGCTTATGGCAGATGCACTCCAAAGAGCTCACGAACGTCAAGCGCATGTGAGTGTCATAACTAGCAAGTCTGGTGTGCAGGATTTACAAAAACCACTTATTCGTAGCCGTGCTAATACGTTTCATATCGCAAATACCTTGACCAAGCTAAGAGGGGATACATATCATATTACCGAAGATGAGTCACGGAGAATACATACAAAATGCATCATCGTGAAACTGGATAGGACTATCGTCATAAACGGGCAGCTATACTTTGAGGGACAAAAAGTTGCCTTTTATGGCTCTCACAATCTCTCAACGAAAGGTGTAAAAGCTGGAACACAAGAAATGCAATTCTTGACTACTGATCCTCAGATTATCAACAATCTAGAAGTGCAGTTTGCAAGTGATCTTACAACAACTCTTTAGTGATCCAAAAGTATAAAGTACAAGTCATTTGTTTTGGATTTCAAAGGGAATATGGGATATACTAGAGGTGTGAAGGTATTCTCTTTTGTCTGGTCTCGAAAAAAAATATTTATTCCGTTTCTTATCTTACTGACCGCTTTGGGATTTTATTTCGCTACAAGTCGGGGGAATTGGGGTTATGAATAGTATGCTTGTGTCAGTTACTGAACGGACCAGGGAAATCGGTTTGAGAAAAGCTCTCGGCGCACGGAGATCCGATATCCTCAAGCAATTTCTCTTTGAAGCCGTAATACTTTCGTTGGTGGGTGGCATCATAGGAATAATATTGGGACTGGGTGCGTCATTTATTCTCGCACAATTTTTTATCTCAGAGGTGACCCCATGGTCAGTTATTCTCGCTTGGTACTGAGCCAGGAGATGGTATCCACTCCAGGGGCCTAAATCGACAGAGATGTTGTCAAGGAAAAGAGGAGGCACAATTCTGATTCTATCATCAAGTGTTGGCAACTGGGAAGATAAATGTTGGTATGGGGTAATTCTT
>JBGTMH010000037.1:0-2297 GCA_041743715.1 Patescibacteria group bacterium | reverse complement strand
CAGAAAACCAAGCGAGGGGATAATGTCTCCGCTTCTATACAGAAGAAGCATAATTGTCGCAATTATTATTACTATTGGGGTTGTTGTGATGTTTGCCCGCGCGATTGATTCTGGAGCAAGCATTGAGTATGCCAGGACAGTCGCCTTAAGCACTTTAATAATTTTTCAATTCCTCCACTTATTCAACGCCAGATCTGAATCAATATCAGTCTTTCAAAAAAATCTTTTCAGCAACAAATTACTGATTTTATCTATGGTTCTGGCAATTATTGCGTTCATACTCACTATCACAATTGAGCCTCTCAAATGGCTTCATGCTACCACATCAATTGAGCCATATGCGATTTTTAAAATATTACTGATGTCATTTGCGGTTATCGTCGTAGTTGAAATTGACAAAGCAATCGTCAGGAAATTTATAGCGCCTAAATAATCTTGTGATAAATTTAGGCTATTTATGTTGGTTTAAACCTGCTTCTTTTAGGAAACACCGTGGGTGATTATTCTAACTCCAATGCTATAATTAATACATGACGGGGTTTCTAAAAAAATACTGGGATAAAATAATTCTTGCTCTTCTAGCTTGCGTATACATCGGTGTAATGGCTACATTAACCGTCTTAAGGCATAATGCCTTTGCTTCCAACTTTGACCTATCAAACATGGATCATACTTTATGGAATACACTGTATGGTGATTTTTTCTCACTACGCTTCGGGGAAGAATATGTATCAAGGCTCTCTGTTCATGCAGATTTTATTCTAATTTTACTCTCTCCCTTTTATCTTCTCTGGAATGATGTAAGAATATTAATTATCTCAGAAAGCGTATTTTTAGCACTTGGAGCAATTCCAACCTATCTTTTGGCCAATAAGGTATTAAAAAACAAAGTTATATCCTTGGCGATTGTCCTTGTCTACCTACTTAACCCAGGAATGCAATGGACTGATTTCTATGATTTCCATGGAGTTTCTCTGGCTATCCCACTTCTTCTCGCCGCTTTTTATAGTGCATATACTAAAAAATGGAAATGGTTTGCACTTTTTTCCTTCTTGGCGATCTTAACGAAAGAACAAATATCCTTGTATCTAATGATGCTTGGGATTTTCATCTTTTTCATATTCAAAGAGAGAAAGATCGGGGTAATTACAAGTATAATAGGGCTTGTTTGGTTTATAACAATGGTATTTGCTGTAATACCGTATTTTAGCCCACAAGGAGCGCACTGGGGACTTGATATGTATCAGCCCAGTGTTGGTATCCAAAAAACGAGCATTCGTATTAACGCCGACTCAATAAAAACATTTTTTACTCCTGATACGTTTAACTATTACAATAACTTGCTAAAACCTTTTGCTTACATCCCATTGTTAGGCTTTCCATGGCTCTTACTTTCATTACCGGAACTGGGAATAAATGTATTGGGAATGGGCTCAATGAGAACAATTCACTTCCATTACGATAGTGGTATTACCCCTTCTCTTGTAATTGCGAGCATTTTTGGAATATATTACTTTTCTCTTTTACTACAAAGACTAAAGCCTGTTAAAAAGTATGCAAAAACACTAGTTTATATTTTCTGTTTGGGTATGTTAGCAATCGCACTTCGGGTAAATTACAATCTGAGCCCCTTGCCAACAACTCCATCATGTTGGTGTTTTATTTATGATGTCAAAGAGGAAGATAAAGCATTTGAAAAAGCACTACAAGCTATACCAAAAGATGCTTCAATTACAGCCTCACTTGAGGTCAGACCGCATGTAAATCATAGAAAAGAGGTTTACTTTGTACCAATTGCGACAGAATCAGCGCAATTTATAGCACTCATCACGCAAAACAGAATCATTGGCAACTTTGAGCCAAAAGAGTACGAAAACAAACTTATTCCGATACTCTTATCAAACAAGGATCACAAAGTAATATTTAAAAGCAAACATTTCTATTTATTTGAGAGAATTGGAGGGAAATAAAAGAATCTTAAACAATGTGTTAGTCGATGACTTTGTCGCATAGTCTTTTGTCTCTGGACTTCATAAACTCTTTGCGGTACCTTTGACCCTCGAATGGACAATAATAGGACTCAAAATCAAATGCCCCAGCCACAAAAGATTGAGTACTGCCTCTACGCCCGGAAATCCTCTGAATCTGATGAACGTCAGGCAATGTCCACTGAATCTCAAATTGATGAAATGCTTTCATTTGCAAAACGAGATGATCTTAAGATCAATGAAATTAAAAAGGATAGTCACTCCGCAAATTCCGCCGGTATCTTTTATCAGTCTTCAGTATTAACAAGC
>JBGTMH010000036.1:0-55766 GCA_041743715.1 Patescibacteria group bacterium | reverse complement strand
TGAAACAAAACATAATTTATCCGGTATTTCTTTATAATTTCGACTAGTGGTTTTTTGAGGATGGGAAAGACATCTTTCAATTTAATGAGTCCTATAACACTATCAGTCGTGAGTACTTTTCCGTTGAGAAAATACATCATTGCATCTCCCATCTGAAATGGAAAAACAGCAATTCTCACCTGTTTCTGACTATTGAGATATGAAATTATTTCCCAAAGACCTTTTGTAATAGTTCTTGATGTATCTTCTAGTATTGTTTTTTTCTGGAGAAAAATAATGGCCCCGGTCATGCCTATGACCGTAATACCAAAGACGACTAAAAAAAGTTGCCCATACAATTGGAACGCTGAGGCTGCGTAAGAACCCAGAATAATTGCCATCGGAAATACACAATACTCGATATATCGTTGCCCTTCCCCTAAAAAACGAAGAGGTTTAATCGCTGAAATAATAAGTGAGCTCACGAGTCCAATTAACGTCCAGGTAATGAGTTTATTAAACATAATAGGATGTATTGTTGTCGTTAGTGGAAGGTTCCAAAAAAAATCATACAATAATATTCCAAGAAATACACCAAGCCACGGGTTATTCGCAATCAAATATACGTAAGGATTGCGCAAAGAGAGCATGTACATTCTTTGCACGAAGTCCATCGAATCTTTTTTCTTTGGAAGACCCCTGAACTGATGAGCAAAACGAAAATCTATATTTCTCCGCCAATAATCGAGGATTAACAAATGATCTCTAAAAACAATTCTATATATATTTCCACCAAAGACATAGGTAAAGGCAAAGGCAGTTATAAAAAATACAATATATATGGGATCTCTCTCAATTATTGAGAGACCTATGACCGTAAATAAGTAAGCCTGAATTGCTAACTTGTGGCTTAAAAAAAGTATATAGAGAAATATACCAGCAATAATAAGAAAAATTACATTATTTGTGAAAGTGTACAAAAGTAGTGGAAAGAAAGAAAAAATATAAAACACATTACTGAAAATTCTGGTACTTAAGTTACTTGCTTCGATGACAATTATCGGAACTAATGCTGCGATAATTTGTGCAATAATCGCTGCAAAAAGATCATTGGTTAAATAGAGTGTAGCGAAAAAAACCATATAGTTGTTGACTATGTCAAAAAGGGGAGAGAAAATATATTGATATTTATCCGCAAATTTTTTGGGGAAAAGCGCTAAGAAAAAAATAATGCCAGGTGGATAATTAAACGGACCTGTAACCAAATATCTGTCTTTGATTTCTTCAGGAAGTTTCTTATGCTTTCTCACATACTCCGCAAACATAAGATGCCGCCAAGTATCTATTCCGAAATATCTATTTATTAACCTTGGCCAAATTTGCAGGAGAAAGGAGAGCACTGGAATAATAAGTCCTATTACATATATATATTCTGATGTCATTCAAATTTCTCCTTTACTGATTTGAAATATTCTGAAGGATTAAGGCTTCTTCCTTCGATAGTAACTTCTGTAATTTTAATCGATCCGTCCCCTGTTAGAACCTCTATACCCATTGGTGTAATCATTGTAATTCTTCCAGGTATCGAGCCAGACCATTTTTTTTGACTTGGTATAGTTGCCTTTTGTATAACAATTCTTGTTCCTTTATGAAAACAAAATGCTCCAGGGTAAGGATAGGACGAGCCTCTTATTACATTATGAACTTCTCGTGTGGTCATTGTGAAATCTATTCTACCATCATCAGGAGTTCTTGAACATGCATATGTTGCTCGCTTTTCATTCTGTTTCTTTCGAGACACTTTTCCTGAGAGAAGTAATGAATGATATTTTATAAGTAAGTCTGTCGAAATCTTTATAGAATTTTTGTAAATAGCATATGCTGTATCATTTTCACCAATAAGAATTTCTTTTTGGGCTATAATGTCTCCTGTATCTACACCCTTATCGAGATAAAACATTGTAACACCAGTTTTCTTCTCTCCGTTTATGACTGCCCAATTTATAGGAGCAAATCCTCTATACTTTGGTAAGAGCGATTCATGAAATGTAACACAACCATATTTCGGATATTCTACAATTTCTTTTGGAATAATCGTTCGCCATCCTGAAACAATAATAAGATCAGGCTTCAATAATATCACTTCGCCAATTCTTTCTTTCACGCTCTTTGTGAGTATATAAGGAATATTGTTGTTTTTACAAAACTCTTCAATGATCGGATAGAATTTTTCGTATTCATGATCATCTTCTTTCAATACATATGCTTGCACAACATTTGCCTTCATCGAAACCAAAGCTTGCAAAGAAAGCAATCCCTTTTCTCTTCCACCAATAAAGATTTCATTGAGCATACGTTTTTTCTAAAGAATATATTAAACCTATGATGACTAGAGCCCTCAGATAGTCTCTGTTTATTATATCATTCATTGTCTCGCTCTCATATAAGTATCCTTACTAAACTATGGCGTTAGACAGCTGTTTGATGTTTACTAGTTCTTGTTGAATTCCGCCTTAAGCGATCACACCATACTTCTGATATAAAAAACTTATACTGAAAATAGAGTAGTTAAAAAAATTGTTAGAAGTAATTTATAAGGGGCAAGATAATGCAAAGCTTAGCTTTTCAGTAGATATATTAATTTCGATGCAATAGGGCAACTATCATATATTTGCGTTTTTATAGTTGCTGTAGTTTCATCTACAGATATGCGCAAACTGCTTTAATACTGGTAGGTGCTTCTGCGGAACCACTGTATAAAAAGCTTAGGCCAGATACTGAGGTTTTCGCATTCAAATAGTACGAGGTTTTACTTGTCAAGCTTAAAAATCTTTCTCTATATGCATCGCCCGTTCCTATCGTACTGCTGTTAATAGCTATTGCGTTGGTCATAGTTACATCGCTTTCACTGTTATTAACTGTAGATAAGGTCACATACGCACTGTTGAATTGTTGTGTTGAAGCGCTGTCAAACCCGTAATGTGTCGCGTAGGAAATTACCCAAGTTCCAATAGGTACACTAATAGACATCGATCCGATGTTGTACCAAGTATTCTGAACTGGATTTGTTTGGAGAGTGTTTGATGAATACGCAGACTCAACTGTCCACTTAGCTGGGTCTAAAGGGAAACCATGTGGAGCCTTCGCTGATGAAAAATATGGTGAAGATATCGTTGCATTTGCTAATGCATAATCCGTCCCACCGTACACAGTAATAGTTGTATTTGGGGAAGAATATGCGACCGCTGTAATTATAAAATATTTTTCTGTACTTTGTGTAAGTTTTACTCTCATTCCAGGAGAATACTCGCCCGTTTTATCACCGGAAATAGTAAATGTAAAAGTTGGTGCATCAGATGAATTATACGTCCAAGTGTGATTTGAAGTTATCCATCCTCTACGTAATTCATTGGAGATTTTATCTGAGGTTACCGAATCATCTACAAGTTTTTGTACCGTTACACTTTCATTTGCTAATTTCATGGTTGTCACCCCACCATCGGCGATACCCACAGTGACATCACCTGATATTCCTCCGCCTGTCAAACCCGCACCAGCTATCACCGCAGTAATATCACCGGTGCCTGTATTATTACACGATACTGTACCATCGCTATTGATACTGCTTATCGCAGTCCCTGCACCACAACTACCACTCACGCGTCTCTGAAGATAGGTAGTATCTGCCGCAAGAGTAACACCACTACTTGAGCTGCTTGCTGACATTCCTGTACCTGCAAGTACATCTTTAATCCAGTCTGTACTGGTTTCATTGGCATTACACGTCCCACTTGCACCAATAATTCGAACCAAACCTCCAAAATTACTCATGCAAGCATGAATCTTACTAACATCTCCTCCATGTGCTACTACTATGGTTACTGCACCGACAAATAACGAAACAATAATTAAGGGAATAATAACAAGTTTAAGATATTTCATAAACACTTTCCTCCGCATTTAGCTAATCAAAAAAACCAACTACATGTCAATAGGGCAAAAAATTAGTACCCTTCAGGATTCTTGCCTGCACTCTCCCTATACTTCAATCCTTTAGCAATGTATTCAGCGACTTAATCACACTATCTTGCTCTGCTCTTGTCATTTGAGGATAGAGCGGCAAAGTGATAATATTTTTAGCAACCTTTTCTGTGTTTTTTAGAACCTGCGTACTTGCTTTACGATACAGTGGCTCCAGGTGACATGCTTTGACACCGATACGAGTTGCGATACCGCGTTCTAGCAACTCATTAATTACATCATTCCTCTTAACTAGAGAATTCTTCGCTAATTGTATCAAATATGATTGGTACGTGTGGACATATCCTTCTGGTTCAATGGGTGTAATAATATACGGATTTTTTGAGAGATACTTTGTGTAACGATTCGCGAGTTTTCTTTTTTTGGCTAAAATTATTGATAATTTTTGAAATTGTACGATACCAATTGCTGCATGAATATCACTCATTTTATAGTTATATCCCAAAAACGCATATTCTTCATCAATAAACTTTTTACTTTCATGACGGATACGATCGGAAACAGAAGCACCATGAAATCGCAGCACTTTTATTTGTTCGGCAAGGTTCTTATTATTTGTCACGACCATCCCTCCCTCTCCAGTGGTTATGGATTTTCGCGGGTGGAAAGAAAAACATCCTGTATCCCCAAACGTTCCCACCCTACGCCCATTAATTGACGCTCCTAAAGCACAAGCAGCATCCTCAATGACAAAAAGTTTTTGTTTTTTGGCTATTCTCATAATTTCTGGCATTGCTGCTGCGAGTCCTGCTTGATGCACTGGCATAATAGCTTTTGTTCGCTTCGTTATTTTTCTTTCAATATCGATAGGATCAATGTTATATGTGCGGGGATCAATATCCGTGAAAATCGGTGTTGCTCCTGTATACGCAACACTATTCGGTGTCGCTGGAAAAGTAAATGAAGGAACAATAACTTCATCACCTTTTCCTATTCCAAGCACAACAAGTGTTAGATGCATACCACTGGTGCAGGAATTTGTTGCTACAGCATATTTTGTATCTGTATATTCGGCAAAGATCTTTTCAAATTCCGCAACTTTTGGTCCTTGCGAAACCCACCCTGTTTGCAAAACTCTCTCAACAGCTTTTGCTTCTTCCTTTGTAAAATATGGTTTGGTTATAGGAATCATATCTAAGTATTTAAAAAGTTTTTCGTTTCTTTGACGATATACTGTATCTCTTTAACCATTAGCTCCGGAAATATAGGAAAAGATAAAATCCGCTTCGCTTTATCTTCTGTAATATGTAGATTGTGTTTCCGATAAGTAACATTCTGTATACATTCTTGTAAATGAATGGGTATAGGATAATGTATCCCCGTTGCGATTCCTTTTTTTGCAAGATAACTTGCTAAAGCATCTCTCCTATTTGTCTCGATACAATAGACATGGTAATTCGTTTTATAACCATCTTCTTCAATAGGTGAAATAACTTCTTCTTGCAGCAAGCTGGTATACAACTCAGCAAGTCTCCTTTTTTCACTGTTCCATTTATCTATATGGCGTAATTTAACCCGTAAAACAGCAGCTTGCAAGGAATCCAATCGACTGTTATACCCAAGCATGGAATAATAATATTTTTTTTCTTGCCCAACGTTACGAAGAATTTTTACTTTTTTAATAATCGCCTCATTATTACTGACTACAGCACCGGCTTCTCCGTATGCTCCTAAATTTTTCCCTGGATAAAAAGAAAAAGCAGCTGCATCTCCCAAACTACCACACTTTTTTCCATTGTACAGTGATCCATGTGCCTGAGCAGCATCTTCGATGATATAAATCTTTCGTCCCGAGATAACTTTTCTAATGGCATCGATATTAACAGGGTATCCAAATAAATGTACTGGTAAAACTGCTCGAGTCTTTGATGTCAGCGCTTTTGATAATAAATTTGTGTCCATACTTTTTGTTACCGGATCAATGTCTATAAAAACAGGCGTTGCCCCTACGTAGAGAATAGGCAAAACTGAACTGATAAATGTATTTGCGACAGTAATAACCTCATCACCCCGTCCGATATTATATGCCCGTAAAAGTAATAAAATTGCATCAAAACCAGAACCAGTACCTACTGCATATTTACTATCACAATACTTCGCAAATTCTTTCTCGAAAAATGCCACATCTTCACCAAGAACAAAATCTCCCGTTTCATACACATGTTGCATTGCAATCTTAATTTCTTGTTTTATAGTTTTGTATTGCTTTGTGATATTAACCAGCGGAATATTTGTCATAATAAGATAGTCTTCTTAACAGTTTTCTTGGCTATAGCTTTCGTATCATTTTTCAAAGAGTTCAGTGCTAGTTCAAGAACTTTTACCACCCGTACTCCGGCTTTTCCATCAGACTTAGGTTTTTTTCTTGTACTGACTGCATATATAAAATCACTTGCCACAAGTCCGAGGGTTTCTGATATATCCACATAGGGAGAGTATATGTCACCTTGATGATACCCTACTTTCATTTGTTGAATTTTCAAGGGGTCACGTTCAACTTTTATGCCCCTTTCATACAATTTTATTTTTTGCGACATTTCCAACTCATCATACACAATCATCTGCTTGGTGCCGCATATCACCATTTGTCTCACTTTTATTGGAGATAACCAACTAACGTGTACTGTCACAAGTATATCTTTCGGATACCAAAGATGAATATATGCTTGATCTTCTTGTTCTGTATCAAAATGCTTTTTGCCAATAGTCAGGACAGAGGTGGGTAAGGATCCGAAGATATAATCAAGAATGCTAAAGTCATGAATTGCTAAATCTTGAATGACATTAATATTACTTTGATACAATCCCAAATTTATTCTTGTTGAAGTTATATTGACTACACGGCCAATTTTTTTTGACTTTATTATTCTCTTCAACTCTTCAACTGCTTTTGAATAAACAAATGTATGATCAACCATTAAAATTCTTTTTTCTTTTTCTGCAATCGATACCAATTCTTTTGCATCTTTAACTGATGTAGCAAGCGGTTTTTCTACTAATACATCCTTGCCAGCAAGAAGTGTTTTTTTTGCAAGAGCATAATGAGATTCTGGAGGTGTTGCAACAACTATCGCATGTATGTTTTTATCAAGCAACAGATCGTTAAAATTATCTGTTACTTTAATGTGTGGATGCATTTTAGTGACTGTTTGCAGTCGTTTTTTATCCAAGTCGCAAATATATACAACAGTGCAATTTTCAGCTAAAAGGAAATTTCGGAGAAGATTGGGGCCCCAATATCCAAATCCCACAATACCAATATTTATCATACAGTAAATAACATATTACGTTTACCAGTTGTTTTTAACATACTTTTTAAGTGCTAATTTGGGATCTGGAATATTTTCTTTAAACCAGGAGATATATTCTTTTAACCCTTGTTCAATACCTATTTGAGGAGTAAACCCTACGTCTTGTTGTGCTTTTTTTATGCCCGCGTAATGGCGGTGCACATCTCCAGGTCTTTGCGGTAAATGATCAATTGATCCTTTTACTTGTAGTATTTTAAAAATTAACGTAGCTATCTTCAAAATGGAGACTTCTTTGCCATACGCAATATTATATATTTCTCCAACTTTTCCTTTTTCCGCAATATCCCAAAAGCCTCTCACAGTATCTGATACAAAAGTAAAATCTCTCGTTTGCGAACCATCTCCAAAAATATGTAAAGGTAATCCGTTTAAGGCGCGTAACACAAAGCGGGGAATAACTTCACCATATTGCCCTTCAAAATGCTCGTTATAACCGTAGGTATTAAAAGGACGGACAACTATGGCTGGAAAGCCATATGTTTTATGATATGCTAGGGCATATTGTTCTCCAGCTAATTTACTTGCTCCATAAACCGTAGTGGGGGCAAGAAGATGGTCTTCCTTCATGGGAACTGTATGAGCAGTTCCATAAACTTCTGATGAGGAAACATAAATAAACTTTTGTATATTATTTAACCGAGAAGCCTCTAACACATTCAGCGTTCCTGTCGCGTTTACATGGTGAACAAATAACGGAGAACGGATAGATTTTCGAACACACTGAATAGCTAAATGAAATACGATGTCGCAATTTTTTGTAACTTCTTTCATCGTATGTAAATCCCGAATATCCCCTTTGATAATTTCAAGTCTTCTTTCTTCTTTTGGTAAATTCTTGAGTGAACCTACAGAAAAATTATCAACTACTCGAATATCAAAATCCTGACGCAAAAGAAGTGTAACCAAATTGCTTCCTATAAAACCAGCTCCACCTGTTACCAATACTTTAATTCTTTTTTTTCTCATTTAGAATATTTAGATTATAGAGATAAGATAAACTATTATCAAGAGAACACTTCGAAATAAGACTCTATTTTATCTATCCAATTTGGAAATACCTAAACCTTTAATAAAATACAGTCCATATGCGAGATGCGTCAGCATTATTCCAATCGACACAATAATTGCGTTAAAGAAACTCGTTTGTTTGACAACTGAAAGGAAAGCTAGCAACAAAAAGAGAAGTAGAAAACCAAAGAATATAACTGCAACGAGTGTATTAATAAATGAGATAAAAAGAAGAACAAAAAAACTCACAGAAAGGAGTGATGGAATAAAGTAAAAAAATTTTCTTGATGTCTCAGGAAATTTCTTTGCAAAGTATCCTCTGTGTAGGCCCACATTTGCTATTTGTTTTAAGTAAGGGACGAACAATGCCCGCCTGTGATGATACACAACGACCTTGGGATCATAGAGTATCTTATGACCAGATTGTATTAATTTTAAACAGAGAAATGTATCTTCCCCACCATAAAAGTAACTCCCATAGCCACCTACTTTTTTCAACACATCAGTTCGGACAAGCAAATTATATGCAGGATAATCATCGACATACTGCCTTTTTCCTTTCACAAACCGGTATTGCGCTAATCCACCACAAAAAAAGGAGCTATAAACATGCCCAGTCAGTTGTTCCCAATAGGTATCTTCTGGTGGCGTTAGCCCTGGACCACCTATTGCTGCGATATCTTCTTTTTGAAAATCACGAGCAGCATTCTTTAACCAGTCAGGGTCAGGGTAAGCATCATCATCAATAAATGCGCAGATCATGCCTTTTGCCTTTTTTAATGCAAGATCTCTTTTTTCAGCTGGACCTGTTTTTTTTTGTTTTGTTAATAAGAGTGTGACAGGGATTTTTTTTAATTTTGGTAATTGTACTTTTTTATCACATACGACAATAATCTCAAAACGGGGATAATCAATCAGTTCAAATTTTTTAAAATCTTCAAAAAAACGTTCACTGATTGCATAAAGCGGGATAATAATAGTGACCATCGGAAACTTATTTTTCATAGGCCTGCAAAATATCTGCTATATTTTTTTCGCTATATCTTTTTAAAGCATAAGACCTGGCATTCTTTTTCAGTTTTTGAAGAGTTATTTTATTTTTCTGTAATGAAGTTATTGCTTGTGTAATATTTTTAGGCGTTACCGTAATCAATTTTCCAACACTCTCATCCATCGCCTCAGGGATTGCGCCACGACGGGCAGCAATAATAGGAGTACCACAAGCCAGTGCCTCTAGGATTACTCTTCCAAAACCCTCATCATGCGTTGAAGGGACTATCACAACATCCGCAGCGTTATAAAACAGTGGCAGGGACGTATTTTTAAGCGCGTGAAGAAAAATAATTTTCTTACTCTCTTTTGCTGCTGTCTCTACTTCCTTTTGCAATGGACCATCACCAGCGATGAGAATTCTTACTGACTCTGGCAAGAGATTACTGGCAGTAATTAACTCCCGAATTCCTTTAATCGCAACCAGTCTTCCAACAAAAAGTACAACAAATTTATTATGTATACTCAATTCTTTTTTTATTTTTTCAACAGGTTGTTGTGAAAATTGATTTGTATCTACCCAGTAAGTAAATCTTTTAACACGAGACGCTGGAACGCCCAACTTCTTTATTTCGTTTACTGATTGATTCGACAGACAGAGTACAGTAGAAGCACTTCCAAAAATCCACTTCGCAAAATCATGATACATTCCACTTGAGGGAAAATGATACAAAGAATGTGTTGAGAGAATGACTTTCTTCTCAAAAAATTTTCCCCAAAAAACACCGACAAAACCCGCGATAAGTCCATGTCCATGAATAACTTCTGATTTTTTCAATAATAAAATGAACGGAGTAACGATAAATAATCCAGGAGTTAAATAAAGAAATTCCACAATAGGATTTTTGACAAAAGCATAAAAAAATCCAGGAATCCAAGGCAACCGCAGAATGGTATAACTTGGTCCTTTCTGCAGAAGCTGCCATTTCACTTTTGTCATAAGGGGCCGGTAAGTGAGAACAAATACTGTCTTTTTTTTCTTCGCAAGACCATATACTAAATCAGTCAAATGTGTTTCCACGCCACCCACGTTCGGCGAGAAATGGACTGTCAGTTGCAAAACATTCATAATTTTTTAGTTTTTCCAACGAGATATCCTAATCCTCCGCCAGTTAATTCAAAACCAAACATGACAAACATCGCGCTACTTAACATTGGATGTCCTAGCAGATGTTGCCAATTCTTGTAGAATACAGGCCTGAGAAAGTAAATCGTTTTTGCGCTTACTGGCGAGATATTATGTTTTTTCAAGTATCTATGAGAAGTGAGCGCATAGTAGTATTTTTTCTTCGCAAGTTGATATGGGGAAGGGACGCGCTCATGGTGGTAAATAACCCCTTTTATTCTGGCTGTTTTAAATCCATGCTTCTTAATGTTCTCAGGCAAGTCCCAGTCTTCAGGGCCGGTTATTGATTCGTCGTAACCACCTACTTTTTCAAAAGCACTTCGAGAAAAAAAGCGCGCAGCATCAGTTGTGGTATCGCCTTCCTTATTATAAAACGATCGTTCATGTGCTTTTACTTTTTCCCAAAATGTTTTCGCTATAGAATATTCGGGGACTGTTACGGATCCGATTTTTGTGCTTTTTTTAATTTGCTTAACACATTCTTCGACCACAGTTGGAGTTAGTTCCATATCTGCATCAAGGAAAAAAAGATATTTACCTTTTGCTT
The DNA here is from genome assembly GCA_041743715.1 of Patescibacteria group bacterium. Taxonomy (GTDB): domain Bacteria; phylum Patescibacteriota; class Microgenomatia; order Levybacterales; family UBA12049; genus JACDET01. The sequence continues at coordinate 44,704 of JBGTMH010000036.1, read as the reverse complement.
TTTTTGCGCCATAATTCCGTTGACTGCTTCTCTCAGGTCCCTGAGAATACACTTGCTTAGTATATTTTTTAGCGATTGTTACTGTTTTATCTGAGGAGTGATTATCGACAACTATTAATTCCAGCTGTCTGTACGTTTGCTTTTTTATACTTTCCAATAACCTTTCAAGAACAGCAGATTCGTTTTTTGTTGTGACAATTAATGAAACCAAATAATCTATCATTTCACAATTATACTATACTCACGAGATAAATTATATTACAATAGAAACAAATTTAAAACATATGATAAAAAGAGCAAAATATTTTTTTCTATTTGGGTTTTTGCTTCTTATACTCAGCCTCTTGGTTTTCTGGCCGAGTTTTAACCTGCATCTGACTGGAGATGACTATCTTGGTTTGTGGCGTTATCATTATTATCTTGATGGTCATACAACAGGGTCATGGAATAATTTCATTTTTTTTCTCACTGACTATGGACCACAAGATACTTTTACCGCGATTATTCATCATTTTTTTGGTTTTCAACCAGCCTACTATTTCTTTTTTTCCTATATCTTACGTCTCCTAGCAGCAATTTCGTTTTTCCCATTGATAGTACTCCTCACCAAAAATAAAACTGCAGCTTATTTTGCTATGATCTTCTTTGCTATTACTACAACAGGCCTTGAAACAACTGACTGGTCTTTTAATATGCCCTCATATCTGGCCATAGCCTTGATGAATTTCTTTCTCTTTGTGTATCTTAAAGCACGAGATAAAAATTCATATAGATTATTTTTCCTTTCCGCTTTTATTTTTTACCTGACCATAATAGCTCAGCCAATACGCATGACTTTTTTACCGGGGGCTCTTATTTTGTTTGAGTTTTATTTACTTTTTCGCAACCGTAATCTCTCAGCACTGAAAGCGACAATAGTGCATGTAAGTGTATTTGCGGCAGTAATGGTTATTGTTTATGTCACTGGATTTGTCGGGAACAGTATCGGGGCTGGAGAAACATTGACAGATAGACTAAATGGCGGATGGAAGAAAGTCTTTGCCAATAATTTTTCTGCACTTATTCCCTATTTGTTGGAAGGTAAATATTATCTGTTCACATATCCCTTTGGTATTTTTGGCTCAACTATTTTTCCGTCAACGCTTATTCCGGCAGACTATCAAATACTCACACCGATCAAAGCATTCTTTAAATTATTGCTGCCGATGTTCCTGCTATTTGTGCTTTTTATCAGGTTTGGTCCGAGTAGAAAGCCACTTATTGCGGCTGTGATATGGAGCGCTTTTGTCTTTCTTACTTTTTCAGGGCTCTTTCAACATGCGTTAAATATATCACAATTTGTATCGATGCTGATCGGAGGATATACAGTTATTGTTCTACTCTTTTTGTTTATCAGAAAATATCAGAATCATCGAGTCGTGATGGGGATTATTATGGGAATCTTTATAACATTTTTATCCTTTGCTGCACCTTGGCTACGGAATCCTGAATATCTTTATGAATCAACCGGAAGATATTTAATAGTTCCGGCAGCAGGATTAACTATCCTACTAGGTGTCTTATTGGGAAGCGCGCGAAGTTTTCGCGCGAAAGTACTATCCTTTGGATTAATATCAATTTTGATAGTACTGCATATGTATACGAGTTTTTCGTATCTCTACCATCTTTCAACCGTTCGATCGACGCATACCACTGAAAATATAAGAAAATCTATTCCCAATGTAAAAAATTTCAATGACCCCGCTAAGCCCTTGATGTTTTATTTTGAACCGCTAGGATCCGAGATATTACATCATTCACTTTTGTTTGGTTTTCCTGTTATCATGGGATATCAGTATGATTTTTTTAATGTATGGCATATCGCGTATACTGATAACTGGGAAGAAGTCGTATTAGCATATAAAGATGGCTCGTCTCTAAAACGATTTTCAATACCGGTGAAAAAAGTCGCAATCACTGATATTTATTCTTTTCGTTTGGAGGGTTATCGTCTTGTTAATACGACCCGCGAAACAAGACAAAAATTACAAGATTTACAATGAAAATAAAACAAATAGATATTATAGTTTCTGTCATTCTTGTCATTCAGAACGACGAAGAAATTATTATTGAAAGAATAAAAAGCCTCAATAAAGAATTGATAAAACTTCATATCAATTATGAAATTTTGCTCGTTGATAATAACTCACAAGATAAAACTGTAGACGAGGTAAGAAGTCTTCAAAATATAATTCCTTTTATCCGAGTTCTCATTCTTTCGAAAGAATACGATACTGACATAGCGCTTACTGCGGGACTCGATAATTGTATTGGTGACTATGCAATTCTCTTCAATATGTATACTGACCCGCCCCATTTACTCGGTGTTATTATACAGAATTTATTTAACAATAATGATATTGTTATTGGAAAAGCTGATAATAAACTTGTACAATATAGCGGAATAAGCAGAATTTTTCTTTCATTCTTGGAGAAAGCTTCAACCCACAATTTTACGTATCGGACACGAAATCTTATTGGACTTAGCCGAAAAGCTATTAATTCTATTATACGAACGCGAAGAAAAAGCCGTAGTTTTAGCTATATCAATTATCTCATAGGGCATAGAAAATATACTTTTTCGTATACCCCATTGAATAAATATCTTCACAAATTAAAAAAAGAGAATTTTTTTAATCTCTTCTTTAACGCGACAGACATTATTATTTCAAACTCTTACAAGCCCTTAAGAATTTTAACTTTTCTGGGAGTATTCGCGAGTATTATGTTTTTACTCTATGTAGTAGTTATTACGATTATTTACTTTTTTGTCAATCGCGCAATCGCACCACAAGGATGGATTAGTATTGCGTTTGTGATGGGAACAATGTTTTTAATATTATTTTCTCTCCTTACTTTGATCTCAGAATACGTTATAAGAACGCTTCACGAAGCTAGGAACGAACCGCTCTATTTTATCGCGGATGAAATTGATAAATCTGTTATACTCACAGAAAAAGATCAATTAAACATTGTATGAAAACAGCACTCATAGGTTATACAGGATTTGTCGGCAGTAATTTACTGAAACATTCAAGCTTTACCGATCTCTATAATTCGAAAAATATAGCAGTAATTAAAAAGAAAAAGTACGACCTTATCGTAAGTGTTGGAAACTCTAGTTTCATGTGGAAGGCAAATCTTGAACCTGAAGTTGATTTAAAAAGCATCCAAACATATATGGATATTATGCAAACAGTCAAAGCAAAACATTTTGTATTATTCTCAACCATTGAGGTCTATGATAATCTACATCAAGTCAACGAAGATTCACCAATCGATCAATCAAAACTAAAGCCTTATGGAAAACACCGCTACATGCTTGAAGAATTTATAAAAAAACACTTTGAAAAATACACCATCATCCGCTTAACAAATCTTTTTGGACCGAATCTCAAGAAAAATTTTGTCTACGATCTCATCTATAACAACCGGCTTGATCTCACTCATAAAGACAGCATGCAGCAATGGTATAACCTGAAAAATATTTGGAAAGATTTAAATATTGCGGTAGAACATGATATCCAGCTTATCAATTTTGCGGTAGAACCAGTATCATGTCGGGAACTTGCTCACTATACCTTAGGGATTGATTTTACTAATGTGACAAAAGCACCACCAAGAAAATATGATATACGAAGTAAATATGCGAATCTCTTCCATTCGCGAACTCCTTATTTGTATCAAAAAAAAGACACGCTTGTGCAACTGAAAGATTTTATCCAAAGAGAGAAATCACAATTATGAAAATTGCTATATCAAATATCGCATGGGAGCATTCTGAAGATACAACGATCGCGACCATTCTCCAAAAATATAACATACAGGGGATAGAAATCGCTCCAACAAAAATCTGGACAGATCCAACGAACGTTACAAATGACGACGCAAAAGCATATAAACATTTTTGGAAAACACAAGGCATAGCTATTGTCGCGATGCAGTCATTGCTATTTGGTCATCCTGAGTTAGCACTTTTTGAAAATGCAGTGAGCCGGAAAAACCTTCTTAATTATTTAAAAAAAATTATAAATTTGGCCTCAATACTGGGAGTAAAAGCTATGGTTTTTGGATCGCCAAAAAATAGACAAAAAGGAAAACTAGATGAAAAAACAGCACAGGAAATTGCGTGCGGTTTTTTTACAGCAGTGGGCAGTGTTGCAAAACAATACGATATAAATTTTTGTATAGAAACAAATCCAAAAGTCTATGGAACAGATTTTCTCACCACAACCGATGAGGTTATCAAATTTATAAAGATTGTAAATCATCCCAATATCAATGTCCATCTTGATACGGGTGCGATGGAAGTAAATAACGAAGACTATGAAAGTACAATTATCACATCCCTTCCTTTTTTTCACTTTCACATAAGTGAACCGAATTTATCTCCTGTCCCACAAACAGTGAATCACGCGCAAGTTGCTGCAGTACTCAGAAAAATTAATTATGACAAGTGGGTATCAATTGAAATGAGAGCTGAACAATCAGCAAATAGCACACAAATAAATAAAACACTTGATTTTGTAACAAAGACATACCGATAATGAAACGAAATATTATCAATAATAAAGATTGGCAACTGCCTTCTTCTGACATATTCGAATTTAAAAAACGAACGTCGCAATACTGTCTTTGTATTCCTGTCATTAATGAAGGAAAGAAGTTTCAAAAACAAATTCAGCAATTGAAAAAGCATACAGACTTGGTTGATATTATCATCGCGGACGGAGGAAGCACGGATGGATCAACTGATAAAAATTTTTTGAAATCAAACGGTGTCAGAACCCTTCTTGTCAAAACGAGCTCAGGCCGGCAAGGAACACAATTGCGTATGGCATTTGCCTATGCACTCAATCAGGGATACGTTGGTATTATTACCGTTGATGGTAATGGAAAAGATGGAATAGACGCGATTCCTGCCTTTGTCAAAGCATTACAAGAAGGATATGACTGCGTTGCCGGATCTCGCTTCATACAAGGTGGCAAAGCAATTAATACACCAACAAGCCGTCTCATCGGTATCCGTTTTATCGGTTCACCACTTCTCAGTCTTGCTGCCAAAAAATGGTGGTCTGATGTCACAAATGGCTTTATGGGCTACAGCAGGAACTATCTCCTTCATCCCGATGTTTTGCCTTTTAGAGATATCTTTGTAGGTTATGAACTGCTCTTTTACCTGGACATTCGTGCAAGTCAGTTAGGTCTCAAATCAAAAGAAATTCCGGTCAGTAGACAATATCCAAAAAATACAATTCCTACGAAAATTAATGGATGGAAAGGTAATCTAGCTGTACTTAAGACATTTATTAAAGTCGGAACGGGATATTATAACCCTTAACCTTCCCAAACTCATCGAATGTATCATAGATATTATCAATCTTCCCTCCCATCACAACAGAAAAATTTTTTAGACCATAGTCACGGCGGAAGAGAATAGGTCGACCATCATTGATTTCATTTTGTTGAAGTACTGTTTTTACTTCATATAAGGAGGTGATATGTTTTAGATCCCGCAAGTCTGGTATATAACGTATTGCGTCTTTTTGCATAAAAAGAAATTGAGATTTTCTCTTTTTTAGCAATCTATAATCGATTTTATCGGTAAACCATGTGAGATGAGGCGTGTAACGAACGTGATGAAAGCTATGTAATTTTCTGTCTGGAAAAGGCATAAGTGAAAAGAAAGGTCCATCCATTATCGTCAAACCGATTTTCCTGAGCGACTCAGGCATCTGTACCAGTGGCATTTCAGCATACTCATATTTGAACGGTAATAACGGCAAATTCGAAACTCTGAGAAAATTATTTATCCCGGCATACGTGCAATTAATAACATGATTACTTTGTATCGATTCTTTACTTGATAAGGAAATAATATACTTGTTATTTTTCAGTTCTAATTTTACTCCCTGCGTTTTATACATAACCCGTATTTTCGCTTTTTCTAATTTTTCTTCAAGTATGGTTCGTATTTTTGCCGCATTAAAAACCACCTCATCTACGGTAAATAGATCTTCAATTAACTGTTCATTAAATAGTTTTTTAAATTTCGGTGGCAGTGGCCGCAGAGGTAAATCTATTTGTCTGCAAAATCTGATAAATTGATTACTTGTTACCTTTGAAGTATTTCGTGCTACTGCATAAATCATATGGTAACTATCATCTATTGCGCTTTTAAAGTCTGTCATAAATCTACTGTAGTTTCTATGTGACCGAAAGCCCGTCAAAAAATTACGTGGATAGTGATAGCCGTTATGAACTCTCGCTTGATTATGATATGATGCTTTTGTAAGAATCCTCTCTTCGCCCTCAATTATCAAAATATTCTTGAAGTAATTTCGCAGATAGAGAGCGATCATACATCCATAAAATCCCCCTCCAATTATTACCACGTCGCTATCTTTTATCTGCATACATTATGTTTGGGTCGATTGAAGTACTACCAGGCTTTTTTTTATAGCGGTTTCCCACTCAAATTCTTTAGCCCATAGCAAACAATTTTTTTGAAATGTTCTGTACTTTTTTTCGCTACTTAATAAAGAGATTATCGCTCTTACCATATTCTCTGGTATTTTCTCTTTCACGACAATTCCTGTAACTCCATCCTTTACAGAATCTTTTAAACCCGGTACATTATACACGACAGCGGGCGTTGCTTGGCTCGCTGCTTCGATAATTACCAATCCCCACCCTTCCCGAACTGATGGATGTAATAAGAGATGCGCTCTTGCAAGTAATGAGAATTTCTTTTTCTCGTCCGTGTATCCCCAAAACGTTACATTATTTTCTATTCCTAGTGCTGCACTCAGTTTTTTTAACTTCTGTATGTATGGCTCATCCCCCCGGCCAACCACCCAAAACTGGAACTGTGGATCATTTCTTTTTAAAGCAGCAAAAATATGCATCGCATCTGTTATCCCTTTATCTTGACTGATTGCTCCTAAAAAAATAATAGTTTTATTTTTTTCTTTCACTGGGAGTGAGGTTCTGTGAGGGGCAATAATACCATTATGAATAATAGTAATATTTGCTGGTGTTATACCCCAATCGACTAGATCATCCTTTGTTGACTGTGAGACTGTCAGAAAAGGAATATTACGGTAGAGCATTTTAAAAATAAATGGTTCGCCTAGAGTGCCTATGAAGTAAGGAATCAAATTAAAGGGCTTTGGCCATGGATTTAATTTCCAAACGTCTTTTGCTACTTCATGAATAAACGCAAGTTTTTTTTCACGTACATAAAGTGGTGTAAAAAAAGGAATACCATGAAATTGATCGATAACTAAATCGAATTTTTCATGTTTTTTAGATATATACCACAACAGTGCTTTCATTTGCACTCCGAACACTGAAAAACCGTGCCTTTTTATTAGGACTCCATTGAGTATTTCTTCTTCTTTAGCATTTTTAAAAGACGCGGCAAACCACGTTACCCGATGTCCCGCATTTACCCAAGCTTGAGCATATTGATCTGTAACAATTTCTGCACCTCCTGCTTTCGGATTCTTTGGATCGCGCCAGTTCAAAATGAGGATATTCATAATGATTTACGATGCAATAACTTTGAAGTTAGATACTGATTTTAAACGAACATTTCTTTTTCTATCATAATAATGGATGATTTTCAAACGATAAAATATTGCACAGGTATCCCATAATGTATTTAATAGCGCGCTTAGCATATTCTGTGAAAGAATACTTCCCTTAAAGTTGTATGTAAGTTCAATAGGTGCTTCATAAATTTTGCGGAATCCCAAATGATATGCGACAGAAAGTATCTCTATATCGAAAGCAAATTTTTTGACCAGTAGTTTTGGCAAGACTTTCTTAATCACATTTCGTCTAAAAAACTTCATTCCTACTTGAGTATCTGTAACTTCTAGACCAAAGAGAAGTTTGATAAACTTTTGTGAAATATGACTTATAATCCTCCTATTAAGAGGGTACGTCACTTTTGAAAGTATGTGACGCTTACTGCCAATAACAATATCCGCGTTATATGTCTGAAAATCTTTAAGGAGAATAGCTAATCCGTTTGGATTCAAATCCATACCAGCATCTAAAAACCCAATCACATCCCCCTTTGCATGCAGCATGCCATACCTTACCGCTTGACCTTTTCCTTGATTTTTATTATATGCCAATATTTTAACTCGTGTTGACTTAAGTGTCAGTGCTTTTCTATAGGTATCATCAACCATTCCATCAACAACGACTATGATTTCATACGCACATTTAAGATGGAGGAGTGCTTTTTGAATATTTTTTATATCTCTGATAATCGTCTTTTCTTGTCTGTATGCTGGGATTACAACCGAAAGAAGCTTGATTCTAAAACTATTTTTTCGTAGCATAAGGATAATATACCAAAAAACCGATCACAAGTAAAAGTACTAATATAAACGATATCATAATTATCTGCTGAAAGTTTTGATGATACGCATAAATGAGAGCAATTTGCAGAAGTGCACCGATGAGTATTGGAAAGTAAACATTTGTTTTTTTGATAGACAAATAATACGTAGCCAGTAAATAGAGCAAACAGTATAAAGTAATATATATTCCAAAAAACCCTAAATAAGGAGCAACAACTAAGTATTCTGTTTTTTTAAGAAAAAACAGTATCGCAAATTCAGGAAATATAAAATATAACGTGGTAAGAAGTACTGATGGAATGAGCACAAAAAGAGCAGCTAGTTTTAATGTATTACTGACATCCTCCTGTCTGCTATGTTTTTGTACGATTATGGGAAACATGACAGACCCTATCGGAACAGTTATATAAAAAATAATTCTTCCCATAAGTGAAAGCCCTGCATAAAGCCCGGCTTGATCAGGTTCGAAAAAATGCTTTGAAATAAGTATATCTGCTGAAATGAATGAAGATAAACCGATGAGGGTTAACGCTGATGGTATACCGTATTTAAAGAGTTGTTTGGTATCAATTTTAGGTATAGTGGTTTTTTTTGAAATGATAACCCGTAATGGAATTATACCTAAGATATATGCAACGATTGATGCTGCGACCAATGCACCCACAGCACCAGTTATCGAATACCCCAAATAAACAAAAAGTGTCCCTAAAATCAACTTTGTAACAGCACTCGCAAAACCAATAAACACTGTGTAGGCAAATGCTAATTTTGCTTGGAGAAAAGCAAGATTAATAATATTCATAAAACCTAAAAACATAATAATGTTAGCAAGCAAGAGTATTAAATTATTACCAATATGAAAATAATTATCTATCAGGTGAATATTGAGAAGAAAGATGATAAAACATACCACCCCAATAAGTATGAAAAATTTAGCAAACTTTATATAAAGACCTCTCACCAGTGCTAATTCACCTCTTGCAAAATAATCCCCCGCAAAACGGACAACAACCGGATTCACAGCATTTGCGAGTAGTGCAGGAAAGGTAATAAGCGTAATGATACTGATCAAGGTTCCATTGTCTGCCACTGACAAACTCCATGTCATAAAGATACTGAAAAGAAAATTAAAGAAATTCGCGAATAAACTTCCAAATACCACAACAGCACTTCCATAAACAAATGGATTTTTTAACGCTTTCTTTGCAAGTTGTTTCATATGTGTTTAAAGAGTTACTGTTTAAAAACCTGTTGATACACTTTATTTGTGTCTTGTGCTGTCTGTTTCCAGCTAAATTTTTTTGCTTGCTCGATGCCCTTCTTACTAAGTTCTTTTTGCAATTCAACTGACGAGAATACTTTTTTAACCGCAGCTATTAAACTCTGGGTATCATACCCATCGAAATAGTATGCAGCATCGCCTGCTACCTCCGGCATACATCCCTCTTTCGAAACAATGACAGGACAACCAGATTGCATTGCTTCCAAAATTGGCAAACCAAATCCTTCGTAAACAGAAGGGAAAACAAAAACAGTTGCCATGTTATAAAGAGATACAAGGTCTTCAGTAGATACAAACCCAAGCATTTTTATATTGGCATCTCCTTCTACTAACGATTGCACTTCGAGTAAATCTTTATTCCACGGATTAGATTTATTAAAATCTTTTTGAACCAATGCTTTCCCTACCATCACCAATGGTAAACCAGTTTCTTTCATTGCTTTGACTAATCGAGGCACATTCTTATTCCATGTTATGTCTCCCACATAGAGAATAAATTTTTTTGACAAATTATATTTCTTTCGTAAATTCTCATCTCTCACTTCTCCCATCTCACTTCTTCTAAACTCTTCACCTGCCGCCAAGTATGCAACAGAAACTTTTTCTTCTGGAATTTTTGTAATTGTGACTATATCCTTCTTCGATACTTTAGAATCCGTAAGGATTGCATCTGCTTGCTGTAAATGAAATTTTTGTATTTGCCAACGAAACTTTCCCTTTATTCCTGTAGGAAAATGTTTTGGGAAAATAAGAGGAGTTACATCATGCACCGTAACTACCGTTTTATATTTTTTAGCAAATGGCATTGTCAAAAAAAATGGATCGAAATAAGGATAATGAACCAGATCTACGTCAGTTGGAATTTCTTCAGTTTTGGTAAAAAAAGCATACTTATTTTCAGGATAATACTCCAGCAATGACCGTTTTAAATACGTTAAATAAAACCCAACACCTCTCACTTTATGACCTGATTGTAAAGGGGAAACATCAATAGCAACTTTCATTATATTTTAAACTTCTCACTTCTCACCTCTCATTTCTCACCTCTCACTTCTCCTATGCCATTCCCAGGCAGTTTTTACAACTGTCTCCAAATCAGAATATTTCGGACTAAAACCCAATTCTGATTGTATTTTTGCTGGATTTGCTATTAACTGATTTGGATCTCCTGCTCTTTTTTCAACTATTTCTACATGTATTTTTTGCCCACTAACCTTCTCAACCATCGCAACAACTTCTTTGTTGGAATACCCTTTTCCCACTCCTACGTTATAGAAATCGTCTCCTCCATTTTTCCACAGTTTTTCAAGTGCCAATATATGTGCCTCACATAGATCAAGAACATGAATATAATCTCGTATACATGTACCATCGGGAGTCTCATACGTATCACCAAACAAACTGAAAGTGTTATTTTGAAGAGCAGAGGATATAACACGTGGAATAATATGTGTTTCAGGCTTATGACGTTCTCCAACACTTGCATCTAACGAAGCTCCCGATGCATTAAAGTAACGTAAGGCGACAAAATTTATTTTATAAATTTGATGAATCCACCTCAGTAGATGCTCGACCATTAATTTACTTTCTCCATAAGGATTTTCAGGCATTTTATTATGCTCTTCATCTATTGGAACTCTCGTAGGTGTTCCATAAACTGCTGCAGTTGAAGAAAAGATAAAATTATTAACATTATTTTTATTCATCTCTTCAAGAACGTTAAGCGCGCCTGTGAAATTGTTTTCAAAGTACATAGCAGGCTTCACCATTGATTCTCCTACAGCGATATAGGCAGCAAAATGGATGACACCATCAAAATGGTTCTCTAAAAATAGCTGTTCCACGAACTGTTTATTAAGAAGATTCCCGATAAATTGCTTGGCCCGTCCGTCCACGGCATCTTGGAATCCTCGTTCCAAACTATCAGCCACCACAACTTCATGGCCACGTTCTAAAAGAACTTTGACCATATGACTTCCTATATATCCCGCACCACCGGTTACCAAAATCTTCATAGTATCTATTGTAGCAAAAATACATCAGTAATTACGCTCTATTTTCTTATTCTTTTAACAATTGTGGTCCCATCAGGTATCTTCCATGTCTTTGTCGTTTTAAAATTTTTCTGCGGTGTCTTAGAATTTATAAAATCATCCTTATTTGGAGTACTTGACGGAATAATGAGATATATTAAGTCAGGTTTATTGGTATTTGAACCGGGATCAAAAGGCACATCCTTATTTGCAATCCATTTTAATAAGTAAGAATACTCATAGGTGTAAATTGATGGGCTGTATGCAAAAACCGTATAATCTTTCTCTTTGGCATCTTGATGAATAATTCGAACTATATATTCTTTTGTAATAAGAGAAGAATTAGTAAGTGGACTTATTTTCGATGAAGCAGCAAAAGATGAAAGTGTTGAATAAGCAACAAAAAGAGCAACACAACCAAAGATAATTTTTAAAACTAAACTTTTATGCATGAATACTCCAAGGAATAACAAGAAAATAATTTCTGTTCCGATAAAATGATAGCTCCATACAGGATTCTTTGAGGAAAGATAAAGAAGCATTAAAGCAGATGTGACACAAACTAGTAATAAAAGCACCTTCTTTTCTGGACTTGAAATACTCTTCTTCTCTTTTTTAAACCGATATAGAAAATACCCAGCCGCTAGTCCAAAAATTGTAATAGCGAATGAAAATGGTAACAAGAAAATTTTTTCAAGTTTTCCAAAAAATTCGATTACTATCTGACCGTCATTTAACCCTTTAACTGCAACAACTGAATCCCCTGAGGTAATTACTGAAAGTGCCGTTTGTATTTGCATAAACCCGTGACGCAATTCAAAAATTATAAAGGGCATGAAACTAATAACGATACCTGCCCCATACACTGCAACAAATACAATCCATTGCTTTGGGTTTATTTTTATTCGAATTACACTCACTATCAAGAAAAGGAATACTCCGAGTACTACTCCTAAACCGAAAGAAATGTGAAAATTAATAATCAAACCGGCAACAAACCCAATGAGAAGTATTTTAATAATTATACTTTTCCCTTTTCTTTCTAAATCTAAAAATGTCAATAAATAAACTAGCAGGAGAAATAATAGCAGAGAGGTATGGGGATTCCATGGATTTAAAACATAATGGAGACCAGGACCAAAGATAAACAGTGTCCACAAAATAACACATGTACTCCAACCGAAGATTTTTCTAAATTTAAAAAGTATGTATGGAAAAAGTGTAAAATATGGTAACGTCACGACTAAAAAAATGACAATTTTAGGATCTAGAGTAAATAGCATCCCAAAACTTAAAAGCCATATCCAATATGGGCCATAAAAAATGCCAGGTATTCCAGTTGTCGGACCGATCAGTGTTATTTTCTCGAGATTGCCAACTGCAAGTAAAAAATCTCTTGCGGGGTCATACCAAAAATTTAAATTTCCGTCTAATACCAATCTCGATGCAAGAAAGAATGGGACAAATAGAGAAGAAAAGACGATTAGGATAAGGAGAATGTTTTTTCTTTTGAATAGTTTCATTTTTGCTTTTCATTGTACCTAATATAGGCTCTCGGAAATCGTAACGCGGAAAAAAATGAAAAGACAAAACCCTGCCAAGAATCAAGAAATCCTTTGTGTCGGAAGAATGTCAAAAAAAACCAATGGAGCGGTAAAAGTACTGTATATTTAAACTTATTCAGTGTAGTAAGAGGTGTTTTACTCTCTTGTAACTCTTTTACTATCAAATCAATGTATCGACTGTTTCGCTGTGTATAGCGTTTAAAGGTCGGGGAATCATAGTGGTAGAGATCATGTTTCAACCAACCGACTCTGCCTTTCACTTCCATTTGTTCGTGCACGCTTACACAAGGTAAGTACGCTCGTCCCTTTCTCATCAATCGAATCACACCATCTGGGTACACACCGCCATACCGCAAGTATCTTCCTAAAAAGTAATTAAGACGGGGGATAAAAAAAGCAGCATATGGTCCGTCATGAGTACCAACATTTCCATCTCTTTTTTCAAGTAGCGCTTGATGTCTCAAAAATAAATCTCTTTTCGATAATGTCTTTTGATAGTCTTCAATTTCATTATCAGACATTTGCGTAATTCGAGTTATTTCTTTTGCCAATTCTGGACTCACCCGTTCATCGGCATCCAATTGGAGTATCCATTCATTCTTTGCCATGTCTATCGCTTTTTGCTTATTGATATGAAAAATGGGTGGATTATCTTTGACCAATACTCTCGCCCCGAACTTTTTGGCAATCTCTACAGTTCTGTCAGTTGAAGAGCCATCAACAACCACAATATCAGATGTAATATCTTTAACTGATGCAAGACAGGCCTCCAAATTTTTCTCTTCATTAAACGTTGCTAAGACAACTGATACATTTGCTTTATTCATATCGATATACTTTTGTTGCCGGTTTTCCGCTTGCGAAGTCAAACCGTTTTAATTCATTCGTATTGGGAATTGTTTCATCACCGATGCCAACATAGAAATCTCCCTTCCTCAGCTTATCCAAACACTCACCAAAGTAAGCATTGTCAATTGCATGACATTTTTCGCTGAGTCGAGTAGAACCACCTGATTGAATATATTTATCAGGGTCATACTTTTTATAAAAGAGATAGAAAATATATGGCTGTTCAAAATTCTTTGAAAATACTACTCGGTGATCAGTATCTGTATCAAGATACTGTATCGCTTCCTTATATCCATACTGCCACTCCTTTTGTGAATCCGTATTGGTATGAACAAAGTACTGATGAAGAAAATATCCAACATTTATCAAAAAAAACATAAGCGGTATTATGAATATCATTCTTAAACGGTTATCCTTCAGATATGAAAACGCATACCACCAACCAAAAGCTTCAAATATATGCCATGTAGGGAGGAAAATAAGACTTCTTGACGCGTTAGGAGCCTCTACAGCAAGTGCTGATGCAACCGGAGCCAGGAACAGCCAAGCAAACAATATCGATGCAACATATGGCTTCTTTTTAAGTAAATAAAACATCCCCAGCAATAAGAAAAATACATTTGCGAAATATAATAACCCCATCGATGGTGCATGATGTCGAGGGTTATCTCCTGTTATAAAAAGCCAGTTGGGATTAAAATGTTCTAGATAATTAGTAATGTATGTTTGGACAATAACGATACGTCTATTGTGAAATAGTGAACCAAGATAATCTCCATGCTCTTTGTCGTATTGCATTTGTTGGATAGGTGTCTCCAATAACTTTGTCTGATTTGCAGTAAACAATACACCTTTTCCTCTTGCTGTCGTCCGGCTATCGATCACCCAAAAAATATTACAAAATCCAAACACTATAATAAGTGCAATTGCCAGAGCTCTTCTCGTAACAAAATATTTCCACCCGTACACGAGTAAAACAATAAAGAGTATTGGAGCGAATAATTTATCACTATGATATGTATAAGCACTCAATGATAAAGCAATGGCTCCGGCAAAAAAATACCAATTTTTCTGATTATTCATTCCACGAATAAGTAACCAACTTCCAAGTATTACAAAAAATAATCCCACATTTGCTTCATACGCGACTCTACTAAATTGTATAGACCAGGGAGAGATGGCATAAAAGGCCATAGTTAAAAGTGCAACTGGACGCACGTACCGCTCTTTTTTAAATAACTCATAGGTAAAAAGAAATACAAGAATAATACTAAGCGATCCGAAGAATGCTGAAGGAAACCTCACGGCAAAGGGAGTCAGATCAAATAAACTGATTGGAAGTGTAGTCAGATAAACATAAACCGGTTGTTTATAATCACCAAACGCTCGAAAAGACAATGGATACACATTACCATATTCATCTCGTCCAGTCTCAACAATGGAATACGCGCTATACCCCCAGGAAACTTCATCCCAATTAAGTGAGTTAGGTACTTGCCCGAGTTGATAAAAACGTAGTGAAATTCCTAAAACTAATAAAACAATAAAGAAAATAATAAAGAATTTTTTACTCATAATTCATAAATCCAAAAAATATCTTCTCTTCCAATCGTAATCTTTTTTATCTTGGTTTTATCAATAGTAGTTATTCCATTAAAATCATCAGGATAGCCGACAATTACCACATCTTTTTCTTTCCATGCTGAAGAAGGAACACTAAAATCAAATTTATCGAACTTTTCTACTTGTCCAAATCCAAACTCATCAGGTGCAGTCAAGGAAGCTTGTTTTTGATAGTCGGAAGGTGGATATTGCAAATAATACAACATGAAGATATAGGGTTCTCCATGTTTTATGGTTATATAAAATGTATCAAACTTATCATAATTATTCTTTACGTAAGACGCCAACTCTTTATACCCACATTGCCAATGTCTTGTAACAATTGCTCTTTTTGGGTAGTGATTAAAATAAAAATTCCATGAATAAAAAAGAAAGAATGATTCTATAAAGAGAAGACCTATGAGAATGAGCTTCAATTTGCCTTTTTTTGCTGCAAGAAGTAAGATGTTGTATATTCCATAAGCACTAAGAATAAGAGCTGGTATTAATATAAAAAATGGTCGAGTGAGAGATGCTTCAGCCCATGAAAGTGCTGCAGTTAATGGTGAAATGAAAAACAATGCAATAAGCAAGTATCGCCATCTTTCTTGATTTTTAAATAAGTAATACATACCGATAAAAATAAATATATACTCGAGTGGCGTAAGCGGTGACATGCCAGGATAACCGAATCGATAATTCTCATCTCCATTTATCGCTAAAAATTGTGGAGAGAAATATTGCATATGTTGAGAAATTACGTGTTGTGCGCCTACTGTTAATTTATTATAAAAGTATGGATTCCCAGCTTCTCCAACCAACTCCATCACTTTCATAGTAAATCCAGAATTATTGATGAATAAAAGATTTTGTACACGTGCAGGTTTATAGATAATATCGGTGAGTAGAAAAAGGGAAAGAGCAATGACAAAAATAATAACAAAAAATGATCTTATTTTCGTAATCTTTTTTTTCTGAAAAAAATAAATAAACGCAAATACAAAAAAGAATAATGCGAAGAGTCTACTCGAATGGTACGTAAAGAGAGAGAACGTCAAAGGCACAATAAAGAAAATTGCATTTTTATACGATTCAGTCTTTAGAAAACGCACAAAAAAATACGATGCTACAGTTATAAGAAACACGGCGAGCAGTGCTTCATGTGCTTGTCTCTCAACTATTCCTTTTCCTAAAGAGACACTTATCAGTAATGCTGCAATTGCTCCAACTTCTTCTTTTCCAAACAATTCTTTCACTAAGTAAAAAATTGCGATAGGAAATAACAATGCAATGAGAATATTTAATGAGCGCACTCCCATTTCGTTTAGTCCCAGGATACCGACAAAAGGGATAGACAAATAAGAATACAAAGGCATTTTATAGTCACCAAATGACTTTAAACGCAACGGCAAAACATTTCCATATTCATCAGCACCAGTTTGAAGAATCGAATACGCGTTATATCCGAACGCTGCTTCGTCTGCGTTAAAGCAAGGTGGAGAAGAAGCGTTTTTATATACCGTAAAGAATAATGAGAGAATAATTGATAAAAATAATAAACCAATTATGTACGGTTTTGGCGATATTGTATGCAATAATGATAATCTATTTTTTTTCATGAAAGAACGTAATGTTATCTTAATCTGTAAATCTATATTTTAACAGCACCCATAATGCTTTTGATCCATCTCTGATTGTATGAAGTTTTTTGCCTTCATCATAACTTCGGGGGATGGTAGAAATTGGAACTTCAATAATTTTATACCCTCTTTTCAGTAATTTTGCTGTTATTTCTGGCTCAAATTCAAATCCTCTCGCGTGCATCGGCACCCCCTTTAAAGCATCTTTAGGAAATAATTTATAACAACATTCCATATCAGTTACCCAGTGAAAATACAAAACGCTTGTTGCCAAACTCAAAAATTTATTTCCTAAATAATGCATAAGAAAAAGTGGCGTTCGTTCATCTTGTTTGAAATTTGGCAGTCGTTTGAGTCTGGTACCATATACAACTTGAGCTTTCTTTTCTTTCAAAACTTTTAATAATCTCACAATATCACGAGGATCATATTCCAAATCAGCATCTTGAATAACAATATAATCCCCCGTTGCATTTTTCATACCAGCTAAAACAGCAGCGCCTTTCCCAAGATTGTTTTTTAATTTAATAATTTTAAAATTGGATATTGGAAATTGGACACTGGAAATTGCCGATACCGAAGCATCGGTCGAGCCGTCATCAATAATAATAAATTCTGTTTCCTCCACAGGTAACTTAACGGTCATAACTTTTTTAAGCAGTTGTGCTACAGTTCTTTCTTCATTATATACTGGAATAATAATTGATAATTTCATGTTTCTTCCTTAAATTCCTTCAATACATCTCTATCTTTCCTGGAGAATGATTTTCGGGCAATTCTTCGTGATTCTACTATTTGTGAAAGAAGCAAAAAAGCTGAATAAAAACCTTTAAAAAATGCTCCATCTTTATTGATCAACGCTTTTATAAAATGATATGGCAACCATAGTATATGTGATATTAATAATCTTGTCTGTGTTATGTTTTTCCATACAAAGATGAATTGATTACGGTAAGCAATTTGTCTAATAGTTGTTGATTTGTATTTCGTTCTGATCGCACCTTTGTTATGTTCATGTGTAACAATACTTTCTTTTTCAAAATATATTTTATACCCGGACTTTAATGCACGGTAAGATATATCCATATCCTCCCAATAGAATGGATTATACAACGGATCAAGGCCTTTTAAAGAATCCCAGATACGCTTTCGAAATGCGCCGCTTCCACCACTCACCCATAAGGTATTATTCTTATCCAACTTTCCAGCTTTATGCATAAGAAATCCCCTTTGCCAACTTCCTACACCCCTACCACGAAGCACGGTGTCTTCTTCAATACTTTCATCCATACAACCAACTCCAAAAACATTCTCCTGTGCGAAATGGGTAAGCAACGGCTTAAGAAAATCTTTACGTGGAACAACATCACTATTGAGAAGAAGTATGATATCACCGGTTGCAAGTGAAACCCCTCTATTAACATTTTTGGCAAACCCAGCTTCTTTTTTATTTTTGTTTTCAATCGTTTTGCCAACAATATTTTTTTCTTTAATACTGATTATAAACGTATGTATCACCTCTTTTGAGTTATCAGTCGACGGATCATCAGGAATAATAATTTCAACAAAGCCTTCTGTATAATTCCGCACAGCATCCAGCACTTTCGGTAAATTCTTTTCCAATAATTTCTCTCCGTTGTAATTTGGAATGATAATACTTATATTCATAGATCACTCAGTAACTAATTGTTGCATTGCTTCACAAAATCGCTCTTTACTGAAATATTTCGCACGGATCCTTGCAGCTTGTGACATTTTCTCTAAACGCACTTTGTTATGAATCAACTCTTTCGTTTTTGTATGTAATTCTTCAAGCGTATTCCATACAAGTCCATTCTTACCATCAAAAACAATTTCTTTTTGCCCACCTGCATTGAACACTACTGGTACAGCTCCAGACCCCATGGCTTCAACTGTTGAAATACCAAAATGCTCTGCAAACTCTGGGTTTTTTACTAAGTCTTCATCAAATCCTGACGCATGCCAATAAATTTTTGCTCTGTTATAGACATCCCACAACTGATTATTTGTTTTATTTATTTGAAACTCTATGGGGTATCCTTTTGCACTTTTAATCATTTCTTGAAACCTTGAATCTTCAGTATTCCTGATACTGGTCGCGACGACAAATTTCCAGTCTTTTAACCCATCCTTCACCATCTTTTTAAATTCATTTATCATAACTTGTTGTTTTTTATAATCATCTACTTTAACATTTATTACCCGAAATCTTCCAACTGTCAGAATAATATTTTCTTTTTTAATATTCTTTTGGAGCAACGAAACTGGAGGAGAGATCACAACGGTTTTGACTGCACCCAATTTTTTTTCGTTAAATGATTTTGTAAATTCAGAGTTACAAAAAGCTTTCGTAATCCTTAAATGTTTGATTTTATCTTTCCATGAGGAGTCATCAATCTGATCCAGAGGTTGTTGGAGATGAATAAATAGTTTTTTCGAAGAAACAAGTGGGATACTCCCATCGCTTAAGAAAATAACAGCATCGTATTCTCTGGTTGTTAAAAATCTTGTTAAAAAACTCGTCTCAGGAGTGAATATGTTTTTTTTAAATGAAATCTTTTCAAAATTAAGAGAAAATCTCTCGGTAAGCGCTTGAACATCTTTCAAGTTATCCCAAAAAACAGAAACCTCATGCTTTTCTGCCAAGCACTCGGCAATAGTCATCATGTACTTTTCTCCCCCACCGAGATCGTCCAGGTATGGATCGTAAATGCCAATTCTCATGCACTTTGATTTTATCAGCTTTTATACCTCTTGCATACTCACCCTTCCCATGGTAGGATAATCATAGTGAATACGAATGTTCCTTATCCCGTCATAGCTACGCTTTCAATAATTGTCATAATTTGGATATTTTTTTGGAAAGGGGTCGCACTCTGGACCGCAGCAAAGCATGATCAAAAAAAATGGTTTATAGTACTGACTGTCGGAATTCTGCCAGGCATATTCTTTAACGCCATCGGTATCCTTGACTTAACCTACCTATTCTTTTTTGCCAAAAAGAAGCTTACGCTTGAAGAAATGAAAACCTGGAAAAATTTTTTTGTGAAGAAATCCCCACCTACCCACAAAAAACACGAAGAATAAGCCCGCTTATCTAAAAAGTCTTTAAAGCAAAGAGCGAGGAAAGGAGACCGTAGTTAAAGTGGCCGCTTTTAACTCAACTGCAATACCGCCAAGAACGCCAGGGGGGCAAGTATCATATCGACTGATGTATCATTGGTATTTTTAAATTCCGATGTAGCGGATAGATTCGTTCCAGACTCTGCCTGACCAAGAAGCGAAAATCCTAAACCTGCTGTAGCAGTGGTATTCCCATCATCTCCAAATGCTCCAAATGTTGCATTTGCTGTATTAGAACAAATCATATCCGAGTATTTTATGTTTATGGGGAGATCTATAATCTTTCTAAGAGATATAAATTGTAGTCGTCATTAATTTTCCATGTCTGAAGAAGTTTTGCAGGTTTAAAGGTTGCAACCTCATATGATAAAGTATCATACAGTTCTGTATTACTCGCTTTCTTTACAAAAAGATATTTATTATCGTAATAATCCTCATAATTAATCGCTACATTATCTCTCTTTAATAAATATTTAATTGTAGAAGCGTAAGTATTGTAATACGTTAAATCTGCTACGTTGTAATCCTTAAGATTCTTGGAATGGATAATCTGATATACTTTCTCCGTTTCAGTATAGCGCCAGTTGGGCGCATACGACCAAAAAGCTGTAGCAGGTTTTTGAAAATTTAAAATCGCAGCCCACGCAAAAAGAAGGACTGCAAGAACAGAACTCGCATAGAAAAAAGTTCTTCCTTTTGGCAATTTGTTTCTAATAATCGCCAGCACCGCAACCAGAAGCATAAACGAGAGACTGAGATAATAATGTGGCGTCGTGATACTTCCTGCAGAAGACACTTGATCTCGATGAGTAATAAGTAATATCAGAGTCTGTATATTATAAAAATCATGTCTTAATTCAAACAGCAGCAATGGTAAAACTCCTATCGCTAAACCACTAAAAAAATGAATAAGAAGAAAAGGTGAAACTTTCTTAATAAAAAAATAATAAACCGCAATACCAAGGATTATCAAAATGAATTGGTAATGGAATTGAAAGAGAAAACCCAAGAAAATTGAGATAAGGAAAAATAATTTCTGAGATTTATATTTATTATATAACCCCATGATGAGAATCAAGAGAGGAAGAAGCGAGAGCAGATAATTTGGATTCCAATGGAACCGGGTATAATTGAGGTAATACGGCAAAAAACTATAAATAATTACTATGATGAGCGCAGCACGCCTATCTATTAACAGTTTCATACCATAATAGAGCGGTATAACCATAAGCGCACAAAATAGCATAAAGAGATATGAAGAGCTGATAGGATCAAAGTTTGTTACGAGGAGAAAAGGAAATAACATGTAATAATAACCCGGGCCTTGATATAAAAAATGGCCTTGATAAACTATTGAATTTACTGGATTACCGATCAAGGGAATTTTATGTTCTCGATAATACTTCAAGACATCAGTTGAATGTTCTGCCTGATCGGCAGAAAAATTGAGATGTTCAGTAAAATAAACAGATCTGAGAAGAATAAATACTAAAATAATAAGAAAAAGGAGAACCAACTCATTTTTAATTATTTTTTTCATTAAGACTACTTTATCATAATACATGTGTTATTGTATGTATTTTCCGTTATTAACACTATCCATTGTTCAGCAATTAATAACTTGCATTATTTAGTTCTCTCTATCTAATTGCTCTTGACTGTGAATATTAGACAAAGAGAGTATTTATTATAAATAAATGCAAGACAAGATAAAGTGAAATTTAACCCATGTACAGAATGTTCTCCCACTCTCCAGATCAAGCTTTGTGCTCATTACAATTGTTTTCTTAAGAGCAGCTTTGCGATTTTAGAACTTCCCCATGGATATATGTTTGACGTTGATGCTGTTCGTGACACAAGTATTACTTTTGAAGATATGCCTATTGAGGGTCCTATCCAACGTATTGGTGTCCAGACAGACTCATGTAAATACCCACACCCTAACGACGTTCCATCTGAGATTAACCCAACGCACTTACAAAGTAAGCTTTATCCTGAGACTGGTATTAAACTATTGTTTTTTTGCTTTTTGAGGATCATTTTGCATTTCCCAAAGCCTTGCATACGTTATGAATATACTAAATGCTTGATACATACTTTCTATATAGCCTGCTGTGCCGACTTTGTAACCTTTCTGTCGGATATACGAATCATAAAAAGCTGTCAACATAACCCGGAAGAATCGCCACCAAGACATCTGAGGATGATTTGTTTTGTATCTGAGTTCTGCTTCTATTTTTGACCATACAATAGTTTTATTGAGCATACTTGTCAGGTCTTGATGGGTAAAATGCATAATTACCCCTTCATGTATGTCACCTATATCACCATTTACCTGAGGACTCTCATGGAGATCGCCATACCATTCTTCAAGTTTACTTTTTTTAAATAGTCGCTCGAGTTTTTCAACTGCCGGCCATTCATGTTTTCCTAAATAATAATTTTTTCGCTGTAAGCGATAGGCTGAATAGATATCGCGCTTCCGCTCCAATACATCTTTAATACTTTCTACCAACTCTTTCGAAACTCGTTCATCCACATCAACATACAACACCCACTTGCCTTTCGCTCTCTTCAGTCCCAAATTCCTTTTCTTTGCAAAACTTTCAGAAGAATAGACATAAACTGTCGCTCCCAAGAGTTTTGCAATATCCGGTGTCCTATCCGTCGAACTATCATCAATCACGATAACCTCATCACAAAATGATACGGAATCAATACAATCCGCAATCAAGTTTTCCGCATTTTTGGTAAGAATAATCGCTGAAATTTTAATCATATATTTTTTGCTTTACACCCTTGGGGTGTAGGTTCATACTTTTTCTTTTTCAAAAAATGTCCCTTTCCCAAATCTTTTAGCATAATAATCTTTTATACCCATTTTCTGATTCATGCGCCCGTTGAGAAGCAAACGTTTACTTTGTCGAAGGAGAGCTATCTTCGTTCGCAAAGGTGCATATTTTATGCCGAAAAGCATTTGGTTTCGCGTCATAAAATAATCTTGTAAACTATTTCCTGCTCCTCCCGATGCTCCTGCATTGTTATGATAAATCACTGCATTGGGAACATAAAAAATAGTGTATCCTACCTTTTTTATCCGTTCACTGATATCCGCGTCCTCATAATAAAGAAAATACCGCTCATCAAATAGCCCGGCTTTTTCAAACACTTCTCTTTTGAAGAGCATACAACAACCAGTTGCGAATGCAATCTTTTCTGTTGTATCATATTGTCCGTGATCGACTTCATCAACGCCTCTGTGCACACTTGTCGCGGTCTGCCAATCAGTCTTTCCTCCGGCATACCAAATAACTTTCCCTAAATCTTCTTCTGTATACCGATCTTTATGAAATTCATGTCCTTTTGTGAAATAAATTTTTGGTGTGACAACGCCAATAGTACTTTCCTTCTCCAATGCCGCAACCAAGTTAACAATGAAATGATTATCGACAATTGTATCATTATTGAGAACCATTATATAATCTGCGTTATTTTGTAGAGCAAAAATAATCCCTCTATTATGTCCTCCCGAGAATCCTTCATTGGTGGGATTTTTAATAAGAGTAAGTTTTAATTTTGGGAAATCCACTTCCCTTAGAGAAAATCCATCGAGAGAATGATTATCAACGACCACCACATGCAGATCAATACCATCGGTAATACAAGCAGACAAAGACTTCAAACATGCTCCCGTATCCTTCTCGCCGTTATAGTTAAGAATTGAAATATAAAGTTTTTTCATTTTTCTTTTTTCACTGTCGCCCTAATAAAATGTAACGTTTTGACAAGATCATCTTTTGAAATAAGAAATAATATTCCCATATACACTATACCAGCTATAACCATGTGGATCCCTAATTGCAATAATGAGTGTACAAATTCCTGGGTTGCCCAAACAAATAATCCCATCACAAGCGCTGCTATAAATTGCTTCCAAATGGGTGCAATAAATGAAAAATTAATTTCTTTTTTGACCGGGTAGAGAATTAATAAGACACTTGCGGCAACAATTGCTGATGCTGCTGCAACACCCTCATATCCGAACATCCGTATGAAAAATACTGTCAGCACCCAAGAAAGTATCGTCCAAAAAACCATAAAGCCCAATGTTATATTTACTTTGCCAACTGCATTGAGAAAATTTGTTAACGGAACCGTGATGGAAGCAAAAAGTGCGTTCAGTGAGAAAAAGATAAGTGCAATTATCGCTGGTTCCCATTTTTCGTACCCTGGGATAAATGCAATCAACTGTGCTGAAAAAACGATAAAACTTGCGACAATCGGAAAGATGAAAAATGAGATGAGATAGAGTGATTTTTCTATAACTTTTCTTAATGCTTCTTTATCATGCTGCAATCTGCTAAATGATGGGAACGTGACTTTGATGACATTATCCATCACCAATCGCAATGGCATAAACGCCCATTTCTGCGCGAATCCGATATAGCCAACTTGCGTCAGTGGCAATGCAGAGGCGATATATAAATTTAATAAATCATCTTTCACCAGTGCCAAGATACTATTTCCTTGAAATGGAGAACCCCGGGTAAGTAGTTCTTTGACTAATCTTTTATTAAACGCCAACCCGATATCCCATGGTTGCACCATATAAATTAACGGAAGACCGATGATGCTTCTGAGAAGAATTGCTATGGTAAAAGTCATGACACCGTATCCCATTACGGCAAAAACAATCAGTGCGATACTATACACAAAACTTTCAGCAATCTGAGGAATAATCAATTTTTGAAAATCCAACTTCCTTTCAAGAAGCGCGGTGGGAATCGTTTTTAACGAAGAAAGAATAAAAGAAGCCAAGTACGCGTACAATACATACAACCCATCTTGGTTCAAATGAAAAAAATCAGCAATGTTTGTCGCAAAAAGAAATACTGGAATAACAATTGAGAGAACCAGAATTTGTTGAATAGTAAAGGTCGTACGGAGCTCAACAAGTGTTGGCTCTTGTTTTTTTTGGATGATAAGCGCCGCGAGCCCGACATCTTGAAAGTAGGCCAGGAAGACATTGATGGCTGAGACCGCGAAGAAAATACCAAACATCGACGGCTCAAGATAGATAGTTAAAACAAAATTACTAACTATAGCCAGAATCTGCACAAGAAAGGAGCGGGAAACTAATGCAAAAACACCATTTACAGAACGTTTGGCGACTGTCGCGAAATCAAGTTCTTCCATAATGTAAATCGTACCATAAAATGAGACTTTCCAGCACAGCTCGTACGATTACAGGAAAATTTGCACCTGACTGATTGCCAAGTAGTCTAGGATAGTGGGTAACGCCAACTTCTTTTATTTTCAACTTCTTCATTTTTGCTTTCGCGAGGATCTCTGTTGAAATTAAAGCTCCTTCAGAACGCAGTGGCAACAAGCGTTCAACAGCATCTTTTTTAAACATCTTAAACGCACAGTCAATATCTTTACAATAAAACCGGAAAAGAACAAAGTCCCATACTTTGAGAAGATACATGAGTAACAGCCTTTTAAATAGATTTTTATCCCGTCTTTTTTTTCTATACCCAATCACCATGTCATAATCCTGGATAAACTTCACAAATTGTGAGATTTCTGAAAAATCAAATTGCCCGTCGCCATCAGTAAAAACGATATAATCATATTTGGCATTCATGAAGCCTTCTTTAAGAGCAGCACCATATCCGCGATTGGGCATATGAGCAATCAATCGCAGATTTTTATTTTCTTTGGCAAGTCTTTGCGCGATTTGCAAAGTCTTATCTGACGAGCCATCATCGATCATAAGTATTTCCCATTTTTCTGCATACTGACTAATGATAGGGATTGCAGTTCTTACTACATTTTCAATATTATCCTCTTCGTTCCAAAAAGGAAAAAATACTGAAACCGATGAAAGTTTTTTATTTTTTTTGTGTTGTGTGTTTTTCATGATTTGGCTGATACCGTCTCTTTCTAGAGATTACAATTATATATAAAAGTATACCTATAATGCTAGCTCCAGACAAAACATTCCCGACAACTCGAAGATGTGTATCCGTCAACTTTGCTTCAACAATATGCTCACCTTTCGAAACTGTAACATCAATGAGTTTGAATTTATTCTTGTCTGAGAACGTGACTTCTCGATCATCAATAAACACTTTCCACCCAGGGAAAGAAAAAGTATTTATACGAAGCATCCCTCCCTGACCTGTGACTTGAAATTTTTTATAGTGGGGTTTATTATCTAATTCTTTAACGGCAAGTTGACCGTGGACAACTGCATAACTACTTGCCGCTATTTCATCTTTTGTTATATCAATTTTTGTTACACCACTTTCATTTATTTTTGTTGCAATCCCTTTCGGAACATATTCATACGCCAAGCCACTCGTATGCCATCGTATAACATCATGGTTTATATAATCTTTATCAGTAGCTGTGGTTAAGTACCTGTAAGGCGCAAAAAAATCTTTATAAGAAATAATAATTATAACGACGAGTAACGCAGAGAGAAACATTTGTTTTTTTTCTGAAGTAACAATAAGGAGTAACGCACCCAAGAGAAATGACGATGCAAAAGCCACAAATAACAGAAAACGCCACGGGAACTGGATATAAGAAAAGACTTGAATAGTATCCCAGATAAAGTCCGAATAAAATGTAATCATAAAAGCCGCAACACCTAACATAAATACAAAAACAATAATTATTCTCGATGCAGGATTTTTTTTAATCAGTAACCACATTCCGACAAGTGCAGCTAAAAAGCTTCCAATGATATGCACTTTTCCAATCTGAAATGATAGTCCGTCCTCCAAACCATAGAGTGATCCTCCATAACCCCAAGGTGAATTCCAGAACTGACGTATGTAGACAAAATGTTGATTATAATCAGCTAACTCTTTCGTCAATAATTCGATCATAGTCGCGTTGCGCTCAAGGAATGAAGGAATCCAAAATGATGCAGATAAAGAGAGACCGATGATGCCACTGACAAATACTTTGAGTACAAAGTGCATTTTTTGTTTGGTCTGCAAAAGTAAGTAGAGAAGATATATCCCAATGAAAATGCCACTCATCATCGCGACAAGATTGTGAGTTAGAATTAAACAACAGAAAAATATACCTGCGACAATGGCATATATACTTTTATTTGTATCGGCTAATTTTTTATATGACCAGAATATTGCGGGAATAAAAACAAATGACCAAAATTCAGGAAGCGCTCCCCTTACATACACATCAACTGAATGATACGGGACATACGTATATGCAACTGCCGCGACAAGTCCACCCCATTTTCCCAGATATTCTTTTGAAAAAAGGTACATAAAAAATGATGCCAACAAAAATCCGAGTCCTATCATCATTTCAATTGACGCGATATAACCGAATCCAACAAGGACAAAGACTTCAGCAATATAATAGACAAACGATGGATAGAAATTAAAGAGTGGATAGCCATACCCAAATCCCAAATTTTGAGAAATTCGGACCGGAAAATGACCTGCTTTTAATGATTGGTCAAGTTCGTATAACCTCCCAACTTGTTCATCATCATGAATTGAAAAAAATCCCGGCTGAAGAAGCGGTGCAATAGCAAAAAAAGATAATGCCGTAAGAAGAATATAAATACTATATTTACGAAAAAAAATCATGTACTATTACGGATTTACTTTATATACAGTGTAATAGGTTTCGTCGTTTTTCTTCATTTGAAATTCTTCAGTGAGCGGCCAAGATTTTGGAGCTTTCCCGATTCCAACACACGAAGGACATGGTTGGTAAAAAACAACATAGGTCGGCATCTTCCGGCTCGCATCAAGTAATTCTTGTGGCGGCTGGGCCTCAATAGGCCAATATCCTTTTATGGTTATATTTGGATTTTTCGATAAAAATATTTCTATTGCATACGGCATGAGTCCAAACGTCCCTTGTGTACCAACAAATATCTTTTCACTCTTTGCTTTTTCTTTCAAAAAAGTAATCGTTTCATTTACTCCCCCACCAGCCGGCCAATCAGTAATAAATTGGTCACGGTCTCCTGACGCAATCGATGCTTTTTTGATATCTATCAGAATGTAATAATCTGTAACGATCCACATCCCGATAAATACAAAAATAACAACTGCTTTTAACCATGTCAGTTTAATGTAGGTCATCAAACAATACAATGAGTATGCACTCAAAACAAGAAGTGGCATCGTCATAAAAAGAATAAACCGCGGATAAACAACCTTCCCGAAAAACGCCAGCGCCATAAACGGCACCAGAAACCATGCAAGTAATAACAATTTTTCTCGTGTATATTTTCGGCTTACAAAAAAAGCAGAAGCCGCCAAGACAAGAACAGGAATAGTCATATAGTCACCCAACCATCCTCCAAGTCCTTTCAAATTACCAAAGACATACGCGAAGGGACTCTGTAACCACTCACTAAAAGAATAAATAAACGATAAATTTTTCTGTCCGATGATATGATAGAAGGGTGATAAGCGCAATATCGTGTACATTGCATTTGCTATAATAAAAGCAACTCCAGCAAAAAGCACAAACTTTCCAAGAAGCAATTTATCAAATTTCTTTTTAAATGGAAAAAGGAGTAATGCAAAAGGTAATAATATAAATCCAAAATTGGCGCTGGTTTTGGTAAGCATTCCTCCACCGATAATCATTCCCAAGATAAGCGCTATGTCCAACCGCACATGTCTGACGAGAAGAACAGTAAAATAAAGCGTCCATATAATGAACATCGCCACTAACGAATCGTACAATGCCATTCGATCGTACAGGAGAGAAAAAGGGTACAAGACATACAGAAGCGCGGAGAATAATCCAATTTTTGTGTTTTTAAATATTTCTCTTCCAAGAAAGAAAATCCCGATCAAAGAAAAAAATCCCGCGATCACAGAGACTAACCTCCCTGCGACAAGCGGATCTTTAATAAATTCTATAAGCAACATCGCAATCCAAATAAAGGAAGGTTGTTTACCATCAGTCAAGGAAATAAACCGCCATGCGGCATCATCATGTGCGATTTGTGCCCACCGGATATATATAGCCTCATCAGTAAAAATTGGGAGTCCTGCCAAATTAAAAAGGCGACTAAAAAAGTAAAAACCACACAACAAAAGAAGTGCGAAGAGTACAAAACGGTGCGTTTTGAGATACTTCATACTCTCTATTATACTTAATGTTTACCCTTCTGGGCAATCAGGTCATCTATTCCCAAACGTTTGAAGATTTTTAGGACAAAACGTTCTCGGAATCGTAGGCAAAGATAGATCATTATTGGAGGCGTAAAAATGAATAAATAAATAATCGCAGGCCAGAGAGGAGACGGACTATTAATTCTATGAATTACCCAAAGAAGTGGATAAGCAAATAGCGATGTGAAAGTCAGAACAAGCGCAGTTATAAATATTTTTTTTGCATTGATAAGAGGAAGAAGGGGTAAAATCCAAAGCGCGTACCAATTCCAATATGCAGCACTTACGAACAGTAAATAGACAAGCAAGACAACAGCATATGAATACATTGGATCTGTTTGATTTCTCCATTGAACGACGATAAAAAAGAGAAGCCAAACAAAAAACAAAACAGGAATTATCACTACCCCGCCTGGATAAAATGTATGGAGAAGATTAGGCAATGACTGCCAGTAAACACCGCCATTATACGCGACCCGCGCTATAAAATCTATAATATTTACTTGCATGAAAGAAAATGCCAAAGCATTAATGCTGACAAATCCTGCCAGATAGATAAGCGCTGCAAGTGAAGATTTTATGCGTATTAAAGCAAGTAAACAGAAAAAGAACAGCACGATAGGAATAAGTTTTACTTGTACAGCAAGTGCCAAAACAATTCCAGCAAGAAGCCAGAGTTTTCTTTTATAAAAATAATAACTCAATAACGCCAGGAAAATCATCATACTATCATTATGTCCAGAACCTAAAATCTCAAGGATAAATAACGGATTCCAAAATACTAATCGTAAACCCCGTTCAACAACAATGCTTTCATGCGTCCTTAACAAAAGATATAAAACATACATTGTCCCAAAAGCAAAAATCGCAGGTATCAATTTATAAAGAATAGTAAGAAGCAATAAATTATCTTGCCCAATATGAGCAGGTGGTAAGTATAATAAATAATGCAGACCTCCATAAACACTTGTCGTATCCTTCCAATCTGCAAGCACTCCGAACTGATCATCGGGAAAGGCAGCTGGTTTTACTTTCCAAATATTTTCGTTATGTACGGTCGATACTCTCTCAGAAAAGATATAAGAAAATATGTCTGTCGATAAAATAGGAAAAGAGAGAAGTGTTATAGCTTGAAAAACAATTGCAAATATAATTGTTCTCTTAAATGAGATTTTTATCGTGAGTGATATTACATAACTAACAATTGCGAAAAATGCTGTTAAAGCAAACAGTATTGTTGGCCAGGAATTGAGACCATAATTCGATAAATATTCTTGTGTTGAAAAAAGAAACGTTTTAAGAAACGGATAGAGATTGCTTATCCCGATTAGTGCCCGTGGATCACGAAATAACAGAATCCATGATAGAAAAGTGAAAATAAGAAAACAAAAAACGAGAATCCAAGGAGCGGTGTTACGAATGGGATTTTTATTCTTAAACTTCATGACTTGAAAACCATTTTTTCTTTGACTTTTTCACTGCCTGTGCAAAAAGAATTTGTTGATAACAAAAGTATGATGCCACGACAAAAAAAGAAAGACTGTAACTGAAAAAGTTCATGTCAGAAAGTATTTGCGGAATTGGTTTATCCCAATTCCCAACATATAAAAAAGGTGCATAGTTAAGCAAAGCAAAAAATGAAATAATAAGTGATGGTATAAGGACATAATAACGGTGCGTCAGAAATACTGCAAAGGTCAAGACAGACACGAGATACCATGGTTGAAAATTCGTCCGCAATGATACTGCTACCACTCCCCCAATCAGTAACACCAAACAAAAACTAAAAACAATCTCCCAACTTATATGCTTTTTCTTTTTGAGCATAATGTGCAACATAACAAATACGGGCAATAGAAAGCCAGATATAAATTTTATCCCAATCGACACAAATAATAGTACATATGATAAGAGATATTTATTAATCACTAGTAAATAGACCGCCCACAATGCAAACGCCATCATGACAATATCGTTATGAGCACTCACCAAGCTTTCAATCAATATCAAAGGATTCAAGCCCAAAAAAACAAGTCCCAACACTTCTTTTTCAGGCGCAATTTTTTGAAAGATCTTTCCGATAAAATAAAGACATAGTATGAAACTTACTGACATGAGTAGTTTGAATATAATCAATGTCGGAAGAAAATATTGCATTCCTACAAAAGATAAAGGTACCGTTATTCCCAACCAAACCGGTCCATATGGATACACACGATGTGTCCAACGCATAAACGACAACATGGGATCTTGTGGGTAATCGAGTGCTTTGTGAACATATGGATTTTCATGATAATTTGTGACTATCTTCGCATCAAATATGTAATTAAATAAATCATAAGAAAACGCGTTGTAAGAAAATGTCAAAATTACGACACTAGCTCCGATGAGCGTCCACACAAATGGCTTTCTGAGTTTTTTCTTCGCAGACAG
Source organism: Patescibacteria group bacterium (assembly GCA_041743715.1). Classification (GTDB taxonomy): domain Bacteria; phylum Patescibacteriota; class Microgenomatia; order Levybacterales; family UBA12049; genus JACDET01. The sequence goes on along the minus strand of JBGTMH010000036.1, from coordinate 12,554 downwards.
GACAAGAAACGTTATATAAAACCCGAACATAAGTATGATAATCAGTAAGAAAAGCCCGGTCGACAATGGTCTATTAAAATATCCGATTTGTTGAAATGTTGTAACAATACTCTGCAAAAATGGAAGTCGAGAAAGTGCAAGACTCAAATCAATTTGTGTAAGAGAGTAGAGAAAAAGTCCAATAAGAACTATGCTATATGCGAACAAAAGCAGTTTTTCCTTAAGAGTAATTTTATGTAAGACCATACTATTTTTCACTAAGCGAAACGACGTGTAGTCGAAGTGTTTTGTAAGCATTCGACAAGCTCAGGCAAAATTATAAATTATATTTTCCAGTCAACACATTCTTCTTAATCTTGATTAAATCTTTCAGACCCATAAACGAATCCCGTACCGGATTGACACGCCTTGTCTCCACATGCAACCAGTTCACCTGCACTTCCTTAATTCGATAATCATTCTTTTTTGCTAGATACAGTAATTCAATATCCAACCCATATGTAATAGCAGTACCCTTCACTTGTGCAAATCCATTTTTGAGTTTTTTAAATTTGGAAAAGAGATTTTTTGCAGCATCTTGTGTGAAGAGTTTGAAACCACACTGCGTATCAACAATCTCAGGCATTCCAATGATATATTGCCTCAGGACAATAGAACTGCGTGAAATAAACAACCGGATCCACGGTGACCCTTTTCTCTGCGTGTTTCGTGAACCAATAGCGATATCGTAATCACCATTTTCTAAAAAAGGAAGTAATTTATCCACTTCTTCAATCGGAGTCGCCTGATCCATATCAGTAAAAAGCCTATACGTACCTTTTGCCTGCAACATCCCAGTAGTCACCGCACCTGCCTTTCCGTAATGAGGATTTTTAATAAGTATAAAATGAGGATTCTCCTGACAAAACTTCTCAATAAATTCAACACTTCCGTCGTGTGACCCGTCATCAGCTATGATAACTTCATACGATATCTTCTTCCTATCCAGAAAATGCTGTACTTTTTCAAGTACTCCCTTTTGCAAATTCGCCATCTCATCATAACAAGGGATCACAACAGAGAGATATATCGCTTTCATCTTTGAATTATACTAAAAAAGCTTAAAGTGAACAAACCCATCATATTCATCTGGCATTTTGCTATACTCTTGACAGATGAAAACCTTTGCGAACCTTCCGCTAGTTATCGAAACAGCAATTTCGAATATATTGTCCACTCAAGAAACCTCAGAGTGGGTAAGTCATGCGGGCGTTCTTCACGAACAGTATGTCTCCCGTGAGAACTCGCATGGACGGATTTCATTAAAAAGTTTTGATGATACCCTGGCTTATCTTGCATTGCGTGTCCCCGCAACCTATGCTCAAACATATAGTGCTTTGGCAGATATACAAGCGTTGGTGCCTTCTTGGCAACCTAAAAATGTTCTTGACCTCGGTAGCGGTCCAGGGACGGGTAGCTGGGCAGCAAAAGAGGTCTGGCCGTCAATCTCTGAAAGTAGTTCAGTTGATCAGCATAATGATTTTTTAATGATAGGCAAACAAATACAAACCTCGGCACAACTTGAAATAACCATGCATTGGCAACAATACGATCTCCGCGGAGGAATTGATCAGCATGAAAATAAATATGATGTAGTACTTATTGCCAATGTGCTCAATGAATTAAGTCCTGCCGCGGCAGATAAGTTAATTGGACAAGCATTAAATAGCTGTCGAGGTGTTGTGGTAATCATAGAACCAGGAACACCATTTGGTTATAGCATGACTGAAAACGCAGCCAAAAAACTTTCAAAAGCCGGTTTACTTCTGGCACCCTATATACAAAATACCTTTGTCCCAACCAACGACTATTATCTCCACTTCCCCCAACGCCTTATCAGACCCGACTTCCAACGACGTATCAGACAACATATGCGTGAGACAACACTCATGGCATCTGACTGGGAAGAAACAAAATATGCTTACACGGTTATCAGTAAAATCCCCTCCGAAATAACCCCGTGGGGACGGTGTATAGGCCCAGTCAAAACGCAAAAAGGTTTTCTCGAAATCCCAGTTCTCACGAAAGATGGAATTGAAAAAGTAAAAGTATTGAAACGCCACAACCAACAATACACCTTCGCGAAAGATCGCAAATGGGGAGAATTAATCATGAACCGCAGTGATTTAATTATTACTTCTTTATAACACCCTGAAACCCAGACAAGAGTGCTCCAGCACCAATAACAGCCTGGACAGAATTTACTCGAGAATCAACCACAGATCGTCTTCCTTTAGGGTTTATATAATAACCAAATGTAATTGTTGAGCTTGTTCCATCGGTATTACTCAGGAGAGCATACTGATATCTTTTTTGTGTAGAAGAGTCATCATCTGAAGTAATTTTTAATGAACTCTTAGATAATGATACTTGTACATGTCCTTCTTTAAATTCACCTTCAGAGGTAAAATTTGTACGGGAATCGATTCGCCATTTAATACCATTAATATCAGTAAGAACCACTTCTGTATGTTTGGCAGTTTTCCCTTCACCAAAATTAATCTCGGTCTCTTTAGCTCCAGCATCTTGAGCTGCTTTTTGATAAGCACCAAGGAGCTTTTCCCATACAAGAGGTTGTTCTTAGGGTGTTAACTTCCGATCTGCTGCTTTAAATTCCTCTGTTTCGAATCTTAAAAGATATTCTGTTTCAAACGCTACTGCCTCCACCCGCTCACCCTGAGTCTCAGTTGACATATATATGGCAGTATAACATCCGACACATTCACAATCAATTTCTGTAGAAAAAATCAGGATCACATCAGCTCAAAAACTCTACTCACTGCCATATAAACCCTAGGAGGTATCAAAGAAATTTGATTTACTATAAGCTTTATGATAAACTCTCACAATTATGCCTCCCGAACAATTTTCTGGGATAGGTGGAAATGGTAGACTTCGTCAACCTATTTCACCCTTATCTAACGAACATTTCAACTATTTCATGCATCCATCAGCATCAGGAATTCTGGAAGCTGTTTTTACAAATCTTGTACAGATTAATGATGGCATTATTAGAACAAATGAACGCCATAAACGATCTCATATGGAACATTTGGTTAACAGTAGACGAGAAATAATAACTACTGCAGATTTAGCAATATCCCGCACACGATTTGATAAACCCAAAAAGGCATTAATCTTAGGTGCAGGTAGTTGTTTTGATATTCCTCTTGAAGGACTCGCTGAGAGGTTCGATGAATTAACCTTGGTTGATTTAGATCCAGGAAAAACGGCTCGTGCAATACGAAATCTCTCACCAAGCTTACAGCAAAAAATACACCTTATAGGCGCGGATCTTTCAGGGATAACTGGCTCGTTTACGTCCGATGTCCAACGAGAGGTAAGCCATGCTTTATCGCTTGAGGACTTATCTAGAAGAGTAGTCGAAGTAACAGGTTCTGTTAATACGATAGGAAAAAGCCCGGATTTTGGAGACGACTACACTTTTGTATGTTCGCAATTAGTGATGAGCCAGTTATTTCTACTCCCAAATAATTTTTTACTTCGAGCAATGAGGGAAAAATTAAATACTGATGATCCAAAATTACCTACGGACCCAGCACGAAGAGCACGTGCCAACCTATTAGCTCTCAAAAATGGATTACAGGAAGAACATATAACTAGCCTCGCGCGCGCAGTTACACCAGGTGGGTTAATCCATTTGGCAGATACACCTATAGATCGGACACCTGAACGAGAACTTGAATTAGTTGATATGGATTTTGTAAATGGTGTCATTGATCAGCATTATATAAGAGCTAGAGGTACACCTATTCTATGGAGATGGACATTAATACCAGGTAAGAAAGAATTTGATGTAGTTTCTAATGCTTTACAACCAAAAGCATCATAATTGCCTAAAGAGCCTCAATAAGGTAAAATAGAGCCTGTAACCGGCCCCATCGTCTAGTGGCCTAGGACGTCAGGTTCTCATCCTGAAAATCGTGGGTTCAAATCCCACTGGGGTCACCGAAGGGAACTTTGTTCTCTGAACACTCACGAATAGCTTGATATACTGGGCTAAAACCCCGGTTCAATATTCCCGGATAACCCCATACCATCCTTTTGAGAAAAATTGAACCGAGAAGACAACGAAGCTGACTTAAGTCAGAAGTGTTAAGAGTTGTTCCCAAATTAGCAAGTTTAGCTCTAATAAAAGCTTCAATTTTCTTTATATCGTATTGATCCAGTAGCGCTTCGTTTTTTGCCGATTGCGCCGCTGTTATTTTGTTTTCAATTACAGCATTTTGTTCCTTGAATATTTCATCCGAATAAGTGCCAGCTAGATTTTTTTCGACAAGTATTTGTCGTAATGCACGCAACTTCTCTATTTCTTGATCAGCAGCATGTTTTGTTTTATCAAGTTTTGCTCTTTTTGCATTGTATGTTTTGATAAGACACGAAATATACAGTTCTAACCCTACAGAACTTGCGCTTATTCTTTCCATATATTCAGTAACAATGTCTTTAACATCATCGAGTGGTATTGAAGACGTAACACATCGGTTTTTACAAAAATAATATGCATAACGTGTTGATCGGCCTTTTGACCATGCGCCGGTGAATGATGTTCCACATTTGCTACACTCCAACATCCTTCTCAGAGGAAATTCTGTATTGTCTCTCCCTTTTCTCCCTTCTATTGGCGCACTTCTATTTCTTCCATCCAAAATCGATTGCACCTTATAAAGGTGTTCTTCAGTAATCATAGGAATGTGTTGTCCGCGTACCTCTTCAGGATATTTTTCAGAGGTTAATATCCCCATATAAAATTTATTTCTAAACATTCGTTGCACAGTGTTGGCACGGATTTTATGTATTTTTCCTTTATAAGTAATTTTTTGTTCAGTGAGTATATGCGCCATCTCTTTCAATGACTTCGTTCCAGTAGCCATTAAATCCCATGCTTTTTTTACTTTTTCAAAACTTTCAGAATCTTTTAACGCGTATCCCCCTTGATTTATATATCCTAGGGGAGCTTGGTTAGTTATCATTCCTGATAAGAACCTCGCTCTCATACCATTCTTAGTCCGCTCGCTTTTTACGTCATTGTCATGTTGAGCAAAACTTGCTAAAACAGTTTCTAGTAATTTTTCAGTGGGTGAATTTCCTGTCGGTTCACTTGTTGAATTAATAGAGATATTATATCCTGCAAGCCTTTTTCTAATTTCCAAATAATCTGAAGTTTGACGAGAAAGCCTATCCAATCGGTATACGAATACTCCACGGACATCTTTCTTGTTCCTCCTACAATAATCAAGCATTCGGAGAAGTTCTGGTCTTCCTATGATTGTCTTTGCAGATTTTCCTTCTTCTCGAAATATTTCAGCAACTTCATATCCTTTATGTTTCGCATCTCTTCTACAGATTTCTTCTTGTGTTCCCAGCGAAAAATTTTCAACCTGTTCTTCACTTGAAACACGAACATAGATAACTGCTTTTTTTGAACCAAGATTTGTTACAAATTTTTGAGGGATCATATATCAAGTTGTAATAATTCATTAAGTGTTTTTCCATCAAATATTTTCTGTTCAAATTCTTCAACCCATGTATCAACAAGATACTGCACTTCATTAACCAAATCACTTACTTGCTCATCTGTTAGTGCAGCAGCAGCTTCTCCTAATATCTCGCGGCCTTCTTGTACGGTTTTTCTTTGTTGATCCTGTTCATTGAAATAGCCATTGATTTGATCGTAAACTCCTTGTGTATTTTTATGATGAGGGGAGATTTGAGTAGTTTTCATACTATAAATATATTTATAGTATATATAAAAATATAGATAGTTGTCAAGAGTCTTTACACTACTCTAACACAAGTTTTAATTTCTAAAGTACCCTAGAATTGGTATAATATGCTTACAAATATGTACATGCTTGAAAAAGACTACGCAGGCAGAATAGCCGCTGCTCTCGCGAGTTTATATTACCAAGAATGGATAAACTACTTCGAGAAAGTACTCAGAGCTACAAGAAGCAAACTGCACAATAATAAAGATACTTTACTTGCAATTCAACTGAAATTAGCAAGGATTGAAACTCAATTGTGGGATTTATTGCGTGAGGGGCGAGGAAAAGCAAAGCTACTACATGCAAAAACTTCTTTAACTCCACAGGAAACAAAAGACTTACGAGGATTTGAAGAAAACATACTGATTCATGAGCAACTTATTCGTATTTCCCGGACAATTTGTGATGGTATTGCGTGGCGGCATTTAAAATACAACAGGGCATTTCTGTTGTCCTCTGCGAGGGGTTTTGGTACTGGAAGAGTTGATGTAAACAGCAGGGAATTTCAAAGTGAATTTGAGTGGGCATATAGAATATCAAAGGCACTAAACAGCCTAGTTCTAATTAATGACCTTACTCGTTTCCTTAAAGTTGGCGACCTCACAGAAATAAATCAGAATGTTGCGTTTATTCATGAAATAAAAAAGTATGGAAAGGATGTAAAAAACATGTTTACTCTTCAAAACGTAAAAGGCAAAGCCAAAATCAGTAATCAAGCCAAAAGACTTCTTGAGTTGCAAAGAATTGCTTTTGCCGGTGGGGCAAAAATATCCGACACTAATGTGGATACTAAAAAAATTGATTTAGAACTAAAAACATATACCAACAAAATAAAAAAGCTCATCCGACAGTCAGAAAAGAAAATGATTGTTTCAGAAAACATTGAAGCGTGCCTACATGTTGAAGTAACCAACTTCAAAACAATAGCAGAAAAGAAAGCAAGTATTGAGGAACTAAAAGGTCTTTCCCCTAAAATCGAAACTACAGATTTGTTGCTAACCCATAGCAATTGGGATTCATTTTATGCTGACAAGCAGGGCAACTTTCTGAGGGGAGCGCCGCCCTACTCCGTGTATCCTTTTTCCGCTAAGGATTGCCTTAATTTAATGTCTGGAAATTATCTCGTCAAATGTACAATTAACGTGACCAAACTGAAACAGATTTTAAAAGAAAATAATTGGGACATCGAAGAAAGGACTGAGGAGGATTTAGATAAACAGATTGCAGATTTTGAAAAAGACAAAGAAACTATGTTTACCGTAAAAGATAGTCTTTATGCGCATGTACCGGAAGACGGCGGGTTATTTACCATTAGAAGAGGTCCTTTCAGCGTTGCCATGGACAGTATGCTTTATTGCCGGTTAACAATGGAATATATAACATTACAAAGTTTTTTAAAAATTCTTGAGGAGATGTACAAAATTGCCGCTAAAAGACAGCGGGGAGACATGTACTTTCCTACATTCAAAAACGAAAGTGAAATATGGAATTAGGTTCTTACTTTTTCCATTTATGCGCGGTGTTTAGAAGCGTTGTACTTGCTTCTCGTCCATCTTTTTGCAAAGTTGTGACAAACTGAACTTCTTCTGGCGTGAGATGCGTTTTTCCACTGTGATGGTGTGCACATACTTGCCATGTCGAAAGAAATGTATTCATAACATCACCCATTTTTTTATCTTCCGCGTTTACTTTTTCCGCAATAGAATACAGATGTTCCATACTTCTCGGATATATCGTGAAACTGGTAGATTGCCCCTCTATGCAAGCCACAATTAACTGCTCTGCCAATTCTTTTCTATCTTTGAAGCTTTCATTCGAGCGTGCAATGCGATTCTGTATGACCATCTCTCCCAATTTAAAAATAAATCCTACAAATGCAGTGCCAACTGCTGAGGCGAAGAATACTTGCATATAAATTGGTAAAGTGGCGAACCAGTCCATGTAGCCATTTTAGCAGATAATACAACAATAGCCGTAAAGAGTTCTGAGATTTTATATTGCAATATAATATTAATATAGTAATCTGTATGTTCATGTAAAGTACTCTACGGTTAAAAATTGCAATCATCGCAATTTTTGAGATACTGATAGCCATAAAATCAAAATTGTATCATAAGCATATTTCAGGTTCTTATATGACTCTGCAAGTGGTATAATTCATGATAAGTTAAGAGGGAAAATATGATAGGTAAAACTATAAATGGATATGCAATAAAGGAATTTTTGGGAAAGGGTAGCTTCGGAGAAGTTTATAAGGCTGTAAAAGAGAATATCTACTACGCGATAAAATTTATTCGTACAGACTTTATTTTTGACATAGAGAGGGAGAGGCTTCATCGAGAAATTGTCGCTCTGCAAAGAGTTGATAGCAAATCTACAGTAAAATACTTTGAGGATGGAGATTATACTGAGAACTTCACAAATTATAAATATATTGTGATGGAATTGGTTGAGGGTGAGACGCTGAGAGAATATCTGCATAAAAAAGGTACTGCATTAGAAGAAGCTGAGTCTGTAGCACTAATAACCAATATATTAAATGGAATTAATCATATACACAGTAATAATATTATTCATAGAGACCTTAAACCAGAAAATATTAAAATAATTAATGGTAGTGATATTAAAATTCTTGATTATGGGTTATCGAAAGTAATAGATTACTCCTCTATAACTCAAACCGGTGCGCAACTTGGCTCTTATTATTATATGTCGCCAGAACAAGTCAAAGGAGAAAAGCCAATATCTCCTGTTAGCGACTTCTATGCGATTGGTTCTATGCTTTTTGAACTTCTTACCGGGACTATTTTATTTTACCCATCAACAGAAGCTGAAATAGTATACAAAACAGTTTATGTGAAACCACCTTTTCCATCCACAATTAATCCGAAAGTGACGAACCATTTAGAAAATTTAATACTTAAACTTCTTCAAAAAGAACCCTATGAGAGGTTTAGAACAGTTGACGAAATTTTGGAAGAACTACATAAACCTACACCTGCACCTAAAGTTGAAAAGGCTGAAAAATTAAAATTTTATCCAAGGTTAATACAAAATGATACGACAATCATTGATACTTTCTTAAAGGATAATAAAATTGATGGAGCTGATTTCCCTATTAACTTGCATGCTCAATATAAATCTATAGCTTCACTGTTAAAAAAACGTTCAAGTGCTATAGATTTTTTTGCTGACCCCTCAACTAATAGATTGGTATTTACCAACTTTCGTAAAACAAAAGGATTAGTAGCTCTCCCTTATGCTCCGACGGGTTTTGACCCGCTAGAGCCGGATTATTTTTCAACAGTAGAAATCATAAAAGACTTTGCTAGAACTGTTATAGATTTGCAGATTGCGAATGGTTGTAGTATTTTAACTGCACCATTTTTTTATTTTGATAACACTAATGACGATTGGTATGTCATAAACATAAAATTATTAAGAGAAAGCATTGACTATGTCAGAGAAAAATATCCACAGTATAAAGTATCAGGAGCTATATGTACTCAGGCTGAAACATTGTGTCGAAAAAAAGAGCGTCAGTCAATTATCGAAGATTTCGGGTATTCTCAAATGGACTTCTGCCAGTTTTATATTGATGAAATCACTGAAAATACAGTTGATGCACAACTATATAATTTTATTCTTACCGGAAAAAGCATTAAAGAATTTAATAAGTGTAAGCTTGTAGCCTGTAGAGTTCCCGGAGTTGCTCAAGGTTTACTTTCGGTAGGTTTTGATGCAATTACATCAGGATTAGCTGTAATAGAGTCATTTAATAAGGGCGTAATCGTAAAAGATGAAGATAGTGTTACTATGCCTACAAGGTTTTATTTTCCGGACTTATTGTTATCAGTCACTATGAATTCCGGTTCTGGACTTGTTGCGGATATACTTGCACAAGAAGAAGATTTGAAACAAAAACTTCCTGATATTGCCTTCTCCTTGAGCTGTACTTGTAAAGGTTGCGAAGATGGTAAAATGTCGACAAATTTCCAGCAACCTCGTTTGCATTTTCTACATGCGAGGCAAAAAGAAATTGCTGAATTAAATGCAATAGACGTAAATCAGCGGAAAATTTACTTTATAGAAAGAATTAATAAGGCGTATCTTTTGCAACAAAAGCTGGTAGGGCAAGGTATTAAGCTTAAATCACCAAGCTATTTGCTTACATGGAAAGAGATTTTAGAGAAGTATTAATATTTGTACGATACAAAAACTCTTCTTTTGCAAAAGTATCAAGTAAAGTATTATAAATTGTCAAAAGCTTAATTCTGCCGGGTTGTTTCTTTATTAAAATTTTGCCATCGTTTTGATTAAATAGTATCAGTCCTATTCCAAATTGATTTAATAGATCATAGTCAATGTTCCTTTCATAGTCTGCGAGGATTGCTAAATAACATTCGTCAGTAAAACTTTTATACCTACGTGCTTGTAAAATTCCTTGTTTCCAATCTTTAAGCTTAACCTCAATTGCGACTAACTTTTTTATAGGACTATATAAGTCCAGAGTCTTTATAAACTTATTTCCCCCCTTTCGCTGAATATAATCTTTCTCTATCAATATTTGGAATACTTTTGTACACATTGAGTTACTTATGCCTGTTACATTAATAAAATCATTTTTTGTAAACGGTATACTGTTCGGTAAACTCAAAATACCCTTTAACGCATAGTAATTATTTATTGGTTGTCTGTCTACTTTATTTTTATTTGTAAAGAAATTTCGTGCGAATGCTAAATCAGCAATTCCGTAACCAGCGCTAAATTCTCGAATAAATGTGTCTGTATTAAACTGTGAGGTTAGACCTTTTCCTAATTCTTCTACAAGTTGATTTTCGGTCTTAATATTCATAGGCTACATTAACAATAGCATAGTTAAACTCTAGTATTCTATATATCAAAACTGTGTAAGTTAACTATGATAAATCTCGTAAGAGCTTCATATTAATTTATCATATTTTCATAAAACACAGTATATGTTTTTGGTTATAAACTGTTTTTGCTTTAAAATACGCAGTCTTTTTTTGCAAGTAAGTATCCCATGCAGAAGATGAGAAACATCGGTTACACATTGAGGTAGAATACATACCTTAAGGAGGTGAGAATCGATGTATATGAAACGAGGGCAAAAAGTAAATGCCTTTGGATATAGAAACCCATATTTTTCAGGAAAACCTATACGATTAGACAGAGATTGGAGAAACACTCGTCTGCTTGGACAAAAAACGCTCACACCAACAGCACAACTCAAACTTGAATGGATTATTTTCTACCATACATTGGGAAAAAAGAATGCCGTTGATACTGCAAAGCAATTTGGAGTCACGAGAAAGACACTTCACAAATGGCTCAGAAGATTCAAGGAACAAGATCTGAAAGGACTGGAAGAAGTATCGAAAGCACCAATCAAGACACGCAAGCGAGATATCTCCCTGACCCAGCGAGTACGAGTAAAAAACCTCAGAACAAAATATCCAAGATACGGAAAGATGAAACTTGTTAGTATTTACAAGTCTTTGTATGGAGAAACCATCTCTTCATGGAAAATACAAAAAATCATTGAAGAAGATAATCTGTACTTTGACCGTGTTACAATACAAAAACAGTGGAAAAGAAGGCTAAGGAGTATTAAAAGACAAAAGATCACAAAGCTCGTCAAAGAGAAAAAAGTCAACTTCCTCTGGCACATAGATACTGTCATTTTGACTCTCTCAAGTGGTGGGTACAGGTATTTGATTACTGCTATTGATGAGGTATCAAAGCTTTCTTATGCCAGATTGTATTCAACCCACACATCACGCAATGCAAGAGACTTTCTTGAAAGACTTGTGTATGTGACTGATCAAAAAATCTTGAATATTCACCATGACAATGGATCAGAGTTTCAGAAAGAATTTGAAGAGGCCTGCCGTACCTTACAGATACCCCAATGGTATTCCAGGCCTCATACTCCTAAAGACAATGCTGTGCTTGAGAGATTTAACAGAACAATTCAGGAAGAGTTTGTTGAAATGACTACAGCCGATCCGCTCTTTGTTAATGACTTTAACAATGCCTTAACTGACTGGTTAATTGAATACAACTATCACCGTCCTCACCAAACCCTTGACTACAAATCTCCCTTGGTGTATCTTGATAGTTATTACAACTCCTCAGTGGAACCGATGTACTCATCTTTAACAACACATTGCCTAACTCTGCAATATTTGATATATTCTGATCTACTCGTTTATTCTGCCTCTAAAATTAATAATGGCTACACAACTTGCATATTCTCTTGGGGATCCATTACCATCAGGATGTAAACCATATGTTATTATTCACCCTACTACCGGTGCTCAGAAATGGTATTCAACGTGTGAGAGACCATTATCAACTCCAACTCCAGTACCGCAACCAACAAGTGTGCAACAAGTTGAGTCATTACAACCCGTATCCAACAACACCTATACACAAGCTACTTCTGAAAACACGGTTTATTCTGACCCACAATTCTTCTCATTGCTTACAGTCCTTCCTTTATATTTAACCACTATTACCTGTGCCGCATTTATACTTCTTATAATTTATCTCACATCACGCTACCTGCTGCTGAAGAAAAAACTCAAAACCCCGCATGTACTTCTTGCAGTAAAGCCAATTAGAAATACTACGGAATCTGCGCTAGCAACAGAGCAATTGTTTACGCAACTGCATTCCCTTATCTCTCAGAAAACATTTATT
>JBGTMH010000035.1:0-37362 GCA_041743715.1 Patescibacteria group bacterium | reverse complement strand
AGCCTCCGCCTGTTGAAAGACTGACACAAGCATTACCTTCATTGCATGCTTGCGGATCTTTGCTTCCTCTTTCTAGGCTAGCATAGATATAATATGATTGTCCATTTGATGTGGCTGGAGAATAGTACTGATATGTTCTAGTAGAAGTCGGATCTTTCGGCAGAGTACTCATATACGGCTGCCAAGCGCTCCCCCAACTCAGCGTTGTGGCATTTATAGAGAGTTTGTAGTCAGCTGAAGAGGGTGGATAGCTACCATTATCTTGATAATACAATTCCAATGCCCGCTGAAACTGTGCTAGATCGGATTTCCGGTCAGCATCATTTGATTTTCTTAACTGGTCAAGTGGATTAACACCAATAAGAAGCATAGCCCCCACAACACCAATCACAGCCGTCACAATCAACGCTTCCATGAGGGTAAAACCCCGCTGAAGTGAGAGGTGAGGTGAGAAATGTCGAGGTGAGAAGTGAAAAGTGAAAAGTGAAAAGTTTAATAGGGTATGTTTTATTTTAAATTTATTTTTCATATTCATTTTATATTTTTCACCTTTATTTCGCACCTTCACCTTAAATACCTTTCACTTCTAACTTTCGTTTTGATTTTTTAATGCTACTTACTAGTATAGCTATTATTTCTTTGGATTCAATAATTTCATTCTTAATTACATCACGCGGCAGCAACTTAGTTCTTTCAATTACTTGTAACCAGTAATAAGTTTCTCTAGTTTCTCGTAATGATATGCTTAATTTTTGGATAAAATCTTTTGTCGAAGAGGCATCTTGAGATTCTACATAATTAGCGCCTATTGAAGATCCTGACCGTATAATTTGATTTGCTATTACATATCCCGCTGGAGTCTTTGGTAACTCATTTGTTAAAAGAATAATCTTTCCAGTAAAATCCAACAGTCTTTCTAAAAACTTTTCCCTCCATTCATTATTAGTAATCATTTGAACCTTTCACTTTTCACTTCTCACCTTTCACTTAGATCAAAACATAAAGTATCCCATGATATACGTAATAAGCACCTCTCCCCACAACAATCCCACCAGGGTCCCAAAAACAAGAAATGGGCCGAAGGGGATTGTTCCTCCTTTGAATTTTTTTCTCCCACTCAGAACAAGTCCGAGTGCTATGACTGCTCCAGACAAAAAAGCTATATAGAGTGCCAAAATCACGATAGGAAAACCCAAAACAAACCCCATCAGAAATGCATACACAACATCTCCAAATCCCATCCCACGGCCTCGGGTTACGACAAAAAGCATAAAGAAAAAACCAGCAGTAACGACACCTGTCCCTAATGCGTTGAGAAGATTTGTTTGCGCTCCTATTGCTCGTAACTCAAGAGGAGAGAGATAAAGCGCAGGCAATAACAAATACCATATAAGTGTCAAAAAACTAGCAAAAAAAACAACTTTAAATGGAATAATGCCATACTTAATATCAGTAAAAACAATAGCGATAAGTGCGGATACAAGAGAGAAATAATAAAGAAGAATCAAAACATAATTTCCATTACTAAAGAGATACGAGTTCCCCTGTGCGATGACAAACGTTACCAAAACAAATACCAATCCTGTCACAATCTCGATCAATGGATAAAACCATCCTAGCTTTTTATGACAGTATCGGCACTTTCCCTTGAGGACAAAAAACGAAATAATCGGCATGAGATCAAGCAAATGCAACTTATGCCGACAATGATCACAATGAGATCTCCCTTTCCAAATAGATTCCCCATTCACCATCCGATCCACCACAACCCCAAGAAAAGAACCCACAGCTGCCCCAATGGAGAAAATAAATAAGTAAAAAAGAAACAACATATATATTATAGAGTCAAAAATCAAAAGTTAAAAGTCAAAAGCACAGGTCAAAAGTAAAAAGTTATATTTTGCCTTTTAATTTCAAAATTCCCGATGCAATCATGTTCGCTATCTCTGTCACTTCTTGTAATAAGATTTCTGCCTTCTCCTTATCTGCCTTTCCAGAATCCCTTAATAGTCCCAACCAGTACTTTGTCTCATTGGCACTTTTAAGTGCAATCTCATGAAATTTTTTGAATTCCAAACGAGAACTTGAGGCCGTAGCTTCAACAAGATTTGCCCCTATACTCATACTACTACGCAATAACTGGTCTGAAATTATCCAACAACTTCTGTTGTTTGGCAGCGAATCCATAAATTCAATAATATCCAAACTAAATCTATAACATCGAGACTTCAAATCACTTTTGAATTTTAAGTTGTAATTTTGCATTTTGACTTGAACATTTGACTTTTACCTTTTAACTTTTGATTTTATATTCCCGAATGTATTAAATCAACTTTCTCTTTCTCCTCATCAGTTGTATCTTTTTTTACCTTTTGTCCTTTTGACTCAACTATTTCCTTCAATGAAAAAGTAAACGTGGAACCTTTTCCACGCCCATCCGACTCAACCCATATCTTGCCTTCATGGAGATTAATTATTGACCGACAAATATAGAGACCTAGACCAGTTCCCATGGCGGATTGATTGACAGTATAAGACCCAGGAAGTAATCCAAACTTCTGGAACAACTTCCCGATCTCCTCAGCCTCAATGCCAGCTCCCGTATCCTTAATTTTTGTTTCGATAAAACCATTTTTATGCGTAAAAGAAATAGTAATTTTCCCATCTTTAGGAGTAAATTTGAGAGAATTGCCTATGAGATTAAATAACACCTCTTTAATTTTATTAGAATCAGCCAAGACATTTGGAAGAGATTCCGGTTTTTCTACAACCACGGTGACACCTTCTTCTTGCGCCCTAGGTAACACTTCGTCCACGACCTCTTGTGTGAGTTTGATTATATCAATTGACTGCATTTCGATATTAATCTTCCCTGATTCAATACGTGAAATATTTAACATATCATTTACCAAACTAATAAGACGAACAACTGAGTTATAACCACGTTCCACATAATATGTTTGTTTCTCATTCAATGGGCCACCCTTTCCTTGTAACGCCATCCAAAGATATGATTTAATCGCAGTCATTGGCGTACGGAGCTCATGTGAAGCCACAGAGACAAATTCATTTTTAAGCCTATCTAATTGCTTCAGTCGCTCATTGGCATCTTGAACTTCATTGTATAAAAGGGAGTTATCTATGCCGATTCCAACTAACTCAGTTAGTTGTTTTAACAGACTCTGTCTATACTCTGATAATTCATTCTGTTCTTCCCCCAAACCGATAACAATACCCCCAATAAGTTCATTTCTCACAAATAATGGTGAGATGAAAACGGATTTGATTTCAATAGCTTCATCCGGCTGTTCCACAAGAATGTTTTGTAAAGAATCCGCATACATCACATTTCCTTCGGTTACGGCTTGCACCAAAAGATTTTCTGACTGGTTAAGAGAAATTATAACAACGTTTGCAGAAGCAGCAGGTTGTTTTCCTGTATATGAACTCGCAAGCCTCCGTAACGCATTATGTTCCTTTTCATAAAGAAAAATAGTTGCAGTCTGAAAATCAGTTTCATTTACCAGAAGCATCGTTACTTGGTTTGCAATTTCATCAGTATGAGTAAGAGAACTCAAAATTAATTTGTTAATTTTTTGAAGTGTAGAAAGCGTCTTATTTTTCTCAGCCAACTCAGCACTTTTCTTATATATTTCCTGATTGATATGCGCTAGTTCATCAGAAGAAACCTTGTTTTCAACTTTTGTATTATCTGTAGTGTTCGTACTGAAAAAATTCTTTACTGATTTAGAAAAGCCCATATATTAAATGTAGCAGATTTAAAGAATAAATTACATTATCGCAAAATCTCTGGGAGCTCTTCAGGTTTTAATTTGGATTCTACTTCATGAACTGCTTCTTTACAAACCTCAATCGACGCACGACCAAATAGCTTAGAGTATTGATCAACTAAATGCATCAGGATATCTTTGCCATCTCCATTTATTTTAATATCATTAATATTGGCTACATCAAGTCCTTTTACCTTCCGGGCTTGTTCAAGAGCTACTGGTCCAATAATCGCCTCTTGATCCTTAATAATCTGACTAACAATTTGCGAGTATTGATTCATAGTATAGATGCTACTTTCTTACTTCGAAGTTATTTATTCCAAATGTAAGAAATGCCATAGCAGTAGGAAACATAATATCTACCCAGTGTCCATTATAATATGTCATGTTAGTTGTAACATACGAGAAAGAAAAGTCAGCAATATACATGATAATGAATCCGACAATAATACATATTATTGGATATTTGTACTCGCCACCAAGATAATTAAATGATAGTCCATAAATAAGTAAAGCAAACGTCAAAATAATTAAATCCCCAAATGGATATGCGAAATCAAAGAATAGCTTTGTAGCACCCCCATCAAGTGGAATCGATCCACCTCGAGCTAAAACAAATAGTAAATAATATGAAATGAGCATAGCAACTACAGGAATAACAAATAGCAGCACTTTACCTTTAATACGCTTAATTGAAACATGTGCACCAGTAGCTTTTGATAAATTAATAATACCAATAGCCCAAAAAGGAATAGCTAATATATATCCCACATCAGCTAAAGATGGATATGGAATTTCTACTTTTAAAATGATGTTATAATACACCGACCAGAACATCTGACCGATGCCCCAGGCGGTAACACCTGCTGATATAAAAAAAATTGCTCTACCAACGTTACTCTTGAGAGAACCCCATTTTTTTGCGTTTACCATTCCCATAATTCCCCCGAACAATGGAATTAGTCCAAAAGCAAATTGATACCAATAATTTGCCTCAGTCTGTTTAATTCCTTGAAAGTAAAAAATCGATCCCCACAGAAGGATAATTATGTAGTAAAAGAAGATAATTTTTGAATTTGTACTAATATTCACTGTAATTCGCTATGTTAACTTATAATATGCACATAGTATTATAAATGTCAATATTGTAAAATAAATTTATACTTAAAAATGCATAAAAAAATAAAAGCTTGGATAAAAAGATACCTACGTGCTGAAATTGCCGGTACCATTTCAGCCATCTTTTTTGCTACCTTAGTCTTTTCTTTTACAAAGAACGAGATTCTTGCTGCTTATGCTGGAACTTGGGGAGAAAATCTTGGATTCTATGGAGTAATGATCACACGCAATATAAACGCAAGTAAAAAGCACCATAAAAATAAAAACAAACATTATTCTTTCTTTTCACTACTTGTTGATATTCGCAATATTATTTTGGAATTTGGCCCTTCAGAAATATTAGATACTTTTATAATACGTCCTTTAATGATGTATATTTTTCCAAAGCTTATTGGAGATAGGTATATAGGTATTCTGCTCGGTAAAATAGCTGCAGATATTATTTTTTATATTCCAACTATTATTTCCTACGAACTACAACAGAACTATAAAAAAAGAAGAAATAATTAATTACTTTACTACCAATACCGTCTCGAGAGATTTATCTTGTGCTAAGATATGAGAATTTGGATAATTTTTTAGATTCTCATAATATGAAATTAGTTCAGACGTAAATTCTTCACCTTTTATTGTGGTAGGTATCCCCGGAGGATATGGCGTAATATGTTCTGCGGCTATTCTCCCTTCAGCTTTCGCCAATGGAACTATTTCGGTTTGATTTGTAAACAATCTCGTAACGTCACTTAGTTCTAATATTCTGGGAATATTTGTAGGTATTCTAAGGAAGCCATTTGTGTGCTTTTTACTAATTTTGGGTTGTTGTGCTATTTGTTGAAATGCCTTTATAGTTAATTGCACATCTCTTGTGGTAGCACGGAAAGGGACCAAAAGGAGAATGGTATCGACGTTATATTTTTCAGATACAATATTATATTTTTGTTCTAATAACTTTGCTATCTCAAACCCTGTATAACCAGTCTTAGCAACATTAATAAGTATTTTGGTTTCATCACGTGAGTATACAGAAGGATTTCTTTTTTTTAATCTATTTGTAGTAATAACCTCGAAACCTTCTACTAAATTTACCCGTTCACTCAACTGCTTTGCAATATCAAGGATATAATCTATCTTTTTTTCACCATTCTTTTCCATCATCTCTCTTGCAGCGTCGAGTGAAGCGAGCAGCAAAAACGAAGGACTACTTGTAGTTAATCTTCTGTAGGAATCCATTATTAATTCTGCATTTATTTTTCCATTTTTCCAGTGGATCATACCAGATTGTTGTAACGCGCCTCCTTGTTTGTGAGTGCTCTGCACACAAATATCTGCCCCTGCTTCCATTGCAGAAGTTGGTAATTTATCCGAAAAACATAAATGTGAACCCCAGGCTTCTTCGACAAAAATAATCAAGTCAGGATATTTTTTTCGTACATTAGCTATAAGTTTTTTTAAATTTAATGATACTCCTTCATAAGTAGGATTAGTAAGGAGAAGCACTTGTGGTTTTGTCTTTTGTATTCCTTGGATTATTTCGTCTTCAGTATTTGGTAAAAATATTTGAAACTCCTGGTCTATATTGGTTGTCAGAAACATAAGATTTATACCATAATCCTCACATGCTGCAACAACTGATTTATGCACATTCCTTTGTGCGAGTATTCGCAAGTTGGGAATCTGCTTGCTTAAAGCTCTTAATACTACAAAATTACTTCCCGTAGAACCGTTCACAGAAAATAGAGTACGATCAGCGCCATATGCCAATGCTGCATGATTATAGATTTTTTTAAACACACCCGATGGCTCAGACGGAAACCCAAGTGACTCATAAGAAATAGATGTGTCACTTAAATAAGGATTCTTCACTTGAGAGGATTTTAAATCAAGGGACGGTGTGCACCAACGAATGGCTTTATGCGTTTTATGATTTAAAACATGGGTTAGATGAGAACGGGTATGCTTTTTGGCAATTTTTTTGGTTTTCATATCCGAAGATATCATACCAAGAACTTTACCAAACCCGCCCAATCGCGAAATTGTTAGATTTTGTTGCATAAAATAAATAGGAGACAGTTATGTTAGACTATCTCCGCCACGCTATTATGTTAAATATTGATTACTATATTATTTTACATTGCCTGCACTATGTCAAGCTGCAATAAGAAGTATATTATATCCTGTAGTATTTGTCAATGGTGTAGGTGTGTTCTTTTTTAGTACTTAAATAAAAGCTCAGTGTCCCCCAAGTTATTAAAAACAAACCAATTGTAAACCCCAAATCCGCAATATTGCCGTTGTAATATGTATTTTGAGAGTATGTATAGGAAAATATAAACCCTCCTAAGTACTGAAATGCAAATCCGCAAAGAATAGCAATAAGTGATAATTTATATTTTCCTCCAAAGAAATTGACACGCAATGTAGATATTAAAATTACAATACTTAATATAAGAATATTTAATAGTGGGTAGTAAAAATCATAAAAAATACTTAAGGGTGTTTCTGAAACAACTGATTGACCAGCTGCAAAAAATTGTAGATAAAATGATACAACAATAATACAAAATGGAATAATCAAAAAAAAGAGCTTTCTAGGATTCTGTTTCAACGCAATTTCTACACCAGTTACTTTGGAGAGATAATAAATACCACAGAGCCAGAGAAGATATGAAGGAAAATAGCCTAAATCCGCAAAAGAGGGATAAGGAATACCTACATTCTGAAAAAAATTATAGTATGCCCAAATTATGTTACCAGTTGCCCAACTAAATAATCCTGCTGAGATAAAGAATATCGCTTTGCCAATGTTACTACTAAATAAGCCCCATGATTTAGATCTCAAAATACCCACAAGACCACCAATAAGAGGGATAAGACTATATAATAGCGAATAAAGAGAACCCCAAAAACTTACTTGATACATGCTAACATTTAAAATAACCCAATACACAAATAAAAATGTCATACTAATAGTCAATGCTTTTTGGAGGTTATTTATTATTGGAGTTGTATCAATTTTTTCAGCTATTTGACGAAGCTTTTTTACTTCATTGACATCGGATAAAAATTTTTCTATCGGATTCCATAAAGTTATTACTTCATTCCAGTAGCCATAGTCGTAGCATTTTTTAAATATACAAACGAGATTGTCTATTTCATACATAAGCATTTTATTGGAACTTTTTTCTTGCGAAAATAGCAGAAGTTGCTCATAATAATTAGCTGCACTTAAATAGATGGACGGATCTTTAATTTGTTCTCTTGCAAATAACTTCAATAAAGGATGAATTCGGTATCGTCTGGTTTTTGATTTTTCTAAAAATGAAATATCCAGTAGCTGTCGTAATATGTGTTCCGTGTGCTGTAAAGAAAGTTTGTTAATAAAAGCAACTACTTCAAGAGAAAAATCTTTTCCTTCAAATATTCCCAGTGAACTGAAGACATTTTGGGCGTGTTTGTCGAGAGAATGAAAACCGATGGAAACTGCTTGGAGTAGACTTTTATCTTCGTACGTTAATTGCTGTAAAGCAATTGGTTCTTTTTCTAGTTGTTTGAGATATGTCTGCGGAGTGAGATTAAACTGTTTGATGTGAGTCGCAACGATGTTCACTGCGAGGGGGAGATTGCCGACTTTTTCACCAACATCAAGAATTGATTTTTTGTACTTTTCAACATATTTTTTGTCAAAAACTTTTTTAAATAATGAGAGCACTTCTTCCTGCGTAAATGTATGCAAAGAAACAGATGTGTACGATGTCGCTAGTGAAAGTGAGTTATCTCTGGATGTAAAAATAACGCAGCTGGATAAAGTATTGGGCAAGAGTAAATATAGTTTGTCTTGCTTTGAGACATTATCAAAAATAAGAAGTAATCTTTTCTTTGTAAGGAGGGTTCTGACTATAGATGCACGGACTTCAATGTCTTTAATTTCACTGATATCTTCACCAAAAAGATGCGCAATGGAAAGTAAAATATCCATAATATTTGAAGAATCAACTTTATACCACAAAACCCCGTCAGGAAATTTATTTCGTAAGAGATGTCCGAGTTTTATTGCAAGAGAGGTTTTACCCACTCCAGGTGGTCCATGGAGAAGAAATATATTTCTTTGTAGAATTTCTTTTTGAACTCTTTTAACAACTTCTTCTCTCCCGGTAAAATGTGTTATCTCCGCTGGAACCTGAAAAGGCGCTTCTGAAACATATTTGATATGAAATAGTTCTTTCTCCTGCTCTGTTAAGAATCCCATACCGGTTGCAGCAAGAAATTCATCAGCTTCTTCATGTGTCTTTATCGCATCTTTCTCGACAAAAATTTCAATAATAGTTATCAAAAGTTTTCGATTACTGGGAACTCTCGTCCCTTTTTGCCAATGAGAAAAAATACTGTCATCATAGTATTGCCCTTTTTCAGCCAGTGCATCACCAAATGCAGCAGACGTCTCAAACTCCGCTCGTAACCGATATCTTTTAAATAACTCAGCAAATGATTTCACACCCGGATTGTACCAAATATCTTGTCAACTTTTCTGACAAGTCTGTCATGGGTATTTATACTCTTTTATATTAAGATACTCGGAATGAATAATTTAGAAAGAATAAGAGGCTGGTCTGTTAATGCAGATAGAGAGTCAGCCCTATCAGCTTCAGATCGATTAGCATTATTGGAAGAAGCAAATGGCAACAGATTAGATCTTCCAACAATACAAGAATTTCTTAAGATAACTCTTCCACCGAAAGGAGAAGCTAATCGTGAACAAGTTCGGGATATTCTTGAAACTGTTGGAAGGCCTGATAACTTAGTAAAACTTACTACATCACTCTTGTCAGATCCAGACCAATTAGATTCTCTGGAGGCTTTTGGTCACAGCCTTGGTATGGATAGAATCCATCTTGCTGCCCATAATCAATTTACTTTACGATTACATTTTTGGACACCTAAAGATGAAGAATACGCAGAAGATCCTCATAATCATGGATATAATTTTGGTTCCAAAATTTTGTCTGGCGTATTAACTACCGATCTTTTTATTCCTGGAAGCAACGGTATTCCAATGGGAGAATATCAAATAGACTCACAAACTAGCAAAGAAAAACCCAAGCCTACATTCATTACTGAAGCACGATTAGAAACACTTACTTCTCCTGAAGGCGTTGTACTTACTAGTCATGATCCATCCTATACCATGCGACATACAGCATTTCATAGGATAAGGAAAACAGATCCTGACGAACCCATCATTACGTTAAATCTTCGAGGTGGAGCTGTTAAACAACGTACTACTTTTTTCAGAAATTACACAATGCCTCGGCCTAATTTAGAGTCTACAAACGTAGATGTTGAAAAAAGGTTAATTCTGATTCGCCGTAATCTTACCCGCTAAAAACATGATTAAAGATCTTTTATCTGAAATAAGAGGAGAGGAAGTAAGGAATAAAAACTTTCTTCATCTCACTGCAAATGAAGCACAAATGTCTGAAACTGCTCGTATGTTCTTGGGATCAAGACTTTCCGAAAGATATTATGCAGGTGCAGGTGTTGATACCGTCGTAGATTTTGGTTCTTTTACTCAATTAGGATTTGAAGGCGTTTCCAAACTCGTTACCAAAGCAGAAGATGCGGCAAAAGATATGATTGGAGCAAGTGTCGTAAATTTAAACCCTCTATCAGGAATTCACGCAATGACATCGACTATCTTCGCAACAACACAACCTGAAGAGACGGTTATGACTCTTCGTCCCGATGAAGGAGGACACTTCCTCACAACAGGTATCCTCGAACGGGCTGGAAGAAAAAATGTCTATGCTGCTTTTGATAGCAAAGCCCTTGAATTTGATTTTGAAAAAACCGCAGAGATTTTTTATAATTCTGACGCAAAAGCACTCTATCTAGACCCCATGTACCATATCTCCCCCTATAATCTTACCGAGCTTCGGAGAACTCTCGGAGAAGAAGCAGTGATTATTTACGATGCAAGTCATACGTTGGGACTGATCATGGGACAAACCTTTCAATCGCCTTTGAAAGAAGGAGCAGATGTTCTTTGTGCAAATACACATAAAACATTTCCTGGTCCACAAAAAGGAATAATTGCTTTCAGAGATCAAGAATTTGGCGAAAAAGCAAATAGTATTGTTAACCAAAGTCTTTCAAGCGCTCATACCCATCATCTGATTGCGCTCGGAGTTACTATCCTTGAAATGGAAGCCTATGGTAAAGAGTATGCTCAGCAGATGGTTACAAATGCTAATACAACAGGAAAAGCGTTTACTGATCTTGGTTACAATGTGAGAAGAACAAACACCCAAAGATTTTCTGAAAATCATCAAGTACATGTTTTTATTGATGATAGCGGTGAACGAGTAGATCTTTATAAAAAATTAGTAAATAATAATATTTCAACAAATTTCGCTGATTCACCTGGCAATAGACCCTATATAAGATTAGGTACACAAGGAATAACCAGACAAGGCATGAAAGAAGGAGAAATGCAGAAAATTGCTTCATTTGTTGATCGAGCATTAAAAGGAGAAAAAATTCAGAATGAAGTAGTCGTTTTTAATAGGCAATTCCCTAAGATCCACTATTCTTTCGATCAATAAATTATGCCTGAAATAGGAAGAAGTATAGAGAAATTTGCATTTATCGGTGCTCAAAGTGTTGGAAAAACAACAATGACAAATATTTTTAGGCATCGATTTGCTGATAATCCTGATGTCGCAATTTTAAACGAGGGTGCTCGTGTTTTTTTTGAAAGCCACCCTGATATTACTGATAGATCCGTAGATGTTCAAGAAAGAATACAAAGGTTCGTGTTGGAGCGGGAAAAGAAGGCATATCAATCAAGAACAAAATTAATCATAGCTGATAGATCGGTGATTGATCCCATTGTACTTACTCAAATATGGGATACTCCTGAAAATGCAGCAAGGCTTTTACGTAATGTTACTGATTGGCTACCGACATATACATCATTTATATTACTCAATCCATCTGGTGTACCATCTGTTCCTGAACCCGACCGTAGAGAAACTCCTGCTGAACGATTAGCTATTCATGATGCTTTTAGAGAATTTTGTATAAAAAACGGTCTCCCAGTTGTAGAGGTCTCAGGAACACTACAAGAAAGGGCTGAAAGAGTAGAAGAAGTTATTTTTGAACATTTTCCCAATAAAACAATTCTTGAAGACTCTCGCCCATCTTATACGATATCTCATCATTCAAGTACAACAAAAGATGCTGATGAGATTCCTGATGGAGATCTCACTGAAAATGAAAAACTTGCAATCATTGGTGGTGGTTTTGCAGGACTTTGTGTTATGTCTCATCTCATACAAGAGATTACAGACAAGGGGCAGCGTGTTAGGATCACCCTTTTCGAACCAAATAACGTAGATGAAGGAGTGCCATATAATACGGCGTTGCCACCTTCCTTTAGACTCAATCATGAAGCAGACAGTATGGGCATAGTTAATCCATTCTCTAAAGGTGCCAATTATGACGATTTCTATCAATGGATTCAAGAAAATAAAGACGGAGAATTAGGCATACTTAATGGTGATTCACTTGCCAATAGGTATCAAGATTTTGATTTAAGTGATCCAAATGCTTACTTACCTCGAAGTCTCTATGGGTATTATCTTAAAGATAGGTTTGAAGCATTGCTTGCACAAAGAGAGACAGAAGACTATCGTTTTACCCATCGAAAAAGTGTGGTAACAAGTATAACAAAAGACGAAGACGGATTTACCGTTTTTGAGAGAGATACGTCCTCTCGCTTTTCAAATGTAGTCTTATGCACAGGAGATTACTTTGATCGTAGTGAAACAAATATGTTTTATGCCTCAAATCCTCATGAATATCTAGCTAACCCAGATATGACGCCGACAGATGAAATAGGCATATTAGGCTCATCATTAAGCGCTATAGAAACAGCCATAACCCTAGCAGAAAGAGGCTATGAAAACATTACCATGTTTAGTAGAGCTGGTCGTTTACCAAAAATTCGAGGAAAAACTTCTGAATACGAACCAACATCTATCAATCCTAATAATATTGAAGCATTAAGAGATGACTCAGGCATGATCGACTCTCATATGCTCACACAACTTTTTAAAAAAGAATTTGACCATGCGCATGCAACAAGTAATAAAGGTCTATATCAAGAAAGGGGAGTCAACTGGCAAGAGATTATTCATAACGGACATCCATTGCAACAATTAGATGAAGATATAAGAGCAGCTCAATTAGGAGAAGACATGCTCTGGAGATCAGTGCTTGCAAGCACAAGGGGTGTACAACCAGATCTTTGGGATAGCCTGTCAACTCAAGACTGTCAACAGATTTTACAAAGATATACAAGTCTTATTCTCAGTTACTTTGCTCCTATGCCATTAATACAAGCAGAAAAACTACAAACATATCTAAAAACTGAAAGAATCAAACTACGTTCTAACATTATTCGATATGAACCCAATGATCATAAATGGACTATATATTTCAAAGACAACAATGAAGTTCCAATTGACCATCTCATTGATGCAAGAGGTTATTCACAAGATGCCAGCCAAAATCCCTTAGTAACCTCGCTTATAAATGGAGGATTAGTAGAAAAACATCCTATTAATGGAATACGTGCAAATAAACAATCTCAAATTACCAAAGGTGGTGAACCTGTAGATAATTTATATGCAATTGGAGCATTGCTCTATGGAGAAAGACCACTTAACACAGCTACCCCATCTATTACACAATTCGCAAAAGAAATTGCTGCTCAAGTTGCTGAAAACATATGATATAACTCATGTCCCATAAATGTTTTTTTAAATTATGCTAAAATATATCAAACTGCATGAGAACACAATCGCTAGAACAAGCACTCACGATCACCAAAGCTGCCGTTACAAAAGCTGGAGAGGAATTGGTAAAACACTACGGTAACATAGAAACTGAAGTTAAAACTGGGATCGAAATTGGTATGGGAGATAGTGTGACCGCATTAGACCTACAAACAGAAAATTTTCTTGCTGACGAATTGCGAAAATTTGACCCAACTATTAGCTTTCATGGAGAAGAGCTTGGCGAACGTTCCTCATCGGAAATAAAATGGCTCGTTGATCCTATTGATGGCACAAGCTTCTTTGCACGAGGTTTACCCTTTTGTGCAACCATGGTAGCTCTCGTCGAGGACAATCAAGTCGTCTTATCAGTTATCTATGACATTGCTAACAAGGATCTTTACTGGGCTATCAAAGGGCATGGAGCTTACTGTAACGAAAAACGAATACAGGTGAGTAAGAGACCGTTATCTCGATCTCTTCTCGCTTTTGAAACTCGATTAGAGGATGTAGATAATTTTCCGCTTTATCTTAAGGTTAAAAAAGCAGCAAACACTATTCCCGCAATCAATAGTGGATTTGAATTTGTAATGATAGCATCTGGTAAGCTCGATGGCCGAATAGCCAAAAACCCTTATGGGAACGATTGGGATTATGCCCCAGGTGCGTTATTAGTCACTGAAGCAGGAGGGATAGCAACCAACATTGGCAAAACGACCTATGACTATCGTAACCATGATTATATTATTACCAATCCTATGATTCACCGAGAACTTACTAAAGGAGCTAACGCCCTTTTTTCGATAGAAAAGACGTTATAGTCTACGTTGTGTTTGGGATATCTTTTAGCTTATTAATGTTACTTTTCTATTCCATAGCTCTATCGTTGTTGTATAATTAGAAAATGAAAGGGGGTGAAAATACAATATGCAGAATGAATTAAAAAACCAAAACGATAAAAAAGGGTCTGAGGATGATAATCATAAAGAAAAACATCATCATCCACCACATGACGTGCCTGTTCATATCTTAAAGGAAATTATGGATTTGAAAGAAAAAGTGGGAAGACTAGAAGGGAAAATGGAAGTTTTATTAAAAATGCAAAAATAAAAACTTTCCAAACTCGTTTTACGATAGTCACCCTCCTTTGATAAATTTATCTGTAATGTGATATTAAAGAAAAGCTTACCATAGTGGATGAGCGATGACTGTCAGCAACAATATCTTGTCAACTTTTCTGACAAGTCTGTCATTTCTATTTTTCTGTTTTTTGATTAAAATTCTTGCAATTGCCTATGAAAAGAACAAAAATTGTTTCACTTGGCACGATGTACATTGATATTAATTGTATTAATTTTCCTTTTGAAAAAGGGCTATTTGTTCATCGAGAGACAACGGGGGATGGGTATCAAGTAGACCTTGGTGGATCTGCACTTAACTTTGCAAAATTAGCTTTACTGCTTAATATGTCTCCTACCTTTATTGGAAAAGTGGGTGATGATATTACTGGCAAACTTTTAATGGAAATGCTTAAAAAAAATAAAATTACACCTGCAGTTATGGTTGATCCAAAAGCGCAAACAAACATCGCAGTACATTATGTTCACATGGATGGTTCATCAATTATGTCTTCTTGTGGAACTGCAAATCAGCTACTCAGTTATACAGACATTACAACACTGTTTAACTTACAGAATGATACTCCTGATTATCTGTATCTCGGTGGCTGTTTTAAGTTAAAAAAACTATTACCTTTTTTATCAAAAATAGCAGAACTCGCGAAGAATAAAAATACAAAAGTAGTGTTGGACCATGGACGTGTCAACAATCAAGTGACACAAGCACATATCGAATCAGTTTATACTTTACTCCCATATGTTGATATGTATCTCCCGAGTATCGATGAATTTCTTGCAGTCTGGGATGTTAAGACAATAGATGAAGGTATTGCAAAATGTAAAAAGCTTACCTCCGCTTTAATTGTTATCAAACAAGGAGATTTAGGAGCTATCGGATATGATGGTGACAAACGAGTCACTATCCCAGCTTTTCCTATTACCGTGAAGCATACAATAGGAGCAGGGGATAGTTTCAATGCTGGATTTATCAGAGCACATAGCCAAAAGTTAGATTTTAATGAGGCTATCAAATTTGCTTGCGCAATCGCAGCAGCAAAGATATCCTCAAATGATTTTACAATCGAAAATATTGAAAAGTTATATCGAGGAAAAAATATATAATATGTTCACTAAAATTACAAATAAGTATTTGTCACTTTCCGAATCATAAGATGCATTATAAATTTATTATTTGTAAAATTGAGTAAACTTACTATTGACATTTAGACAGTTATTACTGATAATCAGCTTAACATGGCGAAAAAGATATTGGTTGTGGATGATGACCTTTATATCCGCGACTTGTATGAGGAAGTACTCAAGGACGAAGGATATGAGGTCGAAACTGCTTCCAATGGGGAAATAGCACTCAATAACCTCAAAAAAGGTGGGTATGATTTGGTGTTGCTTGATATTATGATGCCAAAGATTGATGGACTTGGCATCCTGGCTGAACTGAAAGCAAGCCCTCCACCACTCAAAAACGGACCTGTTCTTCTACTGACCAATCTTGATCATGATCCATTGATAAAAGACGCCATGAATATAGGAGCAGAAGAATTTCTCATCAAAGCAGACATCACTCCAGAAGATCTTCTCGTTCATGTAAGGAAGTATTTGCAAGAACCCTCAAAGTAATTCTTAATTGCTTCATTGTTGCATTGTTCAATTGCTATATCAAGAACTATGACTTTTTTTTACTCGACAACAATGAAACAAACATTAATACTATATCGAAGAAATTAAATTGTAGATTGGGACAATAATCGCGATAATTAAGAAACCGACACCCATGGCCAAAATTACCATAATTACCGGCTCAAGAAGTGTCGTCATGATTTTGACCGTCTCTTCCACTTCGCGCTCAAAGTATTCAGATGCTTTCATAAGCGATTCATCAAGCTTTCCAGTCTGTTCGCCAATCTTAACCATTTCAACTACCAATGGCGGAAAGAGGGGACTTGCCTCCATCGCGTCACCCATGTCTATTCCTTTTTCTACGCGTTTGGCAACCAGCATAATCGCGTCTCGATATAAAACATTATTCACGACATCAGAACTTTTCACCAACGACTCAACCACAAGAGAACCTGAACTCACCATAAGAGAAAGTGTCCTGGTAAATTCGGACATCATACTTTGACTCGCTAATTTCCCGAAAACCGGAACTTTTAGGAGATATGTATCAACTGTCTTACGACCGGCGGGTTTGTGGTACCAGCTTCTTAAATAGAAAAACGAAACAACAAAAAATATTAATGCGAAGTACCAATAATTGACAAAAAAATTGGAGATAGTGATAACTATAACCGTAGGCAGTGGGAGAGCAAGATCCAAATTGCCATAAAGACTTGTCAATTGCGGAACCACAAAAATCATCATGACCGTAGTCACGATCACCATCATGATTAATATGACAATAGGGTAAAGAAGAGCACCGCGTACAGCACGTTGTAAATTTTGTTTTTTTTCTAAATTATCTGCAAGCCGTGTCAGTACTTTATCCAAAAGTCCTGATGATTCCGCGGTTTTGATAAGCGCTATATAAATAGGGGAGAAGGTACGGGGATATTTCGATATCGCGCCTGAAAAGGTTTTGCCGTCTTGGACATCTGTAATAATTCCTTGGACAATTTCACCCATTGCCGGATTTTCGATTTGGTTTTTGAGAATGGTAAGTGATTGGATCAGAGTGAGTCCTGAGGTAACCATTGATGAAAGTTGTCTAGTAAAGAATACTAAATCGTTGCCCGTGGTTCTTT
This sequence comes from Patescibacteria group bacterium, assembly GCA_041743715.1. Classification (GTDB taxonomy): domain Bacteria; phylum Patescibacteriota; class Microgenomatia; order Levybacterales; family UBA12049; genus JACDET01. The sequence continues at coordinate 19,738 of JBGTMH010000035.1, read as the reverse complement.
CTAAAAATGGAAAATATCGAGCTAAGCCAATTTTATTTTCTTCGATTATTTTAACGGGGATAAGTTGATGTTTGCGTAAATAATTTGCTGCTTCACGAGTATCACGCGCCTCAATAAGACCGCGAATTATTTTGCCATCCTGGGTAACTGCTCTGTAGTAAAGTCTCATACATATCTGGAGTTGAGAAATGAGAAATGAGAGTTGAGAAATAATTTTTTATTATATTTCTCATCTCTCATCTTTCAACTCTCATCTTTTTATCCTACAAGCCTCGCCAATTCACCCTCTCGGAGTGCATATGCTTTCGCATCGTCAATGGTGACGATGCCGTTTTTAATAAGTTCGGCGAGTGATTCGTCAATTGTAATCATACCCATTTCTTTGGAGGTTTGGATCACTGAATCAATGAGATGTGATTTACCATCCCTTATATTGCTCGCAACAGCAGGTGTTCCTAAAAGAATTTCTACGGCAGGAATACGGCCACCACCGATTTTGGGAATAAGCCTTTGAGATACAATACCTTTCAAGGTTGCTGCCAACTGAATGCGGATTTGGGACCGTTGATCAGCACTGAAAGCGTCCACAATACGATCGATACTTTGTGACGCGGAATTGGTATGCAACGTCGATAGGACCAAATGACCGGTCTCAGCAAGTGTAATAGCAGCCGCCATCGTCTCGGGATCACGCATCTCTCCAATGAGTACGACATCGGGATCTTCACGAAGTGAGGACCGCAGCGCAAGCGCCCAAGAGTGTGTATCAGTTCCCATCTCACGCTGGGAGATAATGGAGTTGCCTTTGGGATAGATATACTCAATCGGATCTTCAATCGTCAAAATATGGCAGGATTTGCTGACATTTATTTCATTGACGATTGCGGCAAGTGTACTTGATTTCCCATGCCCCGTTGGTCCAGTGACGAGAACAAAACCTTGCTTCAACTTCGCAAATTCATGACAGATTTTTGGAAGATTTAGTTCCTCCATACTCCGAACCCCTGGAGCCAGAAAACGAAGCGCTGCTGAGAGTGTGCCTTTTTGGAAATACGCATTGATACGAAATCTCCCAACTTCCTGAGCTGTCTTACCCCTATAGCCAAAAGAAAAATCAAGCTCTTTATTGGATAACAGTAATTCTTTCTGTTCTGGAGTCAAAAGCGAAAAAACCATTGACTCAAGATCTTCTCCTTTAAGCGCAGGATATGTTGTCAGATACCGAAGTGCACCATCAATACGAAACGTAGGAGGAAGCCCCACGAGAAGGTGGAGGTCAGATGCTTTGTTCTTTATTGTAAGTGTTAACAGTTCTTGAATATCCATACGAAAGTGAGAAGTGAGAGGTGAGAGGTAAGAATTATATTTCTCACTTCTCACTTCGGCTATTCCTGCGCTACGCGCAGTACCTCTTCAATAGTAGTCTCTCCTTGTAAAACTTTCAAGTACCCGTCCTGTTTCATGGTAATCATTCCTTCGGCTATAGCTTGTTTTTCTATAGTAGTTTCATCAGTCCGCTCTAATATCAGTCTCGATATCTTTTCAGAAGCAGGTATTACTTCATAAATACCGACTCGTCCCATATACCCTAACTCTCCACATTCATTACAACCACGGCCTTTATAAAATTTTATTTCAGATTTTTCAGGAAATAGTTTTCCGAGAATCTGCTTCATCTCTGTAACAAGCTGTACAGGAGGGGCATACGACTGTTTACAATGTGCGCAAATGCGTCTCGCTATTCGCTGTCCCACAATTGCATTGACAGTTGAAGACAAGAGAAAACTTTCTGCACCCAGATCTATCAAACGGGGAAGGGCACCTGCAGCATTTGAGGTATGCAGGGTTGAAAAAACCAAATGACCAGTCAATGCTGCTTGAATAGCTAAATCTGTCGTTTCTTTATCACGAATTTCACCGACCAGAATAATATTGGGATCTTGCCGCAAAAATGAACGAAGTCCAGATGCAAACGTTAATCCAACTCCGGGATTAATCTGGACTTGATTAACACCAGGAATCTCATACTCAACAGGATCTTCCAAAGACGCGATATTGACCCTCGTTGTATTTAATCGTGACAGTACAGAATACAATGTCGTTGTTTTACCACTTCCCGTTGGTCCGCAAACCAAGATTATGCCATGGGGACGCAATATCGCAGTCTCAACAACTTTAAGAGAAAACCCATGCAAACCTAACTCTGGAAGTGTTGGGATACCGCCACTTTTCTGAAGAAGCCGCATAGCAATTTTTTCACCTTTGACGGTGGGGAGTGTGGAAACACGGATATCAACTTCTTGATTGTTGACCTTGAAGTTAAAGCGCCCGTCTTGCGGTAAGCGGCGTTCATCAATCTTTAACGCTGAGAGAATTTTGATACGCGAAGTAAGCGAATCGTGAACGTTTTTTGGGAGACTCAATTTGTCATATAAAATCCCATCAATCCGGTAGCGCACACGAACTTTGTCCTCAAGCGGCTCGATATGTACATCAGAGGAACGGCTATTTACGGCGTACTCTAGAATTGTTGAAACGATTTTGGCGATAGGTGCTTCTTGAATAATCTGCGCGATTTGTTTGCTATCAACCGTTCTTTTTTGGCTAAATTCTTCTGTTTCCTTGATCGCTTCACCAACTTGACCGACTAATTCCTGCTGATATTCCTGTTCGATCGCAGCCAAAACCTCTTGAGGATTTGCTGCATAGGATTTGACATTAAGTCCTGTTTTTTGCCTGACAAATGCCAATGCGTCCAGATCAACAGGATTGGCCATAGCTATTGAGAGTGTATTTGTTTTATCTTCAAAAAGAAAAGGAATAAGAGAGAACCGTTCGACAACAGCCCGGGGAAGCAGACTCAACGCCTGGGGTGAGAAAGAAACGGTAGATAATGAAATATACGGAATACCAAGTATTTTTGCCTGAGCTTCAGCAATTTTCTCCTCAGGAACTATTTTCATAGACTTGAGTATGGAAGTCGGGGATTGACCAGCGGCCGCGCTTTTTATTTTTACCGTTTCATATTGATCATCACTCAGAAAATGTTCCGAGTGTAATACATCTAAAAGAGAAACAGCGTCTCCGGAATCTAAGACAGAAGACACAGGCATAGAAGACAAAGAAATATCAGGCATTACTATTTATAGTATGAAAAATCTACCCTCAAGTCAAGAAATTACTTGCCACGGTATGTTTTCATTGCTACATTGTTCAATTGTTAAATTGTTAAAAACAACAATGTAGCAATGCAGCAATGCAGCAATGTATAATAATATTCCTATGGTAAGCTTTGTTATTTCAGCGAAAGAGAAACAAAAACGAATCAATTATGCTCAAAACTATTGTGAGAAGCTACAAATTAATAAGATTGATAGAACGCTTATTGAAAAAGAAACAGGTAAAATAACAACCCAAAGTATTGGCATTGAGGATATCAAACGAATCCAAAAATCTATTTTTTTAAAACCCATTAAGAGTGTTACCAAAGCCGTTATTATCGAAGATGCCCAACTCTTAACACCACAAGCTCAAAACGCCCTTCTGAAGGTATTGGAAGAGCCGCCAGCACACACTATTATTATGTTAGGAAGTGAAACGAAGGAGGCGTTGCTTCCAACTATCCTTTCCCGCTGTCAAATTATAGAACTTGAAGGAACCAGCACGCAGCTTACAGGAAAAGCACTGGAAGAGCTTAATACCTTTATTGGCAACATGCCAACACTCTCAACAATGGAGCGTCTCAAAAAAGCAGAAGCCTTAGCAAAAGACAAAGACAAAGCAATTATATGGATTGAAAATCTTATTCTCGCATTAAGACAGGACTTACTAAAATTTCACCTGGGAGGTGAAACAGCCACGACACCTAGGAATCTTGCGGTCTATCCGCACCTTATCTCAAGCTTTCAAGAGCTCCATAAACTTCTCAAAACAACCAACATCAACCCCCGTTTCGCCATCGAAAATACTTTGTTACTTCATTAAAATTCCCACATAAGAACAAGCTTAGAATTCTTTAACCTGGGAGGTTAAATAGCTTCGTAACCTAGGAAATTTAAATGATTTATCTATCTTCTTTCGTTACTCTTACGAAATATTCATTGACATACGGTATCGGATATGATTAATTAAACTAGTTAAGTATTTTATATTAATAGATTGATTTGGAGATCTTAACTTTAGATAAATCCTTGATAAAAATACGACATGCAGAAAGGAGGTGAAAAAATGATTTACAAAAAAATAGCAATTTCTATAGTTTCCGGAGCGCTCCTGCTTGGCTCTTTGGCAACAAGTGCTTTTGCGGATGATACGCATCATACACAAAGCAATTCATCCACATCAATTAACGTTGGACAGGGGAGTAGCAATAACAATTGGTTGGCCAAATACCAATCTCGGCTGATTACTTTTTTGAATGACGATCAGGAAGTTCCAGGTCCTGGTGATTCAGATGGGTTTGGGTTCGTGAAGATCAAGGTGCATCCTGAACAGGAAAAGCTTTGTGTGAACCTACGAGTGTATGGTATCGAACCAGCAACTGCAGCACACATCCATGAAGCTCCTGCTGGACAAGCTGGGCCTGTTGTCGTAAACCTACCAACCCCAAACGCGAAAGGTCACGCCAATGGTTGTGTCACTGTCGCGAAAGACGAATTGGAAGAGATTTTAGGTAATCCATCACATTATTACGTAAACGTACATAATTCGGTGTATCCTGCTGGAGCAGTACGGGGACAGCTCTAAAGCATATCTGAACATTTTAAAACTAAGGTCCGGGATTCCCGGATCTTAGTTTGGTATGTAACTTACTACTAAATTAAACACCACCTTTCATTTATAATACATCTATGAAGGATATCCAGCGAGTGTATGTCTCTCATACGCTTAATTCAGTTGCATTATCTGTTATCGGTGTCTATGTGCCGGCATATTTACTGACACTTCACTACACACTTCCACAAGTAATTATTTATTTCGCCATAAGTCATTTGGTTGGACTGCTGATTGGCCTTTTTATCTATGTTCCGCTCATGCAAAAATGGGGACTTATCAATATATTTAAGCTGAACTACCCGTTACAAATTATCTATTTATTACTTTTAACGCTGCTGCAATATCATTCATTTCCGATTGCGGTTATCGCGATTGTTAATGGCGCAGCTATCTTTGCGTACTGGATACCATTAAATCTCTTATTTATCAAACATTCAAAACATAAAGACATGGGAAGCAATCTCGCCAAGTTTTATGCGTTACCGCAATTATTCGGTATTATCGGACCGCTGATTGGCGCGCTTCTGATCCCGTTTGTTGGATTCTGGCCGGTATTCCTTCTTACAGCATGCGGTCTTATTCTTTCCTATATTCCTTTAGCCAAAGTAAAAGATACCGGATTTACTATCTCTCTTAATTTTTCAAAAGCATGGCAGAGAATAAAACGTAATAAGTCATTATTTCTTTTTGAAGGATTTGATAACGTATTGGAAGAATCCAACTGGTTCTGGGGCATATATGTCTTCATTATCATTGGATCACTCGCAACACCAGGAATTGTGGGTAGTTTGAGTGCAATTGGAGGTGCAGTATTCACACTTCTTGTTGGTAAATTCGCAAACCGCCATGATAAAAAACTCATCCCCATCGCCGCTATCCTCATGCTAGGGGTCGAGATTTTGCGGATGACTGTGACGATACCACTTCACGCATATCTTCTCACCATAGCCGGGTCATTTGTGTTTACATTATTTGTCGTTTCATATTTCAGTACAATTTACCGGACAGTAAAAGGGGAGGGAGAAGAAGAATTTATCATTCTGAGAGAAATTCCCACCGTCCTTGGAAGAATGATCGTGTTCGGAGCGATATTTCTCACACTTTCCGATCTCAAATACTTCTTCCTCACACCAATTATTTTTATTATATTACTTCTCATGCTGTATGTATGGAAAAAGAAAATATTACGTGTTCAAGAATCCTAACTCTTCTATGATAAAATAACAAGATGTGGTTTCCCCTCGCGCTTTTTGTAGCAATTTCATACTCACTCTCAAGTGTTATTAATAAGCATCAGCTTAAGACAATCCATCCAATAGTTGCTCTTTTTTTAAATTTATGTTTTGTATTAGGATTTATGCTTATAATCCTTTTTCTGCAGGGTGGATTTCCACAAGTAACTGAAAAATTCTATTTCTTTATGTTTATATCCAGTATTTTGGACGTGACCGCCTTTTGTGCAGGGTACTGGGCAATGCGTCACACTCAAATTTCACTCTTAGCACCTCTGAGTGCATTTACACCAGTATTTGCTACGTTTTTTGGTTTTCTCTTTTTACATGAAATTCCAACGATTCCAAAACTATTGGGTATAGTCATCATTGTATCCGGTATGTATTTGCTCAATGTCTCAGACATTAAAGAAGGCTTCTTCACACCAATTAAAAAACTAATTTCAGACAAAGGTGTGAGGCTCTTTTTTGTTCAAGTTTTTCTCTTTGGTCTCACGCCAATATTCCAAAAACAAGCACTTTTTGAAACGTCTCCTGTTACACCTCTCTATGCACCATTTTTCGGATTTTTCTTAGTATCGCTCTATCTCTCTTTCTATGCAGTAAGAAAAATCAAACACGAATCAATAGCTATCAAGAAAAACATAAAATTCTTTCTTCTTTTCGGTGCACTCACAGCTTTGGCCCAATTTGCGGGTTATACTGTCTTTTCTCTGACATATGTCGGCTATGCTACGGCTATTTTTAGTCTTGGAGCTCTCTTCACTGTTCTTATGGGAGGACTAATCTTGAAAGAAAGCCACCTCAAAGAACGATTACTTGGTGCGAGCGTTATGATCTTGGGGACAATATTATTAGTTATTTAATCTAAAAAAGATGGGTTATGTCCTGCTTCGTGTATTTGCTTTTTCCCTCAATCCTCTTTACCATAGATTAGATGGATTTATTTAAAAAACTATTTTTAAATGAACATAAGCAGTATCAAAAAATAAGTCCCCAGGGGCAAAAACTCCTTTTGTCGATTTGCCTATTCAATATTGTCCAACCAATATTTGCCATCTTCATAAACGCTTTTTTATGGCGCCGGACAGAAGATATCATGATTGTTGCTCTCTTTAACCTCGCAATGTTTTGTCTGCTACCGATAGGCTTTTACCTCAACGGGCAGTTGCTCAAACACTTTTCAGTCAATAGATTATATTTGGCCGGTGCTGTAATCCGTGCAATTTTCATAGCAATTTTACTTTTCCTGCCTGTAGTCAATGAATTTTCTGTACTTCTTTTCGGCATGGGATTTGGTTTTGCATCGGGAATTTTCTTTGCAAATAAAAACTTATTAACAGTTGAACTAACATCACATGCCAATAGAATCTACTTCTCTAGCATAGATTTTCTCTCAGTTACCACGAGCAATATTATTATTCCGGCAGCAATCGGTGCTTTTCTGGTCTTCGGCACAGCATACAGTTTCTACTCACCGCAGCAAGGCTACTATGTCATCGCGATTTTGGTCATAGTCATATCTGTCATGCTCAGTAGCGTCATAAAAAAAATCAACATTACAACCCCAGACATCCCAGACATTGTCTTACATCATGGCACTCCGCAATGGAATTATGCTCGGGGTATTGCCGCGTTACTCGGTATGCTTTCAGGCGTTTTGGGCTTTCTACCAATTCTTATAGTGCTGGCGCATGTAGGAAATGAGGGAACACTTGGCATTGTACAATCAGGAGCAGCAGTGATCTCGGGTATAATCATGTACTTTATTGCCAGGATTTTAAATACGAGATATCAAATCAGAATGATTGCCCTGAGTATTATGACGCTTTTGACAGGCGCTTCAATACTTGCGTTCAATTTTACACCGGCTGGTATTTTCATTTTTATAGCACTTCTGACTATCTCACATCAGATCCTAGCTGTTGAAGCAAATTCATTAATACTTGATCTTATTGACCGGGAAAATACGCATGCGGACCATAAGTATAAATATATCTTTGATTTGGAAATGGTATTAAACATCGGAAGAATTACCAGTATTATGTGCTTTCTCTTTTACAGTAAAACTTTTTCAATTGCCTTTGCGACACAGTACACCCCACTTTTTTTCGCAGTAGCACTTACCACAATTATCATCCTGGCCAAAGCAGTTGAAACCAAAAAATCAGAACAAGCAGCGATGCATCCCAAGCTCGCCCAATCCTTCAACTCCGAACCAGCTCACCACCATCCCACTAACCACTAATATGCTACAATAGCCTCATGAATCTCGCGTACCGCCTCAGACCACAAACGCTCAATGAATACGTCGGGCAGGAAAATCTCGTTGGAGAAAACAAACTTCTCAGAAAAATGCTCGAGACCGGCACACTCTCCTCAATGATCTTCTGGGGTCCACCAGGGAGTGGGAAGACGACACTCGCGCACCTGATCGCTAATGCAGCAAACGCCAACTTCCACCAACTCTCCGGTGTGACGAGTGGGAAAAGCGATTTGATGAAGTTGGTTGAAATTGCAAAACTAAACCAGTCCCAGCCTTCGACAAGCTCAGTCAAAAAAACTTCTTCCCTGAGTGATCCGCCAGCTGGCGGAGAATCGAAGGGTAACCACACAATTCTCTTCATTGACGAAATCCACCGCTGGAATAAGGCGCAACAGGACGCTCTTCTTCCATATGTCGAAAGCGGTTTGATAACCCTCATCGGTGCTACAACAGAAAACCCGTCTTTTGAAATCATCAGCGCACTTCTGTCTCGAAGCCGAGTCTTTGTCTTAAAAAGCTTGGAACAAAATGATTTAGAAACTCTTATTGACCGAGCACTTACTGACAAAGAACGGGGAGTAGGGGAGTATAAAAAAAATATAAACCCAGAAGCAAAAGAATTACTCATCAGACTCTCAGGCGGCGATGCACGCATCATGCTTAACGCACTTGAAATTGCAGTCACCACATATAAAGAAAAACTTATAAAACCGGAAATCATCAAAGAAGTATTCCAGACAAAATCCGCAGGACTCTACGACAAAAAAGCCGACGAACACTACAATATCATCTCAGCTTTCATAAAATCCATGCGAGGCTCAGACGTCGATGCTTCGCTTTACTATCTGATGAGAATGTTAGAAAACGGCGAGGATCCAAAATTCATAGCGAGACGGATGATCATTTTCGCCTCCGAAGACATCGGCCTCGCTGATAGGGGTGCCCTCATCCAAGCCAACGAAGCGTTCGAAGCAGTCAACAAAATCGGCATGCCAGAATCCCAACTGATCCTCGCCCATGTCTGTATCTATCTAGCCAGCGCCAAAAAATCACGAGCCGTCCCAAATGCTCTCGGAAAAGCCAAACAAGCAGTCTACGATTACCCAAATGAACCAATTCCACTTCATCTAAGAAATGCTCCAACCAAACTTATGAAAAATTTAGGATATGGAAAAAATTATGAATGGTCAACCGACCACGTCGGCCCGAAAAAAAAAGAATCATTTCTACCAGAGAAACTAAAAAACAAACAATTCTATGAAGAATAAATCTTTAACCTGGGAGGTTGTATAGCTAGGGAACCTAGGAAATACTAATCTTCCAATAACAAATGTTTTATTTTATCTAATTCTCTTTGATAACTTGCCTGATCACAAATAAACTTTTTGTAATCTTTCTTTTCTTCAAAATATGACTTAATATCTTTTGTGTCACATATTGTATCTATTTCATCATCAAAATACTCATGCAATGAAGAATAAGGATACACAAATATTTCCTCTAGATTCTTCAAGACAAAGGATGTATATGGATTCAAGTGAATATATCGTGATACATGAATTAATTGCTCATCTGTTTCGATACGAACAGCTTTAAACTGATCAAGAAACAATGGACCAACTCGTTGATGGACTGTATTAAAGTATCGTGTATAACTATTTTGTAACTGGCTCATAAAACGTGAAATTCCATTATTCGCTAGCTGTCGTACAAGAAAATGAAAATGGTTTGGCATGAGACAAAAAGCATGAATCAAAACTAGCTTTTGATTTTGCTTTTTCAATTGACTTAACAGGCTATCCCTTCTTTCGTTTGATAATGTCAAAAACCTCGAAAGACTAATTGAGGGATGTTGAAATTGATAAAACGTAATAACTTGAAGTACTCGCTGATATTCCTTTTTGCTAGTAAATGTCGTTCGCCTATCTATTCCTCGATTAAAGAGATGATATGTTTCACCAGTAAATAGCGGTATTTTCCGACCAGGCATACATTGATTATCAACAAATATTCCCTAGGTGTCAAAGCTATTTAACCTCCCAGGTTGAAGATCTTTATTTAAACAGTAACTGTTGTAAGTATATAGCTTAAATCCTTTTCATATGAATCTTAATCTTTTTACGTTGGACTACCCATGAAAAGCGTGACCAGTCTTCTCGAGATGGGCGTTTAGTAATAATTCAGTTGCTGCACGTACCGTGTTAATTACGATGATTGCTGGTGCGACGATGGCGATTGTGCCGGGATAGTATGGCTCAAAAAGGAGTGCGAGGATTATGGCTGTGATGCCGTTTTGCTGCGAAAAAGCAATCCTTAGCCTATCATGATTAGGAAGTTTATGAGTAACCAGATAGCCTACGATTATTTGTGCGCCAAACGCTGTAACTCCAAGCACTATTCCGACCCAGACATTGATGCCATTTATTAACAGGATACCCAACAATATTGCTGCCATATAGAGTGCCCAGTGGACTGCGTGAGGTATGATTTTCTCAATAGGTGGCCGCATAAAAAGACCGAGAATTGCGACACCCAGCATCCAGAAATAATATACTGCAATCGACAACGATCCAGCGACCAGCACATACATAGCAAGCGCAGCAAAAACAACGATAAGATAGCGTGACGCCTTGGCAAAACGTTTTATAAACATCCATAGTGCAAACACACCTGTGGCAAAGAGAATATTAATTCCAGTCTCAGTAACATATCCTACCAACCCAACATCTTGCATTGTGCCTCCAATCGGCTGCCAATGGCTACCTACCATCATCGATACCATCACTGGTGCATACAATGACATTATAATTGTCACTGGATCATCAAAAGACGACCACGCAGCGAGGATGGTTTTAGCCCTTTTCGATAATCGCGAACTATTGAGCAGTGCTGCTGTGGACAACGGATCAATTTGTGCCATTATAATGCCGAGTATAAAACCAAACGGATTTTTCAGGATAAACGACAGCACGATACCGATAATAATCGCTTTTACAAACACTCCAACCGTAACGGCAGTGAGTATAAGACGCATATTTCGGCGCGCTTCCTTTAGAGAAATACCAAAGGTGCTACTATATAATCCGATCGCTAGTAATGTGGCAGTGAGCAATAAATACCACTGCGTATTTTGCACACCACGAAAATCAAAAATAAGTGACAGCACTAAGCCGCCAATGATAAAAATGTAGAGCATAAAACTATCCGCCAATTATACACCATTTTTGAGACCAAAAAGCTTGATACAAACTTATTATAAAGGGATTGGTTTCCGAGACATCAAGTAAAGCAAATTGACTAACTAAATTAAAGCCTGTATAATTCGTCAAACATGCGACCAGAGATATTAATTAAACAGCCTATAAAATGCAGAGGTGCAAGGGAAGGACTAGGTACCCCTTTAACGCAAGGAGTTGATGCAGTACTGGTATATAAATCTGTTAAGCCACAGCAGCCAACAATTCTTTGTCCACTCTATGCAAATGACCAATGCACTCTTGGCAAAATGCGCTGTATCCAATCTATACCTGATTTGAGAACGCCAGAAAGCATTAGTAGAACACGTACTGAAGCACAAGAGGCTAGTAGATTCAAGGACGTTCTTACACTGATGGCAATTGGATTAACAAAGAATCAAATAGCAGATAAGCTATTTATTAGCCCTGACACCGTCAAAAGCCGTCAATCAAATATTTATGATAGATACGGAGTCAATTCTGCAGAGATGGCTGTTGTCAGAGGTATCAGAAATGGAGATATTCCGCTGGATGAAGTTGCTTCAGCATTCGATTTTGGTTTATTATCACAACTTGAAGGAGAATTTGAGGAAAAAAAAGTATTAGATGCATTAGTAGCAAGTACTGATAGTAGTTCTAATGCAAATATTGCTATACGAACTGGTAAGCAAGAATCGACTGTCAGAAGCTATTTAAGTGACATCCGCAGAAAGCTGGATGTGCGTAACCGTGTTGCTTTAGCTGCTTATTATGAAATCGCAAAAACGGCGGGGTTAGTTTAATAAAAGATATACGTAGGTTCTTATTTGATGGCATCAGTCTCAATTTTTGTAGCCATAATAAAATCATTTTCGGACAACCCGCCAATTGCATGAGTACTCAATGTGAGTTTTACTTTATTCCAGCTATACAAACGTATATCAGGATGATGACCCTCTTCTTCAGCAAGTGCGCCAACCTTATTAACAAAAGCCAACGCTTCCTTAAAATTTTTTAACTTATATTTTTTCTCAATCGATTTTTCATCGACTGCATTCCACCCGCTTAATTCTGTTCTCAAAAACGCACCGTACTCATCCGGGGTTAATGGCTTTACGCCACCTTCACAAGGAACACATTTTTTGTTTTTGAGATCACCCGTTAACTGCATAGAAACATAGTAACACAAACGATAGATTTCCTTCAACGGAAAGCGGTATGTAATTTGGTCAAATGCATGAATTAACTCTCTTGATGAAGCTCTCATGACCCAGAAATCCTATTGTAAAAATTAAAGTAGTTGATATTCTATGCAGGTTATGTATAATAGATAGATTGATGGCTACAAAGAATACCTCTGATTACGGTGCACAACAAATCCAAGTTCTTGAGGGACTCGAACCGGTAAGAAAACGACCAGGTATGTATATCGGCTCAACAGATGTCTATGGACTGCACGAAACCTTACGTGAAATTATCGATAACTCAGTCGATGAGGCATTGGCAGGCTTTGCCAAAAATGTCTGGATTGTTCTCAACGCCGATGGTTCTGCTTCAGTAACAGATGACGGCCGTGGAATTCCCACAGATATGATGCCGGCATATAACAAATCCGCACTCGAGGTTGTCATGACCAAATTACACGCAGGTGGTAAATTCGGTGGTTCAGCGTATAAAATTTCAGGTGGTCTGCATGGTGTCGGTTCATCTGTTGTTAACGCGCTATCTGATTGGTTGCTTGTGGAAGTCCGCAAAGGTAACAAAGTCACACGACAACGCTATGAGCAAGGTACTCCAACAACACAAGTCGAAGTGGTCAAAGAAATGATGCCAAACCATCCTGAAGTAATGCAATTGCAAAAAGGTACTACCGTAACATTCCTACCTGACAGTTCTATTTTCAAAGAATTTATTGCGACTTCTGAGGAAGGTGTAACATCCTTTGCTTGGGATTACGATTTTATTAAGAAAATTATCCGTGAACGCGCCTATCTCGTCCCCAAACTCTTTTTCCACTTCGTAGATAACAGAGGCCGTGAACCCAAAGAAATAAATTATTACTTCGAAGGAGGTATCGTGTCACTCGTTGAGAAATTAAATGAAAATAAAGATCCGCTCCATAAAGCAATCAGCATCAACAAATCAGATGGTGATGTCCAGGTAGAAGTCGCGCTCCAATACAATAATACGTATACAGAAAATGTCGAATCATATGTGAACGTCATTAATACCGTAAACGGTGGAAGCCATCTTACTGGTTTTAGAATGGCATTGACTCGGGCCATCAATGATTACGGAAAAAAATCCGGAGCATTCAAAGCCGAAAGTGAACCAATGACAGGGGACGACACGAAGGAAGGACTGACAGCCGTCGTCTTTATCAAAATGCCGCAAGATAAAATCCAATTCGAAGGCCAAACCAAAGGAAAACTTGGAAATTCGGAAATTCAATCAGTCGTAAATACCATCGTCAAAGAAGCGTTAACAACCTATTTTGAAGAAAACCCCAGTGACGGACGCAGAATTCTTGAAAAAGTATTCCTCGCAGCCAAAGCCCGTCTGGCTGCAAAAGCTGCCAAAGAAGCAGTCATAAGAAAGGGCGCTCTGGAAGGATCAACCTTACCCGGCAAACTTGCAGACTGTCAAGAAAAAGATCCCGCAATTTCTGAACTCTATCTCGTCGAGGGAGATTCAGCAGGTGGATCAGCCAAGCAGGGGAGAGATAGAAAATTCCAAGCTATTTTGCCATTAAAGGGTAAAATTTTAAATACCGAGAGGTCCCGTCTAGACAAAATGATCGAACACGAAGAAGTAAAAAATATGATTATAGCACTCGGTACCGGGATAGGGGACACGACCAATATGGAAAAAATCCGCTACCACAGGGTCATCATCATGACTGATGCGGACGTTGACGGTGAACACATAACAACACTTATCCTCACCTTTTTCTTCCGTCATTTGCCTGAGGTTATTCGTAAGGGATATCTCTACGTCGCAATGCCACCGCTCTTTAAGCTTCAACGTGGCAAAGATATCCGCTATGCCTATAATGAACAAGAACGTGAAGCCGCAATGAAAGCAATGAAAAGTGGCAACGCAAATATCGCTGTCCAACGGTACAAAGGTCTTGGTGAAATGAACGCGGATCAATTATGGGAAACAACGATGAATCCGGTAAACCGTGTCTTAAAACAAATAAAAATTGATGACGCCGAAGACGCCGACGCAGTCTTCACCATGCTCATGGGAGACCAAGTCCCACCAAGAAAACACTTTATCCAGACCAATGCTATAACGGCCGAGCTTGATATTTAAAGTATGAGAATAAAAAACTCTTATGTTATAATAAGAAAGAATTGAACCTATGCCAGACTATAATAAATTACTTACTCCAGGAAATATAGACGAAGGTTGGGTCAACGCAATTGTCGATATTCCACAAGGATCAACACTTAAAATAGAATATGACAGAGAACACGGCATTTTTATGTTGGATCGTGCAGAGCCAGCGATCTTTGCAAAACCAGTCAATTATGGCTTTATTCCCGCAACAAAAGATTCCGATGGTGACGAATTAGATGTACTTCTGGTATGCCATGAACCTATCCCCACAGGAGTTTTGGTAAAGTCAAAAATTATTGGTATTTTTAATTTTGAAGATGGTGGAGACATGGATTACAAAATTGTCTGTGTTCCAGCTGATGACCGCAATACAGGGGATAGCATCAACTCCCTTGATGATCTGGGTAAGAGATGGCAGGAACAAATAGAGTTTCATTTCGCTCACTACAAAGATCTCAAAAAACCGGGAACAACCAAAGTACTCGGATGGGGGGATAGTAAAGAAGCAAAGAAGATTATCCGCGAATGTATTACTCTCTTCAAAGAAGAAGGCTTCTCTCAATAACATAATGATACACATTGGAAAGTTACAGTCAGCGGATATCACGAAAAACTAAAGTATGAATATCGGTAAATTACAACAGACGAACATCACGGATGAGATGAAGAAATCGTATTTGAATTATGCGATGTCTGTCATTGTCGCCCGTGCACTTCCTGATGTAAGGGACGGACTCAAGCCCGTCCACCGCCGCATTCTCTATGCCATGCATGAAATGGGACTTGGTCCCACTGCAAAATTCCTCAAGTCAGCCCGTATCGTGGGTGAAACCATGGGTAAATATCATCCTCATGGAAATATGGCGATTTATGATTCACTTGTTCGTTTAGCGCAGGATTTTTCTATGCGTTATCCACTCATTTGGGGACAAGGCAATTTTGGATCGGTTGATGGAGATCCTCCAGCTGCAGATCGTTATACGGAAGCCAAACTTCAAGCTATCTCTATGGAGCTTCTCCACGATTTAGATAAAGAAACAGTTGATTTCGGACCAAATTATGACGGTAGTTTTCAAGAACCACTTTATTTACCGGCAAAATTACCAAATCTCCTCCTGATGGGAGCAGAAGGTATAGCAGTTGGAATGGCCACAAAAATTCCACCACACAATCTGACAGAAGTCATTGATGCAATTATCTATACTATTGGTAAAACTAAAACCGAAACGGAAGTTAGCAAGGAGAAATTAGAAATTAGAGAAGGAAGTGAGAAATTAGATCCTGAACCTCAAACCTCTAACCTCAAAGATCGAACTTCTAACGTCCAGTTGCTAACTTCAGATGTCACCATCGACGAGTTGCTCGAATTTGTCAAAGGCCCAGATTTTCCAACTGCTGGATCAATTTATGACATTACGGAAATTAAAAATGCCTACATCACGGGACGTGGGAAAATCATCATCCGTGGAAAAGCAGAAATTGAAGAAATAGGGAATGGCAAATCAGCGATTACTATCACAGAACTTCCATACCAAGTCAATAAAGCACTGCTCATCGCCAAAATCGCTGATCTGGCCAAAGAAAAAAAGATTGATGGCATCTCTGATCTTCGTGACGAATCAGATAGACGAGGCCTGAGAATATATGTCGAGCTAAAACGTGACGCCACACCTAAAAAAGTACTAAATAATTTATTCAAACACACAGCATTACAAACAACCTTCCCAGTCAATATGGTCGCGCTCGTTGATGGCACACCGCAAACGTTAAATCTCAAACTCATCCTTGAAGAATATCTCAAACACCGCTATATAGTCATCCGCCGTAGAACCGAATTTGAACTACGACAAGCCAAAGCCCGGCTTCATATTCTCGAAGGATTAAAAATCGCGGTCGACCACATCGATGCAGTTATCGCCACAATCCGTGCCTCAAAAGACCAAGAAGATGCCAAACAAAACCTGATGTCTAAATTTAAACTCAGTGAAATTCAGTCCACTGCGATTCTCGATATGCAACTTCGCAGACTCGCGGCACTTGAGAGACAAAAAATTGAAGATGAATTACTGATGGTCAAAGAAACCATCGCGTACCTTGAAGACTTACTCGCACATGGTGAAAAAATTCTGGAAGTTATCAAGACTGAGCTTCTCAAAATCAAAGAAAAATACGCAGATCCCAGGCGTACCAAAGTTTATAAAGGAAAAGTAGGGGAGTTCTCAGAAGAAGATCTGATTCCCAATGAAGCGACAGTCATAACGCTGACCAACACAGGCTATATCAAACGCCAATCCATGAACACATTCCACACCCAACACCGCGGCGGCAAAGGCATTACCGGCATGAATGTCAAAGACGAAGATGGCATATTCCATATCCGTTCAGCACAGACCCATGACAACATAATCTTCTTCACCAACAAAGGAAAAGCATATGCACTCAGAGCATATGAAATAGCCGAGAGCAGCCGCACGAGTAAAGGATCAGCCATCGTGAACTTACTCAACATTGAAGCCGGGGAAAAGGTCGAATCATTTATCGTTCACAATAAATCTGTCAAAGTTGGCTATGTCTTTTTATCTACGCGCAACGGAACTGTCAAGAAAACACACATTAAAGAATTTGAAAATATACGACGAAACGGCATGATTGCAATCAAGCTTGATCCCGGAGATGAACTCGTCTGGAGTAATATCACCGATGGCAAAAGTGATGTGCTTATTGTTACCAAGAGTGGAAAGGCAATTAAATTTTCAGAAAGCTCGGTCCGCCCACTTGGTCGGGCAACCATGGGAGTTAGGGGGATAAAAATTGATTCCAAAGATCAAGTTATCGGCATGGATGTCATTTCCAAAGGGGATAAAGCAGATCTCTTCGCGATTATGGAAAATGGTCTTGGCAAAAAAACACCCGTTGAGCAATTTCCGCTACAAAATAGGGGTGGACAAGGAGTCAAAGTCGCCAAAGTAACTGACAGAACAGGTCAAGTAGTCATCGCCCAAGTTGTCCCTCCAAATTGTGACGAGGTCATCATAACCTCAAAGAAAGGCCAAATCGTAAAACTTGCCATCTCATCAATCCCCAAGCTCTCAAGAGACACACAAGGAGTAATCCTCATGCGCTTCTCCCACGCCTCCGACGGCGTAGCATCAGCAACTTGTATTGAGAAGACGGTGTAATATCGAATATTGGAATATCTACTTCCATTTTTTAGACTTATAGTTTATAATTGCTGTTATGCAAAGACGTGAAAGACCATAGTTCCGGTAACTACTATTTCGGCCGGGCATCGCATAATGTTTGGTTTGCCGCCTCTTGAATATGTCGCAGGAATAGCAGATCAAGAACGACGAGATGATATCGCAATTAGACGGATTCTTCGTGAAGCAGTCGTTTATATACCACCGTTTACTCAACGAGTTGCAGAACAGTTAACACCCATGGAAGATCTTATAAGACAACATCGATCTAAAACTACTGAAGCCCCAAGTAGAGTTAAGCAAGTTGATCAAAAAGTAGAAGCAGCTGCTGACCGTACACTTTACACTCCACCACAATCCGATGATCAAGCCGTGAGAGCTCGCCAGTTAACAAGAGAACTAGTAAAATTCGTTCATACCGACCGTTCAGGACCCGTAACGTCAGTTGTCCCTAATGAAGATATTTCCTATACATTACAACGCGCGCTAGTTGCAAAGGGCACTGGTGATTCATCCTTGGCACAAAGCTTACTTCTCCAAACAACACCTCGAGTTCTTGTAAATAAACTAAAATTATTAATAACCGAGGGCTATTCTTTTGATCAAATCGCTGCGGCAAATCCTGATATGGCAGCAGAAATGGCAATTTTAAATGAATTAGGATATGTACAGTATGGTGCAGGGGGAAGTTTACAAAGGCCACAGGCAAGAAGGACAAAAGCAATCAAAACACCAGAAGACGCAGAGCGAGAAGCGACTAGCATGAAATTAAAAGACGATAGAAAGGCACGGATATTTGGATTAGGGATGATTTATGAAGTATTTGAGGAAATCCAACCACTCGCAACAACTGCTGCCGATACTGCACGGCTTGCATTGATAAAAGCAGCCATGGAAAAAGCAGGTGGCGTAGTAGGGGGAATAGATGAATTTTTTGCTCAGAACGGGACTAGATATCAAATTAACTATTTACAATCAAAGCTAGAAGATTTTATCGCTGCATTACCAGAACGCATCCTTGCAGTTGCTCAGGGATTGGTTGACGGTTCTGACATCGAAGCAGCTGCTGATTCTTTACTTGCCTCAGTGATTGAAGTGGAGCGCTCTGGTCGGAGATATATTTATGGCATGGAAGAAGCGGCAAATCCCCCTGTAAAAAGCGACAAGACCGAACAAATAATCACAAATTTCACCCATGAAAAAAAGTACAACAAAGAGAATTATACTAATAAAAAAAATTATTAATTTCTAACACGACCCTTCAGGAATATCTATAATTACTGTCTTAAATCCCAAACTCTTAAACAACCCAGTCATTTGACTTCTCGCGTTTTTCGAAGCTTCATTTAGAATTCCACCTTTACACGCGGCATCTTTGATCACCGCTTCGGCTTCTTTCCTCGCTTCTGCCTCTAAATTTCTGTCACCTTTGGTTAGTACGCCTTGTTGTCTATCATAAACCCGTGTTTGTTCGCTATCGAGCTTGGTGACCAGAATTTCAGGCGCGGGCAAACGAAGCCTAAGCGTATTTCCTTCGACAATAGCATCGCTTTCTTTTACTTTGGACATATCAAACCCCGCAATTACTTGCCCATGCGCGATGAGAAGAATTCTGTCACCATAAAGAAATTGATTGAACTTATTTCCTGTCGTTCCAGCATCAATCACTTTTTCAATTGTGTAAGCAGACGTTTCCAGACGGTT
>JBGTMH010000034.1:0-5270 GCA_041743715.1 Patescibacteria group bacterium | reverse complement strand
AATTGATGCGTCATTACTGGCGCATATTAGTCCAATTGAATGGAGTAATGTTATTCTGTACGGAGAATACAAGCTAAACAGGGGTTTAGTGAGACCTTAATTCCTTAGCGTACATGTACGTAGAAATCGGGGTGGAACCCTCACTACAATTATTTCAGTCCCTTTTAAGAGGAGAGCTATGTCTAAATCTGCTCAATCATCCAAAGCTAAGCAAAAGGTGCCCAAAACAACCAAAAAAACGAAAAAATCTTTTCACTCCAAACTTATCGGGAAGAAGCCGTATATTGAATTTATTACTGCATTCCTCAGTATTCCTGTACTTATTACCGTTATGCTGCTTAATGTCAATAGTTTGAAGAACATGAATGCCAAACCTACGCCAACTCCACCTATACAAAATAATTATCAATCAGGTTTTTATGCGGCGCCAGTTGGTGTGAACAAGACACCACTCACTGTCACTGGTGCTACCCCCGCTCCATGTGTGAAAGGACTGGGAACAGCCTTGATTAGTTCACCAGGGGAGGGGGATATCGTTACCGATAATCCGGTGACTATTGATATCAATTATGATGATCGTATTTATTGTGCAGCTGCATGGTCATATAGCATTAATGGTGGAAGTTGGTCAGGGTATGATGATAGATCAGTTGCGTTATATAATCTGCCACAAGGTCCCGTGAAGTTTGAATTACGGGTTAAAAGCATCGCTGGCGGAGATGAAAAATCAATCTCAAGAAATTTCACGTATAATGGTCAGGGAAATGTGCTTATTCCTCAAACTGCCTCCGATTCAGCCCGCTGATAAATTTACAATTTATTCATAAACAAGTACAATACAAAAGTGAAATCTCATCTGTATCCGATTTTAAAGTTTGTGGTTGGTTTGCCGCTCACCCTCATTGCATTCTTTTTCATCACAAAAATTATTTTTGATCAAGCACCTGCGTTGTTACCTCATATTACAAATCTCAATCCTGTGCTGCTACTCTACGGGATCTTATGTTTTCTTCTTTTTTACTTTTTACGCAGTTTCGTCTGGCATCGCATTTTGAATGGATATGGATATAAGATTCCCTTCAAAGACTCATGCTATTTGTGGTCTGTCTCAGAACTCAAGCGCTATATACCTGGAAACATTTGGTCATTTTTGGGAAGAGCAGTGATGTTTGATAAAAAAGGAGTGGATAAAAAAGATATAGCAGCAGGTCTTATCATCGAAGCGGAGCTTTTTGTACTGGGGTGTCTTGTCGTTTCGTTATTGTCTTTGCCGTATTTCTTACCGCATTTTTCATCGGTAATTGGGTGGGTAGGGGTAACAGTTGCCGGGCTTATTATCGTAGTATATGTCTATAATAGACAAGTAGCGCAATATCTTCCTCACAAACTTCGTTCAACGATTCATTTCCTTTTTCCGTCATTTGTTCCAGCCGAGAATTTATTACTTATTGGGATTAGCGTGGTCGCTTTACTCTTTTTTGGCGTAGGGAATTATTTCGTCATGACTGCTGCATTTGGAACCAATCCGCAACTTTTTCCACCCCTCGTCGGAGTATTTGTATTAGCTTTTGTGGCGGGATATTTATCTCTTTTGACACCTGCTGGTTTTGGGGTCAGAGAAGGAATTGTCATGTATGCTTTATTGCGGATTACTAGTTCAGGTCTTGCAGCTTTCACTGCGTTATTTACCAGAATTATATTGATTATTTCAGAAATTATATTTATTTTTCTCAGTTATATCTGGTTCAAGAGTAGAAGTGTATTTGTTACAAACGTTGAAAAATGGTTAAAGGGTCATGTGTATGAAAGTATCGTGTTTGGACTTAGCGCGATTTATACAATATATATTGCAACGATTTCAATTCTGCGCTATGACAACTATTATACAGGCAGGTTTGATCTTGGAAATATGGCGCAGACTGTGTGGAATACGCTTCACGGCAATATTTTTATGATTACCAATCCAAACGGTACTGAATCCATATCGCGTCTTGCTTTCCATGCTGATTTTATTTTGGTACTGTTAGCACCGTTTTACGCGCTATGGCAAGATCCCCGCAATTTGCTTCTTATCCAAACAATAGTTATCGCGGCTGGTGCATTTTTTGTTTATTATATTGCGCAGGTTGTGCTCAAAAATAAAAATCTTTCTCTTGTATTTGCTTTTGCTTATCTTATCAATCCCAGCATTGAACGTGCGAACTTATATGATTTCCATCCGGTAACTTTAGCGACAACATTTCTGCTTGCGACATTTTATTTTTATTTAAAAAAGAAATATGCGCTTTTTCTTGTGTTTGCATTGCTTAGTGCAATATGTAAAGAACAAATTTGGTTAATTATTGGATTATTTGGGTTTTTACTATTTTTCCATCACAAAAAACATTTATTAGGAACTGGAGTTTTTTTTGTCAGTATAGGGATCTTTTATTTTCTTTTTTGGCATGCAATTCCACAAACACTAGGCTCACAACATTTTGCGCTCGAATATCTTTCAGAATATGGACAGAGTCCCACGCAGGTCATTAAATCAATTCTGTTATCTCCCGATTTGTTACTGCAGACAATTATGGAAAAACACCGGAGTCATTTTCTCACACAATTGTTTTCTCCTCTTGGCTATTTATCGTTATTCTTTCCATTTTTTCTCATCTTTGCCGCGCCGGATTTACTTATTAATCTTTTAAGCAACAACGCCCAATTACACCAAATCTATTACCAGTACACCGCAACGATTACTCCATTTATCTTTCTCAGCGCCATTTACGGCGTTTGGGTCATAAAAAAAGCCTTACTGACCTTGTCATTCCCGCGAACGCGGGAATCTAGTGTGTCTGGATTCCGGATCAAGTCCGCAGTGACAATTAATATATTTTTCATTGTATATATCATTATCTTTTCTCTCCACTCTGCGTATCTCTACGGTCCTTTACCCGGATCAAAAGAGCCAAATATTGATATGATTACCAAACCACTCCCACAGAGGGATTATATCAATAGCGTTTTGGAACAAATCCCCGTTCATTACAAAATCTCAGCATCCAATAATCTCGGCTCACATCTTTCCCAACGTGAACATATCTATGTGACGCCCCTCGGAATAGACAAGGCTGATATGATTCTTATTCATGGGAGTGACCCTCAGGCAAAGGAAACACTTAAGAAAGTAGATAAGGATCCCAGATTTATTAAAGTTGTTGAGAAAGAGGGGTTTGTGGTGTTTGAAAGAAAGTAAAAATTCAAAATGCAAAAGTCAAAAGTGCAACTCAAAAGTTAAAAGTTTAAACTTTTGAATTTTAACTTGTATTTTTGAATTTTGACTTTTAACTTTTGACTTCATTATACTTAGTATATGTTCCATGTTCTCAAAGCAGATCGTAGTCGTGAACCGTTTAGTGAAAAAAAAGTTATCGACTCCATAAGAAGAGCCAGAATTCCGGAGTCACTCCAAGGCAATGTTCTGACTCACATCAAAAGTAAATTGTATGACGGTATCTCGACTGCAGAAATCTATCAACATATTCTTGAATATCTAAATGAATCTTCCAGACCCTATACAAAGGCTCGCTACAGCCTCAAGGAAGCAATAATGATGCTCGGTCCGAGCGGCTATCCTTTTGAGGATTTTGTCAGTAAACTCTTAGAATCCCAAGGATACCGCACGAAAGTCCGACAAATACTCAGTGGGAGATGTATCACGCATGAGATAGATATTCTAGCTGAAAAGGACGGAAGAACAGTTGTGATAGAGGCCAAATTTCATAACAGTCCAGGGGTTCGGTCAGAGGTTCAGGTCGCATTATACACGCACGCGCGTTTTGAAGATGTAAAAGTCAGAAATAGCGTGCACGAATCATGGCTCGTCACCAATACCAAAACCACAATTGATGCCAACAATTACGCGCACTGCTCAGGGATGAAAGTTATCAGTTGGGATTATCCAGTAGGTGGGAGTCTGCGTGAAATGATCGAAAGATCCCGTCTTCATCCGATAACAATGCTTACCTCCCTTGCACAATCTCAAAAAATAACACTTCTAGAAAATCACATCGTTCTCTGTAAGGAAATAAATGCAACGCCAAATGTTCTTGATATGCTGTATCTTTCAAAAATTGATCACGATCGGGTAATTGCCGAAGTCTCCTCCATCTGCGCATTGGAATAAACTGTCTTTGCATAATTCTTACAGTTAACTCATCCGCTTCTTACGCCTAAGCTCTATCATAAGATCATATTATGGAAGGAGGTGAATAACATATGGATTTTTTACTTTGGATAGTTTTTGGAGGAATCGTTGGTTGGATCGCATCCATGATGATGGGTACTGATGCTCAACAAGGAGTACTCGGAAATATTATAGTCGGAATTGTCGGAGCATTCCTGGGTGGATTTATCATGAATGCTTTTGGACAGACAGGAGTAGGCGGATTTAACTTATACAGTTTTATAGTAGCGCTTCTGGGTTCAGTGGTTCTCCTCTGGATATACCGAGCGTTTACACATAGACGTATCTAAAGCCTACCTAGGCTGACTTCATTATAAGCAAACCGGATCAAAGATCTGGTTTGCTTGGTGGTTACGGGGAAAAGAATAAAATGTATTAATCTCAACGCTCTTTTGAAGCATAACTAAATTTACCTATGCTTATAAATATATTCCGCACATATCTTCATACGTAACAAATTGCAAGTAAAATGTAAGAAAAGTGTTGAGGTACTTGACAGTGAACACCTGTTCACTGTATAGTATGAAAGTAAACAACTGTTCACCAAATTATGAAACTTGATAAAGCGATAAAACATCTACGGAAATTTTATAGATTGGAGAAACGGCTTCCTACGTATGAAGAAATGACGACATTGTTTGGCTTTTCTTCGAAGAATGCATGTTTTAAAATCGTTACAAAACTCATTGATGCAAACATTTTAGAGAAAGGGGACAAGGGTAAACTCCTTCCTAAAAATCTTTTTGCTAGTCCCCATTTGGGGACAATTAAAGCAGGTTATCCAATGCCTGCATTTGAAGCTCACCATGATAATATCGATCTTTTCCGGTATCTCTATGACGTGCAGGGAGAAATTTATTTCTTGACTGTTTCCGGCGATTCGATGGTTGATGCCTTGATCGGTGAAGGAGATAAGATCATCGTCGACCCCAATCGTCAGCCGATAAATGGCGACATCGTCGCGGCAATTGTCGATAATGAATGGACTGTGAAATACTTCTATAAAAGAAATGGAGAAGTTGAGTTAGTTCCCGCCAATAAAAAC
>JBGTMH010000033.1:0-6894 GCA_041743715.1 Patescibacteria group bacterium | reverse complement strand
AGTCCCGGGCGTTAATCCGACGGGGATTCTGAATCCAGGGCCTATTGATTCGGGAAGTGGTGGTGGAAGTTCACATGATGGTTTTATCGCTCAATTTATCCTTTTTATCATTGCTCTCTTCCTGGGACTGTTCCGTTTAATATTCTGACTATAGCTTTGGCTTTTTAAATAATATGCGATTTTTTCGTTATATAATGCATCTGTGGATCGTAAATAGTTTTTAGCTGCTCAACTCTTCTTGCGTAAACCACGGAACCAGCGTCTGCCTCTGGAGGATTTTTCGACAGGCTTTTCCTCGCCAGCAGTCGCCTCAGCGACAGCAGTGCGGGTAGGTTCTTCTTTTTTCGGTTTGGGAATGGGTTTCTCTTCTTTTTGTTTTGGAGTCGCCTTTTCAACAGTTTCTGATGTTTCGTTTTTTGCAATATGACGGACTTCTGGAGTAGGCTTGGGTTGTGGTTTCGGTTCTACATAATCATTGTCTTCTGTTTCTTCTTCCTCTTCATATAATTCTTTCTCCTCAGCATCATGCATAAGCTTCTCGAGATCTGAGAACTTTTCAATACCTTTTTCTGTTACGTCTTTGACTATCGCACGGCCCCGCTTGGTAGTAAACAAAAGTGTCACAATGACTCCGACAATGACACCAAGAATAAATCCATTCCCGTGTCCATTTCCATTATGTTCATTTCGTTGTTCCATAGTTATACATTTGGAATCATGAGGAAGGAATTAGGGGATAAATACTTTTTATTATTCGAAACTTCTTATCCATGATTCCTGATCCTTGATTTAAAAAATTAGTCTCTATTACGTCTCTCATCATCTTTGCTACCTCCCAAGAGACTTTTGATAAGCTTCGCTACCGTAAAAAGTGATGATGCCTTCACCCCAAGCGCGAGTGAGGATAGTGCTGACAGAGGCACATCTATATTTTCAGTTATTGAGTCTGCATTATCCAAAACTTTGTTTGTTTTGGCGATAGTCTCACGAAACTCACGAAGAATATAGTAGACTTGTATGCCCAGAACTATCAAAAGAACGGTCAAGACAAGAATGACCAATAACAAAACCATTTGGACAGGATCTACCATATACCTAGACTACCTTACCTCAAGCCCTTCTGTCAAGTAAAAATTCTGCAAGAAAGTGAAAAAACAGTATCGTTCGGATATAAACTGTATCGGAAATTGATGTAAGAAAACTCTACTTTACCACTATAGTTCTCTGGAGTATTGTTTCTTTTCCAAAACGGCTTTTGGCTTTGACAGAAATCGTTGCTTTCCCGGGGAAGAGTGTGAGATGCCTTGTGAATTCTCCATTACTACTCACGAGCACCGGCTGATTGTTGACGAAGACTGTCGCGTTACTATCAGCTTTTCCAGTGACCGTAATTTCTTTTGATGTTGTGCTGTTTTCTTTAGGGGTATCGAGGGTAAGCATCGGAGGGAGGAATGCTGAACGATATTGAAAGAGTAAGTAAGCGAGAAAAATAACTAAAATAGCGGCAGCAAGAAGGAGTGATTGTTGAATTTTCAGACGCTGTAGCGGAAACTCTTTGGTTTTGACAAGTGAATCAGGCAAGACCTTATATGCTTTTTTTTCATCAAACTCCCTTTTGAACATAGCGGTTATCTCAGCTTTTGAGAGACCTAGGTATGTCGCGTAATTCCGAACAAATCCTTGTGCATAAGCTGGTGAGGGTAACTTGTGGTATTCACCACGCTCAATCGCGGAGAGAAACACAGGCTTTATCTTGATCGCTTGTGCTATTTCATCAAGGGTCAATTTTCGCTGTAGTCTCTTCTGATGTAGTTTCTGCCCAAGCCTTACCATAGTATTTAGTATTTTGTATTTAGTATATAGCATATGAACTGAATTTTCATACTAAATACTATATACCAAATACTAAATACTTTTAACTTTCCTGTTGCCCTGCCAAATATTCCTCCGCATTTCTGACGAGTACATCCCTCGGCTTTGCTCCTTCCGCGGGTCCTACAATTCCTAACTCTTCTAATTGATCGAGAAGACGTGCTGCTTTGGCGTACCCGATAGACATTTTACGTTGCAAAAATGATGCTGAGGCAGTATTGAATTGACAAACCAACCTAATTGCCTCGTCCATCTCACCATCTTTTCCGTCGGAACCAGCTGATCCGCCACCTTTTTTCAACGGAATAGGCTGCGTTGTCACTTCTTCAGTATACTCCACAGGATAATTTCTAGATTTAAGAAAATCGACAAGCTTTTTCACTTCTTTTTCAGAGACAAACGTTCCTTGAATACGGGTTGGTTTTGCAGATTCAGGTGGAACATACAACATGTCTCCACGACCGAGTAATTTTTCAGCGCCAGGGGAGTCGATAATGACACGTGAGTCAATCATGGATGAAACATTAAAGGCAATACGACACGGGATATTGGCTTTGATCAGACCTGTGATAACATTGACTGACGGCCGTTGCGTCGCAATAACCAAGTGGATACCAGTCGCCCGCGCCATCTGAGCAAGCCTCGCGATCGCGTCCTCGACCTCAACAGGCGCAAACATCATCAGATCAGCTAACTCATCAATAAAGATGACAATATAAGGTAATGCTTGAAAACCTGACAGTTCGTTGTATGAATCGATGTTACGGACTCCCCGTTCTGCAAACAATTTATATCGCTTATCCATCTCAGCCATTGCCCATTTAAGTGCTGAAAGAATTTGCTTCGGTTCAACAATAACCGGAGTCAATAAGTGAGGAATGCCGTTATACGCGGTGAACTCAACACGCTTAGGATCAATAAGAATAAGCCGCACCTCCTGTGGAGAAGCACGAAACAACAAAGAACAAATAAAGGCATTGATCAATACCGATTTACCCGAACCAGTCGTACCCGCAACCAAAGCGTGCGGCATCCTGGATATATCAACAGTCAGTGGATTTCCTGACACATCAAGTCCGAGTGCTACTGTCAATTTTGATTTTGCTTTTTGCATAACACTTGATCCAAGTAAATTCCGAAGCGTAACGACTTCAAGTGACCGGTTCGGTATTTCTATACCGACAAGATTTCTACCCGGGATCGGTGCTTCAATACGGATTTGGCCAGTTGGTGCTTCTGTCGCAAGCGCTAAATCGTTGGCAAGTGAGGTTATCTTCGAAACTTTTGTCCCGAGTGCTATTTCGAGTGCATACTGTGTAACCGCGGGCCCGAGATTTGCCTCCGCAACGTGTGTATCAATACCAAAACTTTGCAACGTATTCTCAATCGTTGAAGCAGTTTTATTGACATCTCCCCGCTCTGCTTTTTTACCAGGGTCTTCAGATAAAAGAGAAGCCGGGGGATATTCCCATACACCAGGTCCGGCACCAGCAAGTATGTTGCTTACCAGCTTTTCAGGTAGCAGTTCCTGTTCTTTTTTGGGAGGCAGTGGCGGAGCATTTTGCTTGAGTGGCGCGATCACTTCTTCTTTTTGTCCTCCCTTGATAGTAAGGGCGTTTTTCTTTACAAAGAGTGGCTTGTCACGTTTAAAAGCTGAAAAGAGTGTCCGGGGGAAAAGCCGGCCAATTGCATCTCTGGCACCTCCAAAAAATTGTACTATCTCATCAATTGATGTATCAAAAAACACAATACTTCCAACCAGCAGCCCTCCTATAAAAACCAAATTAGCTCCAGGGACAGTAATAATCTCTTGCAATATCCGGAAAAGCTCCTGCCCCACTGCCCCACTTCTCGTAATCCCAAGGAGGGACACAAAAATAAGCATATATCCGACAGTCACATTGAGCTGTGAAAGATACATCTTAAGCCGTAAAAACAAAAAACCAAAGAAATACAAGGCAAAAGGAAAGAGGATAGCCAGAGAACCGAACATGGTTTCTAGCTGCGTACTTGCAACAAGCGTGGATTCACTTTTATTCACAAGTGCCAAAAGAAAAAGACTCCCCACAAGAAAAAATCCAAGCGCAAAAATTGTATAAATAGTTTTCTTCTTCAGCTTAAGCTTAAATGGCTTCTTCCTATTACTTCTTTTACCGGGCATACACCTATTATAGTGCGTAGCGCAACATTTGGCAATTTATCCTAATAGTAAAACATGGTAAAGATACTCATGTCGATTGAATTAAATAAATTGTCCTGTATAATATCGTCGTGGGTGAATTCATATAAGCACTATCAAGTATACAAAGAACGGCTTCGT
This sequence comes from Patescibacteria group bacterium, assembly GCA_041743715.1. Lineage (GTDB taxonomy): Bacteria > Patescibacteriota > Microgenomatia > Levybacterales > UBA12049 > JACDET01. Next base: position 2,702 of record JBGTMH010000033.1, on the reverse strand, counting down.
AAACGTTTACATAAAAAACGCAAAGAAGAACCCAGCGTACTCTTTACAGTAATTACTGACGAACAGATTCGTATAAGAATTATTGATGCAGCAAGATCAACTAAGTCTAATTTAAGAACCCTAGTTCAAGCGCGTATGGGAGATCCATATTTTGAAACTCTTCCCGATGTTTTACGTGAAGCTCCGAGGGATGTTGATGTTAAAATTATGCTTATCATTCCAGATGAAGGATTTATTGAAGACGATCCAAGACTTGAAATCATACAAGAAATGCTTACACAAACAAGAATAAGAAATACTGGTGGAGGCAATACTGAAATAAGAACGACTACAGTAAGTGAAGCTCAAAAAATACAATTCCAATTCCCGCCGACACGCGACGATACCTCTACTGATTAAATGTCTTTATACAGAGTTAGATAATATATTTTTCAGGAGTAATTTTTTACTGTGAGCAAGTGAAGTCTGAGCCTGGTTCCATTTTTACCATTCCGCCCCATTCGACTGCTGTGAAGCCCACGCGTTGTGGAACTGATGCAATTGCTGGTGCAGCTACATCTTTTCTGTCTTTCAAAGGTTCGAAGAATAATCGGACTCGGATTGTTTTGTCTGGTGCTGGGTTGATTGTCAATTTTTCGATTGCGTCAACTTCAGCTACTGGCATCACACCGACGAAGTAGTACGGTGAGTATGGAAGGTATTTCTCCCAGTATTCTTTGAAGTCTGCTGTTTCTTTTGCATTCAGACCGAGCTGTGGTAAGACTGATGCATAGAGAGAATCTAGTTCATTGAAGGGTACTACATACCCTGTGTCTGGCTTATTGAATGAGTCATCTGGGATCCTAGCTTCGTAGTAAAGATATGGAAATGTTTTGCCTTCTGAGTGGATTGTTCCATTTGGCTCCGCTACGACATCCCAGCCGCCCTGTGGATACTCAGGAATGGTTACTGTTAATGGTCCTTTTGCATCAATTTTCACTGTCGTTTGTTGTGTAGACTCTGGGTAAAGATACACAGCAGGCTTACAGTCAGGAGTGAACCAACTATATACAGGTGTATTGACTAGGAAGAACCATTTGAGCTGTAAATTCGCTTTTGCTTCACTTGAAAGAGCTACTTCTTTATCTGTTGGGATATATTCGTATGCGTCGTTGCCATCTATTAAGTATACTGTGCCTAAGTGCTCATACAATGGGTACTCTTTGTTTCTTGAGTTGACAAACAATGACCCTGCTGGTTGGATATTTTTAAGCTGGCTTACTGCATTGTATGTTGTTTTAGCGTCTGACCAAATATACCCTGGGTCTGTAAGAACAGTTGCGTCTTTCGCGTCAGCTGTATTAAATGCTGCGGGAGGGAACTGACTGGTACGCCAATAGTCAATCATCTGTTTGTCGCCACCTTTATTCTTGCAATTCTTTACAAAGTCGGGAGTAGGGATAGTACTCTTGATGTAGATGTTAAAGAGACGCATGTTTTTATTCTTCTTCCCTGAATCAACATAGATAAAGTCTTCCCCGATTGGCTGACCGTAATAATTCTTTCCTTCTACTATATAAAGTGGCTTCCCATTGTAGTCGCCGACTAATCTCATCTCTTCTTTCACTTTAGCTTCAGAAATACCACCATTTACTTTAATGATATTGTATTGTACATCCTTATATTTAACGAAATCCGCGCTATTTGGTGGTTCATAATCAACGCAGGCAACTGCATCGACAGCAGTAGTAACAACGGGGCGATACGTAGGCTTCATGGCATTGGTTGCAGAAATAGCAACACCTGCTACCGCAACAATCCCAACAATAATAAGTCCACTGTTTCTCATCTATATTTAGTATAGTTACAAAATTAATTCGATGTCAAGAGATCAAAATGCGATGAAAAATCATACTTCAATGACCACAGGGAGAACGAGGGGTCGGGTACGAAGTTTTTTATACAAATGTCGTTCTGCTGATTCTCCAATGTTACGGCGGATATGAAACCAATTGGTGACTGGCTCGCGGCGTGCTGACAAAACTTTTTCAAGCTCTGCCGCTAGCGATTGAGAAAGCTCTATGGTATCTGTCAAATAGGAACCTCTGGCAATAACTTCAGGTTGCGTCGCGAGTTGGCCATCGGAAGATTTAATCTCTGTCATGACGATAATGACTCCCTCTCTAGCTAATCGTTCTCTGTCCCGAATGACAAAGTTCTCAACTGCCTCTCCTGACACCTGATCGACATAGACATGTTTTATATCAACTTTTTTGCCAAAGCGTACTCCACTGCGGGTAAAGAGTATTTCTTTTCCGTTCTCAACCAAGAATATATCATTTCTTTTGTAACCCATTTGCTGCGCCGTTGCCCGGTAGGCTACCATATGACGGTATGTCCCGCTAATCGGTAATAGATACTTGGGTTGGGTCAAGGCAATGAGTAACATATGATCACCTGCGGAACCATGCCCCGAGACATGATAGAGCCCTCCGCTTGCACTTGAGTGTAAAACCCGGGCTCCCCTTTTCGAAATCGAGTCATTTAAGGCATTTACCGAAAGTTCATTTCCTGGAATGATATCTGAAGAAAACAACACGGTATCTGCCGGATCGAGACGGATATCTCTATGTTCTCCTTCTGCAATTCTGGTCATCGCAGAATTTTCTTGTCCTTGACTACCGGCTACGAGAAGCAAAATCTGTTTGCTTTTATAATTTGGT
>JBGTMH010000032.1:0-85283 GCA_041743715.1 Patescibacteria group bacterium | reverse complement strand
TACTTTTAATTTCCCGGCTACTTTTTCTACCTCCACTACAAGGTGCTGTTCATCTTCAAAATGAGGTAGAGGAAATAATAAGCTTGTATCATAGCTTGGTAACAATTCGTGTGGAAGGCCATCACCGAAGCGCTTCGTGTCAAACTGATCAGTGTGTTCAAGATGAGAAAGTAAATGTAAAAGAATCTTTTGATATGCTCGTTCACGTGACATGGTTTTTTCAAGTATCGTCACGACTTTTTGTACGACCTCCTTGGGTTGTATGCTTTGAACAATAAGAGCAAGTAAATATTCTTCTAAGACTTCGTCTTTTGCACGTTTTTTCTTAACCTGCTCTATCATCTTGGGGGCTGCTTGTCGCTTTGTGCGACGTTCAAGTTCTTTCCCAATACTCTCATATGACGTATCCAATTCGCTGCTTAATTTTCGCAAATAGTGCTCTTTGATAATTTCATTATTGATCTCAGCTAAGAATGGCAACAAGGTATCTGAAATCTGCTTTTTACCTTCTGCAGTAGTATTATCAACTTCTGCAAATACTTTTTTTAACAAATAATCATACACCCCACTTTCTTCTTTTACTGCTTTCTTAAAAAGTCCAGGTTCTTTTTTAAGTGCCTCATCAGGATCTTTGTCACCTGGGATTTCGATAACTGTCGGTGTGATATTTTTCTTTTCAACGATTGCGAGACTCCGTTTGATTGCTTCCTGGCCTGCTTTGTCACCATCAAAACAAAACGTTATCTTTTGCGCAAATCGGGCAACCAAATTCACTTGGCTTTCGGTTAAAGCCGTCCCTTTCACGCCAACGACATTTGCAATACCATTCTCAAAACAAGATATGACATCAAATTCTCCCTCCACAATAATCGCCTGATTTGTCCGTCTGATCGCGTCTTTGGTAACTGATAGGCCATAAAAATGCTCACCTTTGTGGTAAATAAGTGTCTCTCGGGTATTGATATACTTGGAAGTCTGATCACCACCTTCTAAAACTCGTCCCGAAAACCCAACCACATTATCACGGTGGTCAATAAGCGGGAACATCAATCTTCCCCGAAAAAAATCTTGAGGTTTGGGCCCCCGATGAAAAGCCAGTCCAGCAGCGACAATTTCTTCGTTTGTAAAATCTTTTTTCTGCGTCAAATACTGTGTGAGCGAGTTCCCTGTTGTGGGAGAAAATCCCAACATAAACGTCTTCATCACAGCTTGGGTTATCCCACGGTCTTTGAGATACTCTCTTGCCCGCTCTCCAACCTTGTGTTTTGTCAGAACATAATGATAATATTCTTTGGCGAGACTATTGCACTGATAGAGCCGCTCCTTCTGCGAAGTAAGCCCACTCGACTGTCCACGTTGGGTAAGCTCAATTCCGGTTCGTTTCGCAAGAAGCCGTAATGCTTCAGGAAATTCCAGCCGTTCATATTCCATGAGGAAGGTGTAACAATCCCCACCTTTGCCACAGCTGAAGCAATGCCAAATTTGTCGCTCTGGTGAAACTACAAAAGACGGAGTTTTTTCAGTATGAAATGGGCATAAAGCTTTAAAGTTACGTCCTGCCTTTTTAAGCAAGACAAACTCTGAAATCAAAGCAACGATATCTATTTTATCCCTAATCTGCGCGACTTGATCCATACGGGGTTATTGTATACTACCGAGGTTTATTTTCAAAGAGCAGTATCTTTTCTTGCATAAGATAGTTACATATTGCTATTATGAATACTCCAGGCAACAAAAAAATGACAATACATGGAATATAAATTTGCTCCTGCGCTCATATCGGAACATTTTGCTCATGCATACGACTTTGCTGTCAATCTCATAGGTGTTGGCAAGTCATTACAAAAGCGGGTTGTACAAATCAACCACCTACGAGGCAATGAGTCCGTTCTCGATGTGGGCGCAGGCTCGGGTACCCTCGTTACACTATTAAAACAAAAGTATCCTGGCTTAAAAATTACTGCTGTTGATCCTGACTGTAAAATCTTGGAAATTGCAAAAAAGAAAGCAGGGAAAAAAGGTTATACACTTTCTTTTGTGCAAGCATGCGCTGAAAAACTGCCCTTCGACAATAATTCCTACGATATCGTCTATAGCACACTTGCCTTTCATCACATGCCTCGTAAAATTAAAAAATTAGCATTAAAAGAAATTTATCGAGTACTAAAACCTCAAGGCAGATTTGTCCTAGTGGATATCGGTAAACCAAAAAATGCTTTATGGAAAGTGCTTCTCCACTTGGAGTCGGTGGTAGAAAAACAAGCTTATTTACAGGACAATCTCGATGGCAACATCCCTATTTTTATGCGGGAAATGGGGTTTCACGTTACCGAATGCCGTAAGCCTTATATAGGAAATAGATTTTTTATCGGAGAAAAAAATACCCGCTTAGCTTCTACAAATTAACGACCTTTCCAAAAAAACAAAAAGATCTGCTTTTTAGGACAGACCTTCTTGCTGAGTGATATTAAAATGATACTACTTTGTAGTTTGTACCGTCTTAATACCCTTCGAAAGTACATTTGGTTTAGGAATATACTTTTAAATTTGTCCCGTAAAAGTTATTGATATCTAGAATATAACTTTTTTGGCTAGTTAAACCTATGCATTCGGTCAACACCTATAGCATAATACTATTGAAATGCATTTGTCAAGCAGATAAAAAATCTCTATGATTAAAACATGCTCGCAAAAGTTCTGTCCGGGGCTGTCGTAGGCCTTGATGCCGTTCCAGTTGAAGTAGAAGTTGATATCGCGTCCCAAGGACTTCCATCCTTTACTATCGTAGGCTTACCTGATAAAGCCGTGGAAGAAGCGAAGGAGCGGGTCCGCTCAGCAATTCGCAACTCAGGCGCAGATTTTCCTGCAAGACGTATCACCGTCAATCTCGCACCCGCAGATTTGCCGAAGGAAGGCCCATCATACGATCTACCAATTGCACTGGGAATTCTCATCGCATCAGGACAATTGCAGACAGATATCAGTAAATCACTATTCAGCGGAGAACTCTCACTGGACGGGAGAATACGATCCATCAACGGTGCTTTGATTCAAGCACTTTTAGGCAGAGACAAAAAACTAAAACATTTTTTCCTGCCTTTAGAAAATGCACAAGAAGCAGCAATTGTTGAAGAACTTGCTATCTATCCGAGCTCTTCTCTCAAATCGTTATTTTTTCACCTCTCTGGCCAACAACCACTTGAGCAAGTTGCTCCGATACTCTTTGCTGAGATAAAAACTGAACATCTCTTTGATTATGATTTGAAGGATATTAAAGGACAACAGCAAGCCAAACGCGCGTTAGAAATAGCAGCCGCTGGATCGCACAATATGCTGTTTAAAGGCCCACCTGGAGCTGGAAAAACACTACTTGCCCGAACACTTGCCTCAATTCTTCCCCGTTTAACGTTCTCTGAAATGATTGAGGTCACCAAAATTTATAGCATCGCTGGACTTTTGGGAAAAGATGCTATCGTTCACAAACGTCCTTTTCGTAGTCCTCACCATACAATCTCACTTGTTGGGCTTATCGGTGGTGGAAGCAATCCCCGACCAGGAGAAATTACTCTAGCCCACCGTGGTGTTTTATTCCTGGATGAATTTCCTGAATTCCCACGGGGTGTTCTTGAAAGTCTTCGGCAGCCGATTGAAGATGCTCTTGTTTCAATCTCCCGCTCAAAAGGCAAAACCACATTTCCTGCCAAATGTATGCTCATTGCCAGTCAGAATCCCTGCCCATGTGGATATCTTGGGGATAAATCCCACCAATGCAGCTGCACACCCTCACAAATCTCCCGATATAAAAAGCGTGTTTCAGGTCCCCTCCTCGATCGAATTGACATCCATTTAGATATTCCCGCTGTAAAAGTAGAGAGGCTGACTGAACAAGAGAATAGCCATGTGGAAAACTCGTCAACAGTTCGTGCGCGCGTCCAAAAAGCACGCGACCGGCAAGAAAAACGCTACCTTGGAACCACACTTACTTCCAATGCAGAATTAACCAACAAAACAATCAAAGAATACTGTACACTTTCAGAAGAATGCATCACACTTCTACGGCTTGCAGTCACCAAAATGGGCCTCTCAGGAAGAGCATATTATCGCATCATCAAACTTTCCCGCACAATCGCTGATCTTGAAGATACCGAAGATATTATGCCGAATCACATAGCGGAAGCACTACAGTATAGACCGAAGATAGATTCGCTTTATTGAAGGATGAAGAAAAAAAACTATTATACAAAGCAACTAATACTACTCGCTAAAATTAGAAACATCTTTGGGAATCCAGTATTTGATTTTATTTTCAGGCAGCAGCATAATTCTGCTCGGGGACAGACCTTCGACAAATTCTTCAGTATGGCTGACAAAAAGCATCGCTCCTTTATAGGTTTTGAGTGCTTCTAAAATGGTTCTTTGGGACACCATATCAAGATATGTTGTTGGTTCATCAAGAATGAGCAGATTATAGTTCTGCAGCATCAGCATGGCAATTGAAAGTCTTGTTTTTTCGCCTCCTGAAAGTGAACCGATTTTTTGATAAATCCGAGACCTTGGGAAATTAAAAGTTGCAAGAATTGGGTAAATTTGGGTCATTGGCAAATCGCATTGTTCTTCAACCATTTCGATAATAGTTTTATCAAAATCAAATGTCTCAAATTCTTGTGAATAATAACCAATATGCAGTTCTGGATCGCGTATGATTTCACCTGCGTCAGGCTGTAGCCGGCCCATGAGTATCTTAATAAATGTACTTTTACCAGCGCCATTTGGGCCATAAAGCGCGATCCGTTCTCCGCGTTTGATAGCGAGTGAAACATCTGACAATATCGTATTACCATCAAAGCTCCGAGAAATATCTTTGACCTGAAGTGGAATTTCACTCGTGTGTTTGGGCTCAGGAAGGGTGAATTTGATGCCTCGCACTTCTTTTGGCAATTCTGGTAATTTTTCTTTGATGCGGTCTATACGGGTTTGGACATTCGCGCGCGCGCGTGCTCCTTTCTCAGTCATGCCACTGGCCATTTTCAAGAGACTTTTTTTCATACGAGTAATTTCCTTTTGATCATTTTCAAACTTTTTTTTCAGCGCTGCGTCATTACTGCCTTTTAGCTTCACATATTTCGTATAATTCCCTTTGTATTCTTCAATCTTTTTGGTGTGAGGATTGATTGCCAAAATTTTATCGATGTGTCGATCAAGCAGATTAATATCGTGTGAGACAACAATGAGTGTATTGGGGTATTCACTCAAAAATTCCATAATCCACCGCTTTCCCTCGGTATCTAAAAAATTGGTTGGTTCATCAAGAAGCAAGATATCAGGTTCTTGAATGATAGCGCGCAAAAGAGCCAATTTGGTACGTTGCCCACCACTAAGAATATTTGGCTTGGAATCTAAGTCAGCATTCACTTCGAGTGATTCCAGCATGATCATGAGTTCATAGATCTCTTTTTTCATCTCAGGATCGATATAACTTTTGATATCGATAGCTATCTCAAGCTCCGGATCATGTTTTACTTCCTGAGGGACGTAGCCTACTTTCCCCCGAATTTCCAAAGACCCAGTCGTTGTGTGGTCTTCCCCTTTGAGGAGTTTGAACAAGGTAGACTTTCCCGCTCCATTTGGCCCCACCAGTCCTATCATCTCCCCTTTGATGACTGAAAAACTGGATTCTTCGTAAACACTTAAACGGGAATATCCATAAGAAATATTTTTAGCAGTAATCATAATAAAATCAGAAGAAAATAGATTTGCTTCTACAAGTAATGCGGCTGTTTCATAGCGGTATAGACACGTTTGCAGTACATCTTTCTTCTTAACTATCCCTAATTATAGCAGATATATAATTATTACTATAAAATGCTCGTATTCAGACAATGCATGCCTCTGTTATCATTATTCTGTGAAGGATATCAAGAAGTTATATATAGCCTATGGCATCTATGGTTTTAACGCGCTGGCATCAGTTACTTTTACACTTTACTTTCTTTATAACGGACTGACGCACACCGAAATCGCAACCCTTTTTTCACTATTTATGATTTCTCTGGCGTTACTTGAAATTCCAACAGGAGGGTATGCGGATACACTTGGACATAAAAAGTCTGTGACATTGGGACTTATTCTTGAATCGTTCTTTTTTCTTATCCTTTTCTTCAGTACAAGTTTTTACGCTTTTGCAATTGGTATGGTCGTTGGGGCACTGGGTCAAGCTTTCCAATCCGGAGCGATGCAAGCTTTAATCTATGAAATACTCGAGAAAGAAAAGCGTATTGATGAATACACGCGGGTACAGGGAAGGCTTCAGTCAATCGGTCTCCTGTCTATTGTTATTGCTGCACCTCTAGGAACACTAATTTTCACTCTTAATCCGCAAGCCCCATATTTATTATCATTTCTTTTTACATTAATAACCGCAATCAGGGTATTTTTTATACAGTATACATTTACAAGGCGCAAAGCTTCAGTTGCCGTTTATTTACATAATATTAAAACAGGGATACAGCTTACAATGAAAAGTAATTTTTTGTTAGGACTTGTTGTCATAGGTATTTCATTATCACTGATGCGCCTTCTCTTTAATAACAATCTGAATCATCCTTATCAGTTATCCATAGGCATTGACGTTACCTTTATCGGTATTGTTGCTGCTATATCATCATCATTGATGGCAGTCGTTTCCTTTTATGCACATACCGTAATAAAAAAACTAGGAGAAACTATATCACTTATGTTTGTCGTTCTTATACCTGGTTTGTGTGGGATTATGTTAAGTCAAATTGATTTCAAGCTGGGGCTTATTTTTATCTTTGCATTCTATATGACGCAGGCTTTTAGGAATCCGCTCTTAAGTACGCTTTCGCAAAAAGAGGTGACCAAAGAACAAAGAAGTACAATGTCTAGTACATCCAACTTCTTATCGAGCATCGCAGTCGGGCTACTGCTGCCATGGTGGGGTATATTAATTGATACCTTTGGAATAAATACAACACTACTGTTGCTCGGAGTATATACCATGATGGTCGGCTTTACGGGAATATATATAACCAAGCTTAGTAATAAAAACCACATATAAATTGCTAGCTCGTCTGAATTCGTACCACTGTACTACTTAAAAAACATACAATGTTTTATTAAACGTGTGCACTTGCTACAATGGAACTACATGGAAAAAGGACTGAGTCAACACGAAGTGCAACAACGATTAAAATCGTATGGTGAAAATATTATTTCTTCTGAATCGACATTTTCTGTAAAAAAACTGTTTCTGTCACAATTCCCGACCACCATTAACGCGATTCTTTTCGTCGCAGGAGTCTTTTCTCTTGTCATCCACAACATGCTGGATGCCTTCTTCATCTTCATCGTTATTATTATCAATGCCTGTTTCGGCTTTATCCAGGAATACCGTGCGCAAAAATCACTGGAGAAATTGCAAGAATACACTGCACCAGTCACATTGGTTGTCAGAGAAGGTATCGAAGAACAGATTTTGGCTGCAAATCTTGTTCCAGACGATATCGTCATCCTCTCAGAAGGAGATCGCGTACCAGCAGATGGTCTACTCATTAATGAGGCTGAGATAGAAATCGATGAAGCGATTCTTACCGGAGAGTCTATGGCAGTTGCTAAAAAGAAAAACGACACGGTTATGATGGGGACGCTTATTCTCAAAGGCAACGGTACGATGCGGGTTACCAAAACAGGTATGCAAACCGATTTTGGCAAAATTGCCAAAACTCTGGCGACTATTAAAGATGAAAAAGCACCGCTGCAAAAAAACCTCGATCAGCTCGGAAAATTTCTTTCCTATGCAGCTCTTGGGGTAGGACTCATGATTATTCCTATCGGTATTTTTTATGGTGAAGACCTTCTCCCGCTTATTCTCGTGAGCGCAAGTATCGGAGTCGCGGCCATTCCTGAGGGATTACCTGCGGTAGTAACCATTGCATTTGCTGTGGGCATGAACCGCATGGTCAAAAGGGGTGCAATTGTCCGCAAGATGACCGCGATAGAGACACTTGGCGCTGTACAAATAATACTCTCTGATAAAACAGGTACTATCACCCAAAATGCTATGCACGTTAAGAAATACTGGCTCAAAGAAAAAGATATGCTTGCCTCTCTCCTCACTGGTTGTTTTTTAGGAAATACCGCGACGCTTATTGAAAAAGGAACCGGACGCGACTTTGAAATAGTCGGCGACCAAACAGACGGAGCACTCCTCATGTGGGCCAAACAGCAGGACCTCAAAGTTGAACTACCAAAGAATGCGAAAGAAGTCCATGAGCATGTTTTTGATGCTGACACAAAAACAATCACTACTGTTTGGAATAGAAATGGTAACAGATTTGTTTTTGTGCGAGGCGCACCAGAATCAATTATTGCAAAAAGCACATTGAGCGCCAAAGAAAAATCAGAACTCACCAAAAAGCTTGAAGCATTTGCCAAAGAAGGATACCGGGTTATCGGCTTTGCGACAAAAGAGGAAAAGCATGAGTGGCATAGGAGTCGGGAAAAACTCGAACGGGATCTTACTTTTTTAGGTTTTGTCTGCCTCTATGATCCACCACGGCCTGAAGTAAAGGAAGCAGTACGTAAATCCCGCATGGCTGGAATCCAGGCAATAATGGTAACTGGCGACAATGAACACACTGCATTAAGTTTGGCTAAAGAAGTTGGACTCATTGAAAAAGATGAAAATGTAGTGACTGGTGAGGAACTGAGTAAAATGACGGACGAAGAATTAATAAAAATTATTTTCAAAACCCGGGTCTTTGCACGGACCAAACCAGAAGACAAATTGCGACTCGTCTCAATCCTTCAAAAACATAATATAGTCGTGGGCGTCACAGGAGATGGTGTCAATGACGCTCTAGCGCTCAAGAAGGCCAATGTCGGCGTTGCAATGGGTCTAGGTGGTACAGATGTAGCAAAGGAAGCTGCGGATATTGTGTTGACAGATAATAATTTCGCAACACTGATCAAAGCAATTGAAGAGGGAAGAATTATCTATAAAAATATTACCAATGCAATTGTCTATCTTATTTCAGGCAATCTTGCAGAAATCTCACTTGTTTTCTTTGCCACTCTTTTCCAACTTCCGTTTCCACTGCTTCCTACACAAATACTATGGATCAATATTGTGACAGATAGCTTGCCTGCGCTTGCTCTGGCGACGGGAAGCCGCGATGAAACAGTTCTCTCAAAAAAACCACGTGATCCCAAAATGCCTCTCCTGAATCGCCATCGAATACTCACCATTTGTCTCATCGGTTTTTCTATGGCTGCTGTACTTCTGGTGATCTTTACTTACTTAGTTAACACAACGACTGAGGAACAAGCAAGGACGGTTACCTTTAACCTGCTTGTCTACTTCCATTTGTTATTTGTCATGGTAATCGGACGACATTCACTTAAAAAGGGTAATCTCCTCCTTGTCCTCACAGTGCTTATCATTCTTGGACTGCAAATACTCATCAATGTAATACCATTCTTTCACGAAATCTTCCATCTTGTATAAATAGCCTCCTTTTCTCATGCTACCAGCTTCCGGTTCCACCACCACCAAATCCCCCACCAGATGAACCACCACTTGAAAATCCTCCACTACTTGAAGGCGTTGAAGCAATAGCAGTAGACATCGAGCTTGAAAAATCACTCATACTTGAGGCAAAATGACTAGAGGTTATCGGATGGACACCACTGTACCAGCCGGTTGTGGATGGCTGGATGCCCATCTCATGCATTTGTTTGGCAAATTTCTCAGTAAGGCCAAAGGCAATTGCATAGGGAAGCACCTCGTTAAACATATTTTTCTTTTCAAAAAATTTCTGACGGTGTTTTTCAGCTGTGTTGATAAATAAATGATATCCCCTCGCCCTCCGATACAATTCATGTCCATATGCAGTCCTCCTGGGCATATGTCTTGACATCGCAAGCAGCAGAATGCCACTGACGACAACACCTAGTGCTATATCAGCACCGAAAACAAAATCCGTCGATACACTAAACCCTACACCAGCTAACCCCACAAATAGTAATACAACCGCAATCATGACATAATTACTTCGTACTTTTTCAGGATCTGTGGGAAAGAGCTTCATGTCGACAACTTCCTTGTAGAGTTCTTTTTTCACTTCTTCCAAATCGTCATAAAACGTTGTTTTGAGTGAGGAAACTTTCACTTCATCACCTGTATTAAATAAGTTATGCAACAACTTTTTCTCATAACCAAGAAGCTCTTTTTCATCCCCGCCTGCAGTCGCCTCGGCGACAGCATTGCGGGCAGGTTTTTGTTTTTTATTAAGCTGGTAATCAACCTTTCCGAAGAGCCACTTCTTCGGAATCTCAGTAATCGTCAAATACCCACGGGCTGCCAAATCAATAATCGTCGCCACAACATCATGTGTCTGAGCACGCTCATCCATCAGTACCCCAATTATTCCTGGCCTGAGGTTCTCGGGAGGAACAAACTCCACAGTCACCGTTTCGTGACTGCCAAATGGCTTTACAACTCCCTGATCATCTTTTTTACCAAATATATTTTGCGCGAACCAATAATCCCGGCCATGCTTATGCCACCGATAAAGGACGGTAATAATTCCAGAAAAAAGCACAATAAAGATTGTCGCAAGAGAGGGCCATTCAGTAAATTTTTCCCAAAACGATTTCGGTCTTTCGACTGTCAAAATTGGTACCATGCCTTTGGTATATCCTGCCACAACTGTCATCCCCCTTGCTTCATCCAACGGACCTGTCGAGTTGAATCGGGCAAGTTGGGGAGATTCTTGTTTGGATTGACACTCACCTTGTGAGCTACTATACCCCTCATAACAGATTATCCGGGTAATACCTTCTTTTGGGACAGTAACGACTGCCTCTACGCGATTAATGGTCACAGGCGAATTATTTCCTGTCACATTCCAATACAACTCATCATGCTCAGCAAAACTTCTCAATACACCTTTTGCTGTGTATGTCAGGACATACACATTTTTACCAGAAATTGTTCTATCAGGATCCCCAATTTTGAGCTGGATATACCCATCATTTCGTGAAGTCTCATATTTAGCTTTTGTATTGTTTTGCAAAATACTAGAAACAGCAATTTCCGTATATGTTTTCTCCCCTTCAGATTCATAGATATACGGAATCTCCCGGTAAATCCCATGCTTATCTAAGTTACGGAAATCCACCTCAATCGTCTCCACCACCCGAACCTGCCCAGACTCCTGCACAGCAATATCCGATTGAAAATTATCAATACCCCACCCTTCATCAGCAGCGATGGAACGCGGAAAAAGAACAAAGAGAAGCAATACCAAAAAGAAAACGAATCGTTTCATGTATTCAATTTTATCACAGCGATTTGTATACTTGCTTGACAAAGAGAAATTAATAACTCTACACTGAGGATACATGGATATTATTGCCCTCGTCTTATCTATTATTGTCTTTATCAAGCTTGGGAAAATTGAATCAAGACTGAATAAGCTCCAACCAAAAGAACAATTGCAACAACCTGCCTTGCTGGAAACGCCAACAACAGATAGTGACAGTATGGAAAAACCACTAACTTCCCCCGACAATACACCAACTGAGCCCTCGGGTTTTGAAAAATTCTTCGCCTGGTATGCGCATGAGTGGATGCTTAAAACCGGCGCGCTTCTTATTCTGCTTGGTTTTATTTGGTTTGCAACCTATGCATTTTTGAATAATTGGATTGGACCGATTGGCCGAATCTCGTTGGGACTCGTTGCAGGCGCCTTAATTTTATATGCAGGAGAACATCGCTTGTCAAAAATAAGAACACAGGGTATTACTATTGTGTGGCTTGGAGCTGCTGTCATGATTGTGACAATATATGCAGCACAAGAAATATATCAGATGTTTCCAGCAACTGTTGCCCTCCTCTTTCTCGCGCTGACGACAGTTGTGACTGCAATAATCAGTCTGAGGCATCAAAGCTTGTCACTTTCAGTTGCAAGTTTGATTATCGGTGGCATCGCTCCCCTGATTATTGGCTCAACTGAGAATAGTATTTTTGGACTTTACAGCTACCTCATTATTATTACGCTAGGAACCATCTGGATTGCCAGACATCGCAAATGGGAAATATTGACCTTTCTTGCGCTTATTATCACAACGTTATATAGCTTTCTGTACTTTTTTTCTTCCGCCGAGTATCTTATGAGTACTCTTACTCCTTTGGAATTTTTACAACTTCGTTTTTTTGCGGCGACACTCACCGGTATATTTTTCCTGGTCAGCTTAATGACCGTAATCACAAACAAAGCAGTTACAAAAGTTGATTTAATAACAGCTGGTGCAGTCGGGCTTTATACATACGGATGGATCAACGGATTGATACCTGATGAATATAAAGGGTTAGTTACTGCAACAGCAGCGCTTTTTTATTCAGGCGCTAGTTTTATCACCTTTACCCGAACCTCACTCAAACAGCCCGTATATCTCTATACGACAATCGCAGTCATTTTGCTCGCAATTGCCACCGCGTTTGAGTTTGAAGGACCTGTTCTTATAATGGCATTCTCAATTCAGGCGCTTGTGCTCCCAATTGTGGGCGTAAGGTTACTAGGCGCTGATGTAGGAAAATATATTTTATTTTACTTTATATTGCCTATTTTTCTATCGCTTGAATCAATAGTAAGTTCCTGGGGAACAGAGCTTTTCCAAAATGAATTTTATGCACTCACCATCGTAACCACTACGCTTTTAGCATCTGGTATTTATTTTTCCTATGACAAAAACGTACGGAATAATGCGCTTCATGAAGCATCAACGTTTATTATTGTAACAGGCTCCATATATGCACTTCTATGGATATGGAAAGTATTTCATACAATAATTACACCCGAATACTTTGCCACAATGGCAACACTCGTTGTTTATACAGGGATTGGGTTGTTTACTTATATAACCGGAGACGTCCAAAAACGAAAAGTGCTTCACAAGTTTGGTTTATTTACTTTGATTTTTGTTGTCGGGAGATTGTTCATTGTCGAAATCTGGAATATGGAACTGACTGGCAAAATAATTACATTTTTCATGATCGGTACTCTACTTGCAGGATCAGTGTTATTAAGAAAACAACACTCTGAAAAATTATGAGAAAAGTTCCTACAGTTATTTTTGTTATTGCGTTAGCAGCTTTATTGATTGCTCCCAATTGGCTCAATGCGTCAGCTACCAGTAGGCCTGCCTGGAATTCTGAAGAAAACGGAGGAAAACCGGGTAATAACAATATTCTTAGCCAATTCAAGTATTATCACAGCTTTCAAAAATTTGAGTACACCACGCCAAAAGTTGTCGAAGTACCACTGGGGAATACATTAACCACAACTAATGCATATTTTGCACTTCTTGAAACTGAAACAAATACTTTACAACCATATGAGATCATCACAAAAAAACGGCAAACACCGTATAACGTGGTCAGCCAAGATAAGAATGGTAATACTGTAGACGAAAAACTTTTGTATGACGGCAAATCACAGACGTCTACGGAATTTCCTGTCTCTGAAGGCCGGATATCAGAAGTCCTCATACGATTAGTATACAACGCGCCAATTACCACGAGCACTCTCCATCTCCAAATTGACCATTATGGAAAATCACCAGTGAGTATTTCCTTAAAAACCGTTGATAACGGAAATGACTACGTCGTTATTGCAACCAAACCATTTTCTCAAAGCGATTTACAATTTCCTGCTCGTCAAGCTGCTGTGTGGGAACTAACTCTACGATATTCCCAACCACTTCGCATGAGCGAGTTATATTTTGATGAGGAGTCACAAGCAAAAAGCGCTGAGAGTGCTATTCGTTTTTTGATGAGACCCGGATCAACCTATCGGCTCTTCTCACAATCTGATGGATACGTTGATCTTCCTTACCTTGAATCCGGTAATCTTCTATCGGCTACTGATGTTCTAACAATTTCACTGCCACCAGCACTCTCCAACTCTCTTTACAAGCCTTCAGATAGTGATAGAGACGGGATACCCGATTCTTCAGATAATTGTCTAGACACGCATAATCAAGATCAGCTCGATAAAGACAAGAATGATATAGGCGATGCCTGTGAAGATTTTGATACTGATAACATTATGAATAACATGGACAACTGTCCAGCGCATCCAAATCGTGACCAACAGGATACTGACAGAGATGGAAAAGGTGATCATTGTGATGACGAGGAAAGTAGACTCACTGAGCGCCTAGCATTTCTGCCTTGGCTGGGAATTGCGCTTGGATTTGGAGTGGTAATTGTTCTGTTCGCTGTAACTGTTAAAAAACCTGTGAATAAAAATTCTAAAACTCAAGACTAATGTATGCTTCGCGTTAGTTCTACAAGAGTTTTTGTTGCTTATTTCCTGATTGGTCTCTAAATGTCAAACCAATATGTTTATACGCTGCCTCTGTCGCAACACGACCTCGAGAAGATCGCTTGAGAAACCCTAACTGTAGTAAGTATGGCTCGACCAAATCCTCAAGTGTACCGCTGTCTTCTGAGATGGTTGCCGCAATAGTTCCTATCCCCACAGGTCCTCCTGAATGTTTTTCAATAATCGCTTTAAGAAACTTAATATCTAATGGATCTAATCCCTTATCATCAACCTCCAGCATCGCGAGAGCCTGATGTGTAGCATTTTGGTCGATATGTCCTTTGCCTTTCACTTGTGCGAAGTCTCTGACCCTTTTGAGAAGCTTTAGAGCAATTCTGGGTGTTCCCCTCGCACGTCTTGCGATTTCTGAGATACTGTCTTCATCAACCACAATATCCAACTTTTTTGCAGCACCTAAGATGATCTTGGCCAATTCCTCTGGTGAGTAAAAATTCAAACGGTGGACCACCCCAAATCTGTCTCGAAGCGGCGCAGATAACATCCCGGCTCGTGTCGTTGCTCCAATGATCGTAAATTGCGGGAGTTCAAGCCGCATTGTCCGAGCAGACGGTCCTTTGCCAAGCACTATATCCAATGCATAGTCTTCCATCGCGGGATACAGTGTTTCTTCAACGGATTTATTCAAACGATGTATTTCGTCAATAAATAAAATGTCACCTTTTTCAAGATTGGTCAGAATTGATGCCAAATCACCAGTCCGTTCAAGCGCAGGACCTGTGGTCATACGAATAGTTGCTCCCATCTCGCGAGCAACAATATAGGCAAGAGAGGTTTTCCCAAGTCCTGGAGGTCCGTAAAATAAAATATGCTCAATTGCCTCCTTTCGCTTCATCGCTGCTTCAATTGCAATTTGCAATGAATTCTTAACTCCCGTTTGCCCATAAAACTCCTTCCAGGAACCAGCGCGTAGAGAAGTGATCAATACTTCTTCTTCAGGACTATCTGCTTCTGCTGTCAATTTCTTTTTGTCTACCATAATAAAAAGTATTTTGTATCTAGTATTTTGTATCTGGTATTTCGTATGATCCTAAAATTTTTATATACCAAATACAAAATACTAGATACAAAATACTAGATACTATTTCCCTAGATACTTCAGCGCCAATCTCACTTTCTCTTCAACCGTTTCCCCTTTACCATTAAGTGCTCGGATCGCCTCTTGTGATTCACCAGGTGAAAAACCAAACGCCTTTAATGCAGTTATCAATTCGTTCTGTTCCGCTCCTGAGGTATCGGACAAATCAATATCTCCTCCTGTTCCTAGTTTATTTTTTAGTTCAATAATAATTTTCTGTCCATTCTTTTTCCCAAGCCGCGGGACAGTGGTAAAGAATGCTACGTCTCCTTCACTAATTGCCTGTACGATGGCACTTCTTGAACCAGCAGCAAAGATGCCGAGCGCAGTACGACAACCGACGCCAGAGACACTGATTAAATATTCAAATAATTTTAAATCAGGAGGATCCGTGAAGCCATAGAGTTCAAGAAGGTCTTCGCGCACATGGGTATGAGTAAAAAGTTTTATTTCCTCTCCCACCCCGTTAATCTTTGCCAAGACAGAATTGGAAACCAGTACTTTGTAGCCAACACCATTCACTTCAACAATGAGTGCAGGATCATCTCTATATACAATAACTCCTTTCAGTGAACCTATCATAAGCATGAAGCAAATCACTCAAAGTATAGCAGTAAGATACTAAAAATGGAAATTAAATGCTATACTATTCGCCTATGGTTGAAGCTGCTGTAATACATCCTCTGCCTCTTGAAATTACGAGAACAAGGCGTTGGATTGAGGAAGATGTTATAAAAAAAGGCACATGCCCTCCATTAATAGCAGTAGCCAAAGAACTGAGAGACGGACATGGTCAAATCGACTGGGCTGCATTATCTCAATATGTAGAAATTGTTTCATACCATTCTGTTCCTGTTGATAGTCCATCACTTAGAGTAAATGTGACCAATGACTATTTACGATATATAGAACATGCAACCTACGACAGTGATGCTCCTTTGACAAAAATTTTTATCCTTCCAGATTTCAGAACCAATCGAGACTACGATACGTTTATTGCAGACCTGCAAGTTGCTGCATTTCTAAGACTTACGACTACACAAAAAGGACAACAACTTGCAGAAGCAGCATTTCTGAGAACTGCTCAAGGTAGTCCAGATCAAGACATGGTTAGAGAGATTATGGCTAGTGAAGACAAAACGTTTCGTATTGCACACAATGTTCTTGTAACGATGTTTAAACCTGTCAATTTTTATGGAAAAAAACTTTCCGATAAAGATCTTGAGGGTCTAGAAACGGATAGAGGCCACCTACAAAGAGAAAAAGTGCTCTCAAGAGCTCCTTATTACTTGGCACAAATTCCGAATATCGCAGGTTCTGCTCCTATAACAAATCGTTTCAATGCAACAACAGTCTTTCGTCATAACACTGAACTAGCAATAACAACGCCTCTTCATCGACATGAAGCAGCTATCAGAAGATTTCGAAGAGGAGATTTTTAATACACTCCCTATCCCAATTGCTTATACAAAGGCTAGAATAAAAAGGGAAGGAACATTTTTGTCCGTTTCATATATTTCTTGTAGGCTTCACCAAAATGCGAAAGAAGAAGCGTTTCTTCAAGTTTCATTTGCTGATAGGCTCCGGCGATCAGTAGTAAGCAACCAAACACCAGATAGCTTTTGGCAACTAATTCTCCTCCGATAAAAGCAAAAAATAATCCAACATAGATGGGATGTCGGATGTAGGCATATATACCAGATGTGACAAGTTCCTGTTTCTTTTTTACTTGATATTCTGCAGCGTGTACCCAATTGGTTCCCAATGTTTTTCTCGCGGCAACTGAGACCGCAACGCCTATGACAACAAACAAGAAACCTACAAGTTGGATAATTACATTGGCGTGTGGCATCAACAGTATTGATACTCCGAGTAACTGCAAAATCAGTATAAGCTGAACACTACCTAAAAAAACCCTCATAATTTTGTTTCTATTAAAGTGGGAGCCTTCACTTATGATTTTCGGTTTTTCTCGGTCTGCTTCTTTTTCTGTTATTTTCCAGTACAACCACCAAAAAAAGAAAATAAGAACTGTGGCAATTCGTAAGACAAGATCAATGCTAATTAACATACTTCTTATTTCATTTTATATGAAAATGCGTGCGTCAAGGCAATAGCCAATGCATCTGTCGTATCATCGGGCTTTGGAATACTTTTGAGCTTGAGAATAGTCTTCACCATCTGGCCGACTTGTTTTTTTTCTGCCCGGCCATAACCGGCAACCGCGATTTTTACTTGAAGAGGTGTGTAGACCGCGAGTGGGACTTTATTCTGCGCTGCGACGAGAACTGCCACTCCCCTGGCCTGACCCACTACGAGTGCTGTCTTAGCATTTGTATTAAAAAACAAATCTTCAATCGCAAAAGCATCTGGTTTTTGTTTTTGGATTATGTCTGTGAGTTGTGTATAAAGTGATTCCAATCGTTCCCCCATCTCCATCGTTTGAAAAGTTTCAATACATCCATAACTTCTCACTTCTAACTTCCCACTTCTCACTTCAATGATTCCCCACCCTGTTCTCCCAATCCCCGGATCAATACCCAAAATACGCATACAGTCTCATTATACAGCACCTTATAGATCTCATAGTTTGAAAAATCCCTGAAAATGTGCTACACTCCGATTTACTCTTGTTTATCAAAACAAGTTAGTATAGAATAGCTTATATGAAACACCCGCATCTTATTTCAGAAACACGAACAGTGCTCGGAAAAAAAGTAAAAAAACTTCGGCGAGAAGGATTTTTGCCAGCTAACGTTTATGGAAAAGGTCTGAAGTCTCACCCCATCCAAGTAAAAATAGCAGACTTTGAAAAAATCCACAAAGAAGTCGGTGAAACAGGACTGGTCGATCTTCAATTTGATGGGAAATCAAAACCTGTTCTTATTAAAAGCCTTCAGATGAACTACGCATCCCACACACCACTCCACGTTGATTTTTTTCAGGTTAATTTGAAAGAAAAAGTAAAAGCAGTTATAGCAGTAGTCCTCGTTGGAGAGGCAAAAGCTGTAACTGATAAAGTTGGACTGCTCCTGCAAAGTCTTTCTGAAGTTGAAGTTGAAGCCCTTCCTGATAAACTTCCTGAGAATATCGAAGTAAACATTGAACACCTGGCAGAGATCGGTGATCAAATAACAGTCGGAGATCTAAAAGTCACAGAAGATGTTACTATATTAACAGATCCTGCACAAACCGTTGCTAAGGTATCAGAACCGACAGTTGAAGAAGCAGAACCGGAAGCACCCGCAGAAGGGGCAGAAGGCGAAGCTGCTGAGGGTGAAAAGACAGAAGGAGAATCAAAAGAAGAATCGGGTGGAGAGAAAACAACAAATAGTTCAGCAGAGGAAAAGAAGGAGTAATAGTTTTCTTATTAGTTTTACTCTCACCTACCAGCCTCTCACCTGTGATTTCTCAATATTCATACAAAGACTGTACATCCCCGTTTTTTTAATACGTGCAGGAATTTAGGAAGAACCAAAAATTTATTTAATCGCACATCTAATTTTTCGAGATTTTCCAAACCACTAACACTGTCAGGAAGTGATGTGAGATTATTATCTCGTAAATCTAGCACTCGCAAAAATTTTAAATTTCCTATTGTTTCAGGAATTGAAATTACTCTATTACCTCTTACATCCAACTCAGTTAGATTACTAAGATTGCCAATACTTTCAGGAAGCGAGGTCAAGTGATTATTCTCAAGCATTAATTTTCTTAAGTCAGCAAGTTTACCCAGAGATTCGGGAAGATGGGTTAATCTATTATTCATAGCATGACACTCTCTTAGCTTGTTTAGAGTGCCAAATGAATTTGGTAGAGACGTGAGTTGATTATTGTATATTCTCAGTTCAATAAGGTTTGTTAGATTTCCGATACACTCGGGCACTGAAGTAAACGTGTTCTTTGTGATGTTTAAATAAAGGAGTTTCCTCAAATGAGAAATGGTATTTGGAAGATCATTCAGTCTATTGCCACCTAAGTATAAAAACTCAAGCTTGTTAAGATTCCCCACTGAATCAGGAAGAACAGATAACTCATTGTGTTGTATATCCAGTGTATGAAGATTTATTAACTTTCCGATAGTGTTAGAAAGGGTGACAATCCTATTTGCGCTGACGTTGATTGCTTCCAGACTCGTTAATTGAAAGAGGGATTCCGAAAGATCTGTTACATGATTTTTATAGAGACTCAACTTTTTAAGTTGTTTTAATGAGGTAATTCTAGCTGGAATTTCAGTTATTTGATTGTCATCCAAATATAATATTTCAAGATTACTCCGTTTTAGAATTTCTTCAGGGAAAAAAGTTAAGTGTTTTCCTGTCAAATCTTCTAATGCTCGAGTTTTTACTTTGGTCATTTCAATGGAATCTTATCATTTTTGAAGATGCTTTTGTAGGTGAGGATTCTTTATGTTTAATTTTCACTCAGTTATAGCCCTACTTTTGTCCCAAGTACCCGTCCTGCAGCGAAATTCGGATCGAGTTCTAACGTTTTTTTGACATATATCTGAGTTTCGGAAACATTTCCCAGCTGATATTGAAGGGTTGCAATGCGATAATAGACGTCACGATATCCATGATATTTCTCAGAAACCTGCTGCCAGTATGCGATTTCCTTTTGCAGCTGCACCCGTTCTTGCACCAGAAACTCTCGCTGTTGCACAGTATGCCACATGACAACTCCCTGCAAAAAAATTAAAGTGAGGAGAAAGACCGATAAAGCACTGACAAGAAAGATTTTTATATTCCTACTTTGAAACGGAGTAAAAGAAAATTCGGTAATAAATCGGAGAAAGCTCGGGAATAGAGCAATGACTTTCGTCGTTTGGAGTGGCAGCTTTTGTTTCATGGGATTGAAAGAACTTTATCACAATAACTATTCTCTGTCTAGCTCTTGGTTATGGATGTGACAACATTAGCTGCTTATTCGAATAAACAATGCACCGCATACAGCAAATAGTACAGCAACAACTTTCACCCACAAATGTTCTTTTTCTTTCAAAAAAATGTGTTCCCCTACTAAGGTGAAAATAAGAAATGCTTCGAGAATAACCAATACTTTTGTGGCATCACCGATTGATAATCCGTAGATCTGGGCAAGATTTGCTAAAGCACCTGCTCCGCAAGCAAAAATCAGTATTTTGCCGTCACTCTTAAGCATCTTGCTAATGCGGATTATAGCGTTGGGCATCATTATGAGATTGATAATTGCCGGCGCTAAAAAAGCAGCAAAAAAAGTCGCACTTACAGCATTGAATGAAACGAAGAGGTACTTATAGAGAATAATAATTACGGCGTAAAAAAACGTTGAAGCTATGACAAGCCACACTCCATTAATCGTTTTTGGACGTTGCAGCTTACCGAGTATTACTACTCCTGCTGCCACTGTAAATACCGTGCCAAGAAGCTTCTCCCATGTAAATAGCTCATGAGCTAACACTACTCCTAGAACAAGCACCCATACTAATTTAATCTGTGAAGCTGCACCTCCAACTGAAGCTTCAAGGTGGTGTGATGATTTAAAGTGGAGTAAATTATGACCGACAATTAATACTCCCATTAAGATAGTCAGTACCCATGGCTCCCATGTTGTCGGAATCGTGGGCGATACAAGCATAAAAGGAAACGTCACAAGTGCGCCGATGAGACTGAAATAAAACGAAAATGCCCAAGCATCTTTCTCCCCTTTCAAAACATGCCGGGTTACTAATCCTTGGATGGTAAAAAATACTCCTGCAAGAAATGCAAAGAAGAGCCACATGGTGATGAAAGTATAGAGGAATTGAGACGAGCGGACAAGCTTAAGCCTTTGGATATGACTCTATCATAATTGATTCGCCATGTCCAGGCATTTGTTGATAAATTGCTTCGGTAACGAATGGCATGAAGGGATGAAGCAATTTGAGACATGCAACATATACATAGGTTAACACTGATAAAGCAATATCTTTATCTTCACGTAGTTTAACCTGCTCGATATATTTATCTGCCATTTCATGCCACATAAAATGATAAATAGCATCAGCTGCATCGGCAAACCGGAATTTTTTAAGAGAAACATCTATTATTTTAATAAGCTGCTGTAATCCTTTCAGAATCGCTTTATCCTCTTTGGTAAGTTGCGACTGCATACTTCCAACGTATTCTGGAATTTCTTTTCCATACTGCTCACGCATCATAAGCAAAAACCTTCCCATATTCCAAATTTTATTCGCAAAATGTTTAAAGGCAACCACGCGGTCTTTTGGAAAATTAAAATCCTTCCCATTTGCTGTTCCTGAAATAAGTCCCATGCGAAGTGCATCCACGCCGTATTGTTCAATGTATTCATCAGGATTAATGACATTTCCCAAACTCTTACTCATCTTTCTTCCATCGAGTGCCCTGACAATGCCATGGAGATACACATCTTTAAAGGGAGGTTTGCCAGTGAGATAATACCCAAACATCACCATTCGTGATACCCACAGTCGAATAATCTCCCACCCGGTTTCCATAACAGCAGTCGGATAGAAATACGTAAAGTCTTCTGAGTCAGGATATCCCAGCGTGACCAGTGGCCATTGACCTGATGAAAACCATGTATCAAAGGTGTCTGTCTCAGGAAGATAATTCTCACCAGGAGAATCAGAGGAAATAATATATGTTGAATCGACAGGTGGAAAAACTCTTTGTAAACCTTTTTTTATTTCTTTTAAGGCAAACTGTTTCTCACTGAGTTTATACTTCACTACTTGCTCTTTATCTCCATTGAATGTTCTCTGATCTCTATATTTTCCAGGAGGATGCATTAATTGACCAACTGCGCCCCCGACAATGACATCTTTATATTTAAATGACACTCTCAGCGTGGGATTTACATCGACATCATACCAAACAGGAATCCTAATACCCCACACATTCTGCCGAGACACTGGCCAATCCCGCATTTCTTCCATCCAGCGAAGGTATGTAATCTCCCGCCACTTTGGATAAATTTTAATATCTCCATCTTTTACCGCTTCATATGCAGGCTTCTTCAGTGATTTATGTTCGGCATCCACATTAATAAACCAGTTCGGCATAACCAAAGGCTCAATGCCATGTCCTGCTTTACAAAGAGCAACAGAGTGGATGTAATTCTCATCAATGTGGTCAATTAGATTATTTTCCTGAAGATCGTGAACAACTTGCTTTCGGGCTTCGACGACACTTAACCCTGCATACTTCCCTGCTCTTTCGTTTAGCTTACCAGTGATATCAATAACAGGTTTGACCTCTAAATTATGCCGCAATCCGGCTTCAAAATCATTTTTATCATGTGCAGGAGTCACTTTCACGACACCGGTTCCAAATTTCGGATCAACATACGTATCTCCTATCACCTTTAAATTAAATGTACCAATCAACCCTTCTACTGCAACTTCCTTGCCAATCCATTTTTTATACCGTTTGTCTTTTGGATTAACGGCAACTGCAGTATCACCAAATTTTGTTTCGGGCCGAACTGTTGCAAGAACAAAAGGACCATATTTTAAATAATAAAGGGGATCTTTCCGCTCTTCATGTTTGATCTCAACATCTGAGTACGTGGTTCCGCATTTTGTGCAGTAGTTGACGATATAATCCCCTCGATACAGGAGATTATCCTCGGCAAGTTTTTTAAATGTCGCATGGACTGTTTTAATTACTTTCTCATCCAATGTAAAAGTATATCTACTCCAATCCACACTTGCTCCCATTTGGCGAATTTGACTTTCGATCTGTCCTTTATTTTTTTCAACGAATTTCCAAATCTCGTTATACAGTTCTTCCCTACTATAACTAAAGCGTGACTTCCCTTGTTTTTTTAATTCTTTTTCAAAAGTAATCTGCGTCTCAGTTCCAGCGTGATCTGTCCCTGGAAGCCATAACGTCGCGTCCCCTTTCATCCGATGCCAGCGTATGAGTAAGTCTTCAATTGCGATCATCAGCACATTACCAGTATGCATTTTCCCGCTTGCATTTGGTGGGGGGAGAATTATGGTATAAGGCTTTTTCTTTTTATCAACTTTCGCAGTAAAATAGCCTGCATCTTCCCATTTTTTATAAAATGTCTCCTCTGCGATTTTCGAATTATACGCTTTCTCCATGAAGCTGATTGTAGCACAGCATGATTAATGTATTCAAGGAATTATGAGAAAAACGTTATTTAGTTACCTTTGCCCATTTGCGTACGAGGCATCACTGTGTATCTCCTTCGTACGCCATCATTACCGACGTTCTTTACCACTTCGCTGCTGAAAACCCCATCAATAAAGCCCGCTTGCGTTTCACGTCCAGGTTTTGGCATTTCTTCCAATAACAAGGCATGTTTTAAATATCTTGCTATAAAATCTGTCTTTGCTTCACATCCGCTCGCAGCAATAAAAACATCTTTTTTTTCATGTTTTACCGGCTCGTCTGCATCTCCTGTAAAAAGAAGTTTATATGGTGGTAGTCCTACTTCTTCAGAAAGATAATCATAATTTTCGAGAATCCCTCCTTTTTTCCCACTTTTAGCCAAATGCAACCTACACATTGCTTTTATAAGCGCATACCGACGTAAATCACCATATCCTTCCCCCTCCAGTCCGGTTGGTTTGCTATATGCACCTATCACCATTCCATCAGAAGCCAAAGCAATAACAGAACCATGCCTTTTCCAGGCATGTTCTGGTTCAGGATCTGCAGAATGGGTTTTTATAGGAGTATCAAATGTATCTCCTACCGCTTCTCGCAATATTGGTTGGAATGAAGAATCTGGGGATACTAATCTATCTAAGATATCACTATCTACATGATCGACTAAATGGGTTGCAATGGCAAGAAGTTTTTTTTCTCGTTCTCGCACATTCTCTTCTTCAGCAAATTGGATAATATCTCTTTGTAACGATAATGCTTTTTGTTCTGTTTCGATAAACAGCGTCTCTGCCCGCTCAACCGTCATAGCGGCATTATAGCATAGTTATAGGCTTGGTCAAGTTTTTACCGGAGTCAACTTGTAACCGCGGGTACGAACGGTTTGAATTTCATAAGGGGTGTCCTGTTCTCTGAGCTTGAGCCGGACTCGGGCTACCAGGCGGTCGATTGCCCAGTCTGAGACGCCGAATTCTTGGGATTCTGGCCAGACGACTTCTACTATTTTCTCCCGTTCGCAAATTTCTCCCAATTGTTCTTTCAACAAATTAAACAATAAATTTTCTTTACGTGTCAGATGTGCTGTTTTTTTCTTTTTACTTTCTTCTTGCTCTATATGCAAAATGTACTGCGCGAAGAGCGAACTAAAAACCTGTGATTTGCCATCTACTTCACAAATAAATCCTGTGTCCCACAAATATTTACTCCGTTCCTGATCTGCTTGCTCAACTTTTTGTTTTTTCGCGACTTGCATGAGAACCTTTTGCTCGTCAGGAATTAAGCTTTCCCAAAGTTCCTCAGACTGCAAGACTATACGTTCATCTGATAATAATGCATTGATAATTTCTTTTTCCGTAATAAGTGACTTCGTAATCTCATTTAAATAAATTAATCCTAATTGTAAATACTGCAAATAACCGCCTATTACCGCAAACAACGACTTTTCCATGGGTGGCGTAAGCGTCATTTTATACCGTTTTCTGTAGGTTTCGTAAACAACCTTCATATCCGCATCGCCTATACGCCTCACACACATGGTTTGGGCAAAAACCGAGAGAGCAGATCTGGCGCCTGGGAAAATACTCACCAAACTCCGATAGCTCGTAAAGACATAGGAAAGATTGCCATGTGCCGCGTCCCGCAAGCCTTCGAGATTATCAAAGAACGATGGGTTAAAGCTGTCTTTTAACCGATCAAAACGGAGGAAAAAAATAGTGGGCATATACCCATTTTCAACGATTAATACCAGCGCACGTCTGATATTATCAATAACCAAAAACAGGTCCTGAAATTGAATACTTTTGACAAATAAATCGCTGATTTTAACTTTTATTTCAGGCGGCAGTGTCGATTGGTCAGATGCATCAACAATCCTCTTGAGCGTGAGGGTCCAGAAAGGATAGATTTCCTGTTCTACAAGATCATTGAGATCAACAGGAATAAATAAATGTTTCTCCTTGTCACTTATGTAGGTAGAAATAATATCGTCATGTCTCAGAAAAAAACGAAGGAAATTACTGATGCCGACCCGTTTCATACCGACGATATTTACGGACTGCCGCTGGCGTAAATACTCGCCCAACTTCTCAGCTTCCTTTTGTTGAAACGTAATTGGATATGATGCCTCGAGTACCGATGCGTTCATGGAAGTATTGTAAATCCTTTTTGCACTTTTGGCAATGAGAAATCTTATGCACAACAAGTAAGATATGCTATACTGGAAAAGAATCAAATCCTGCCATGAAATATATTGACGAAGTTGAACTCGCACATAAAACAATTCTCATCCGCGTTGATTTTAACGTTTCTCTGAATCCGAATCACTCCATTTCTGATGACGCACGGATTAAACAATCCATTCCCAGTATTGAATACTTGCTCAAACATCAGAACAAACTTGTCCTCATCGCTCACTTAGGTGAGCCGGAAAAACGTAATCCTGCTGACTCCTTGACCAGAGTTGCCAAACGATTACATCAATATCTCCCCCATTACAAAATTGTACTTGTCGATGATTTCATAGCAGATCCTCATCGGCTTACCAAACAACAACCTGATGAAATTATTTTGCTTGAGAACATCCGTTTCTATCCGGGGGAACAGAAGAATGATCCAGCATTTGCAAAACAACTAGCAAGTCTGGGACAAATCTATGTCAACGACGCCTTCAGCGTTTCCCACCGCAAGGCAGCATCAATTGTTGGGCTCCCCTCCCTTCTTCCATCGTACGGCGGATTGCTTCTCAAAAAAGAAGTAACTGTTCTGGACAATCTCATGAAACATCCAAACAAGCCCCTTGTAGCAATTATCGGTGGAAAAAAAATAGGTACCAAAATTAAGTTTATCCAAAAATTGACAGCAGTAGCTGATTATGTGTTGTTAGGAGGAGGACTCGCGAATACGTTCTTTGCAGCAGAAGGACTTCCTGTTGGTAAAAGTCTGATTTCCCAAGAGGATATCTCTCTTGCCAAACAGCTTTTAGATCATGCAAAAAAACAAAACACTCATCTTATATTACCAACAGATGTGGTCGTTGGAAAAAACCTGCACAGTAAAGAAAGCGAAGTAAAAAAGATAACTTCGATTAGTCCTCATGATGAAGCGCTCGATATTGGTCCGGAAACACAGGCGGCATTTGGCGCTGTGATTGCCGATGCTGGAACAATCGTCTGGAATGGCCCCGTTGGCTATATGGAAAATCAAGAATTCAAACGCGGGACAGACTTTCTCTACTACGCCATCACCCTCAACGAAGAAGCAGTCTCCGTGGTCGGTGGCGGCGATACCCTGGCAGCAATTTCCAAAAAAGAATACCTGGACAAAATCACCCACATCTCAACCGGCGGCGGCGCGATGCTGGAATTCATAGAGAATGGCACCCTGCCGGGTATTGAGGCGTTGAAATAATCCACTTCCAAATAGTTATTGGTATAATCAGGTTTATGTAAAATTTCAATCTATCATCATGCTGGCGATATCTGGTACAAGATCAAAAAAATCCCTCTTCATGATACAATATCCTCATGGAACGACCACGACAAGTTGAAATTCTTCCTAACTCGGAAGGCTTAATTGCAGTGACAAAAACTTTTCAAGCTGGTATCCGTGATGATGTCAGACGTCAATTACTACTCAGTTCATCGAGAGAATTATCAGAAGTTGTAGCCGTAGGAGCTGGAGATGTCACGTACAGAATAGATGCTCATGCTGAGCGACACATTGGCTCCTTTGGTCGAAGTTTGTCTCATCTAGCGCCTGTTTCCCTAACTGCTGAAGGTATAGGAAGAAAAATTTATGGTAATGGTGCTCCTGAAATTGAAGTTATCATAGATCCAATTGATGGAAGCAGAAACATAATGTATGACTTTCGTAGCGCTTGGGTTCTGACAGGATTCGCTCTGGTAATGCCTGATGGCGCAACGCTCTCTGATATTCAGGTTGCAGTCATGACAGAGATTCCTACATCCAAACAAGATAAAGCAAGTGTTCTTTGGGCGGTAAAAGGACAAGGAGCTTTTGAGGAGATATGGGATTTAAAAACGAACACCCATTCGTCTGCCAGAAGACTTCTTACATCACAAGCAACTGGCTTGGAACATGGATATGCTAGCTTCGTAGATTTTTTCCCTGGATCAAAAGAAGCTATTGGGAAACTTTCTGATAATGTCTTTGAACGAGTGGTTGGCCCCGTACAAGAAGGCAAAGCTCTTATATTCAATGACCAATATATAAGTAATGCGGGCCAGATATATCTGCTCGCCACTGGAAGATATAGATTTGTAGCAGACCTACGACCTGAAATGGAAAAAGGAGTACTCAGAGAAGGAAAAAAACTTGGACTTGCTTCACATCCTTATGATTTATCTACGACTTTGATCGCACAAGAAGCAGGAGCGATAATTACAGACGCGATAGGAAACCCTTTAAAATATCCTTTAGATACCGAAACCAACTGCAGCTGGGTAGGCTATGCAAATGAGGATATTAGAAGACAAGTAGAACCAGTCTTACTTGATGAACTTTCAAAACGATAACATAGATTATTTTTTTGAAAACTCCACCTTAAAATCTTTATCTTCTGAAAATTTTGTTTCGTAGGTAAATTTCCCTCCGAGATCAGTAACTGCACTTTCTGTCTTAAAGATCTTAAAAGTATTGGGATAAGAGAACGATAAGGTATAGGGATCTTCGAGTGCTCCGGGTTGTTTAAACAATCGTAGATTATAGATGAATGCTGATTCACTGAGATTAATTGCTTTTGGAACACGATATGAAATCGTCACTTTTTTTGTCGACAACGTCGGTACGAATACCATAAATCCTACTATTTTTTTGCCCAGTTCTTCTGTCTCTTCTACCTCCAACCCTGCAGGTGGAACAAACCCAGGGGCAGTAAAGACGCCTGGATCAGTGATAGCAGGTGTTATATTTTGCTCGATATTATCAAAAAAGACATTTTGCAACACCGCGTCTTCCGGTAAAAGAAAGCGTAGATAATTTTTATAATCACCACCAAAGGGACTATCCTTTCCACTAGTATTTGTATAGACCACTTCTGCGGTCGCCTGAAGCGCTCCAGTACTATCAAAACGCACATCTTGCCCTATTGATCGTTTTACATAATAATTGCCTTTATTTGTCCCTACATTGGCATCGATAACACTAAAAAAATCCAGATACGTATTTTTTCTCTTTGCACGTCCATCAAGAAGTGCTGACGAAAGTCCAGTAACCGAAAAGACATTTTGTATTCCCGCGTCTGAAAATGCAAATATCATATGCTTTTGCCGAATAGAAGCTTCTACTTGCTGCAACAATTTTTCAGCCGAGAAATCTTTTTCTTCAAATAACCGCACCATCATGGCATTGGTAAGACTTCTTAAAAAATCCTTTTTCTGTGTTGACCCTGGAAAGAAATTCTTTTCGGAATGCGTTTGGGTCTGCAGGTAAAAAGTATCGGCCGTGACAATTTCCTTGTACTCAGGAACTTCCACCTGCCCCAAGACTGTCAACAAATTTTTAAGAAATGTGGTATCAATAGCAATAACGCCATCGACGCTCCGTCCAGTTTCAAGTTCTAAAAAATGCGCTGCTTGCACTGCATTACGGGTAAAGTCAACATCATAATTGCTATCACGCAAATACCAATGACTTGCCCCCAAATATCGCCGTAATCCATACGGCGGCTCTACGTGGATCTTGAGTTTGCCATCCGCATCATAGACGTCATAGATTTGCAATTTATCCATCTTGCCGTTTTGAACTGGCAGTATGCCGTAGGAACCAATGAATCCCCCGCCAGGGCGCAGCTCCATATTATTTTGAAATAACACGAGATATGTCTTTTTTGTTTCAAAACCAAAGAGCACAGGCCATGTATCGATCGTCCCTTCCATAAGCCGCAATACACCTGTATAGTTTTCCATTTTTTTGACCACTTCCTTTGGCAGTTTGTTTTCTGCTTTCAGTTTTTGAAAGGTCAGCAACGAATTTTTGAGCGTTGCCAAAGCGCGGAAAAAATCATTCTTTGGATCATCACTTTTTTCTTCATAAATATTCTGTAAAAGTTGCAAGGCCTGTAACCCATCCTGCTCAGTCTCAACCACTTCACGACCTGTCTGAATATTTTGCAGGAATTCGTTTTTTTGCTGAGGAGCGATAAATGTCGGCAGTAGCAAACTTGGGATAAGTGTCTCTGATGCAACAAATGAAGCATGTGCTGCGGATGCTGCCTGCTGCGCTGACCCAAAATTCCCCTTTTCTGCCTCCCTGAACGAGAACGCTAAAAATCCTGCTCCACAAACCGCGAAGAGAAAGGTAAAGAGTATGGGTGCGATAAAAAGTGAAAAAAGTAAGGTGGCAAAAATCACAAGCCGCCGCTTCCTTGCTTGCGGATCAGGGAATGAACTCTTCACTTTCTTCTGAGAAATCTGCTTGATTTCCCCTACCCTCGTAAAATCAAGCTGCTTAAAGCGTACCAAAAGATCATAATCGGCAAAAACATACATTCCTCCCGGTGGAATATAATAATCCTTTGTTCTACTTCTCTGTTTATTATAATCAATCTTTAACATCGGATCTATTTTCTGAAGCATATGAGCAATAGATATTTCAGTAAAATCATATCGGGGAAAAGCCAAAATGAGACGTGGTTGTTGTTCTTCAGCAAAAGACAGAGAAACGATCGCATTCAGCACATCATCAAAAAGCACAGGGTACATTCTTCCAAGTCCAGGATTGGGTACATCAATCCGTCCGTATACCCTTGCTTGATGAATGAAAAAGTTTATTTCATTATCCTCAGTGTTCCGATTGGCAAATGTTTCACCATATACCACGATATGCATGTGCGGATAGCTATAGTTATCCAGCAGGGCGAATAACCTCTGAGTACTGTGTACCAAGGAAGTGATGAAAAGAAATTTTGCTTCAGAGACTTGGGCTTTTTCTATAAAACTTGAAATCATATCGAGAATTTCTTTTTCACCGTTATAAACGACGAAGATATGGGAATAGGTATTATCGGGAATGAGTGGAATTTTTTTAAAGTAGGGGATATGGATAACATTATCATGCGACTCCACGTCTTCTGCGGTTGCCAAGACGACGAGAAACTCGTTTCGTAAAGTTCTCGCTAGTCCTCTGCCAATAAGTCCTTTTTTAT
The DNA here is from genome assembly GCA_041743715.1 of Patescibacteria group bacterium. Lineage (GTDB taxonomy): Bacteria > Patescibacteriota > Microgenomatia > Levybacterales > UBA12049 > JACDET01. Next base: position 54,476 of record JBGTMH010000032.1, on the reverse strand, counting down.
CAACGATGAGAATGGGAAGACGTGATGTCTCTTCAGTTGTAACAAGTAGGGGACGATCTTCCATATATAGTTATTATCATATACTACACCCCTTTGTCTTTGCAAAATTCTCTGGCTTTGAAAAGAATAAGCGGCGGTTGCTCTTAAAGCAAAATTCAAGGATTTATGGTATACTGAAAGTATTTTTGAACTCTGGACTCGCATAAATTTCGTAGATTTGGATTGACACGACAATCTGAACCGTTTTGAAAAAAATAAGAACATGCAAGGTAAAGTAGGGGGTTCGCTGAATTTTCTGGCCATGCAAGTCAAAGGTTGTTTAACACGCTATTTTCACAAGCACAGGACAGTGATCAGAAGGACCGGGAGGTAAAATTTCGGTCCGTATCACTCGCAGATCCTGAGTCGTAAAAGCATAATCAAGTCTTCTGCGAATCCCTAATTTTTCAAAATGTTTTAAAACCCATGTCGGTTTGCGGTAATCCAATTCACTTGCCCGCAGAAAAGCCGACACATTTTTTACCGAAGAAAACCCTGGGCTGGCATTAAAGTCACCGGTAATCACGAAACGTTCACGCTTGGTCGCGACGATTTCCCCGAGTCGTACAGCTTCCTTTTCGCGCATTTGTATATGACTACGAGTCGGGAAAAACCATGAGAGATGTGTGGTAGCGACTGTCAATGTTTGATTGTCGCTTATAGCAATTTCTGCCTCCACGTATTTCCTCAAAACTTTCCGCTCTAGTGCAAACTCAAACCCTTCCTGACTTAATATTTGACTTTGTTTGAGAAGAATAGGGAACTTGCTAAAAATACCATTCCCATCGCGAATAAACCATCGTCCTGCCTTAAGATATCTGCAGGGTTCATAATAGTATTTCATACTAAGCGCCTGGGCGAGTTGATCCGGGATATTTACGCCAGGGTTAAAACTCGAGTCACTCGTTACTTCCTGAAGACAAAGAATGTCAGCATTGATTGTTTTGAGGTACGTAAGCGTTTTTTCAAAAGGCACAGTAAACAAAATATTCCACTGGAGGATGGTAATTGTCTTTGGATTTTTCGGTTTTTCTTCTTGAAACATCATCTTCAAGTATACCAACTTTCTTTAACCATATGGTATTATTATCTTATTGTGAGAAAGATAAAACGTCTTATTGTTGCCGCGATGTTGGTTTCAAAAGATAATAAACTTTTACTCGGGAAAAAAGACTCTAAAAGCGGCGGTGTTTATGTCGATTGTTGGCACATACCTGGTGGTGGTGTCAATCTGCATGAGACAAAGAGTGACGCGCTAAAAAGAGAAATACTGGAAGAAGTCGGTATTGATATTGTCCCATACACCAGTACTCTTATCGATGACAGCGGCACGGGGACAGCTGAAAAAACACTCAAAGACACAGGAGAAAAAGTCATCGTTACAATGCATTTTTTTGTCTATAGAGTTTTGCTTGTAGATAAAAATAGTGATGAAATTAATGTGGCATTGAACGATGACTTAGCAGAATATCAATGGGTTCGGTTTGATGAATTATCGAAAGTAAAACTGACACCACCTTCTGTTAAGCTTTTTACCAAACTTGGATATCTGAAAGCATAAATGAATCGATCATTGCTTACGAACTTTGACTCTCCATTTTCTTCACCCAACATAACCCTAAAACCGTTGCAAACAATAACTGTCCCTGCTGAAGCGTCAGAAAATAGTGATCAAAAAATCCAAGAACAAGAATGATTGAAAGGAGCAAACCAAATGCCGTATATGCTTTTCGTTGGTTGGGGAACTTCATTATTTGCAACACGAGTCGTCTATAGGTGAGAAACAGAAATGAAATAAATAACCCCAAACCTATCAATCCTGTCTCTGCTGCAACAAGAAGAAAAATATTGTGTACCGGTTGAAGATACAAGCCAAGAGACAGTGGTTTTTGCAAGGGTGCAAGCGAGGGGATGAATTGCCCCAAGCCCAATCCGGTAAATGGATGTGTTTGAATCATGGTAACTGTGCTGACAATTAACCCAGTTCGCTGCGAAAGTGCTTCCTCTAAGAGCGATGTTTGCGCAAAACGCGTAAACACGGTTTGGGAAAAAGGCAACAGAACAAGGCTTATCAAACACCCCACTACCGCTGCAAAGATTATGCTTTTACGATAGGATAAATTTTTTTTTGATAACAACACGAGTAATGCACCGCACGTCGCTAAGAACCAAAGTCCAATCGCGACCCGACTTAACGTGAGAAAAAGTGCAATGCTTGCGAGCAAAAGAACGAGTATACCCAAAGACCGTGATACACCCCGGAATTTTCCAAAGAAGAAAAATGTTATGAAGAACAACGAGATAAGCAGATAACCGGCCAGAACATTTGGATGAGAGAAGGTGCCATACGGACGGAGTACTAAGATTCCGTCTACTGAAGCATTGGCAATACCAGGTGTCGAACCATTAAAACTCCGCTCTCCCAAAAAATACAACCAACCATTGAGTGATCCTTGACTTATGTATTGGAGGATCGCTAGGAAGGACTCAAAAAAAGTACCGACAGCAAAGAGGAGTGCCATAAACGCTAATTGTATAACTGAGCGGAATGTTTTCGCTAAATACAATGCAAGAAATGTGTATTCGAATAGTTTTATACTAAAATAGATGCTGAGCAACGGACGACTGGAGTTTACGATATTAAAAATGAGAAATAGAAAAGTAAAAACACAGATTAAAAAAATAAAATATTTTTGATTTTTTCCGCCCGCTGGTGGATGTATTTTTGATCTCTCTCTCCATTCTTTAATCCATCGCACGAGAGCAAATCCAAATAACAAAACAATTACGATATCCGTTACATACAATGTGGGGGATAGATAGTCCACTCTGATACCAGAGACCAGTGAGAATGATGGCCAGAAATGTTTACCAAGCTGTGTCGGGAGGAGGAGAAATAAAAAGGTGAGAAGGACAGATTCGCTTTTACTCGCGGGGTTTAATAACCAAAACCCGCTCTTTTCCTTCTCCACTGGACTCGGAGGAAACTTGTTCATCATTTTGGAGATAGAGATGAATGATGCGGCGCTCCCAAGATTTGAGAGAAGATAACACTTGTTCTTTGTTTTCCGCGAGTGCCTTTTCTTTTACCTGCAAAGCCAGATTATGAAGATATTCTGTCCTATTCTTTTTGTAGCCGTCAACTTCAATTGAAACACGGACAAACCGGCCAAGCTTTTTCGCAATTGCGAGTGAAAGGATAAGTTGGAGTGACTCAAGAACTTCACCGTGATAACCGATGACCATACCGGTATCTTTGGTTTCCATCATGATATCCAAAACTTCATCCTGTTGTTCAAGCGTAAAGGTGCCTTCAATCTCAAGAAGCACAAATAACTTCTCAACGACTTGTTCTACTTCTTTTCTCTCTTTCGCTGTTAATGCTTTTTGTTCCATAGTTATTTATATTTACTTTCTAGGGATTTCTTTTCTCCTAGGAATGGCAGCCAATCAACCAAACCTCCCCAGCCGGCTACCATGTACTGCTGTATGATACCAAAAATCGTAAAAGTATTCCAGTAGAGAGATAAACCGAAAGGTAGGGTATGAGCGAAAAAGCCGACAAAAATCGGGAGCATATAGAGCATTTGGGTTTGCAGTGTTGTGGCAAAGTCAGGCTCGGTTTTCTTCGGTAGCACTGGTTTATCAGCAGCCGGCGTAGCCATCATTTTAGATTGAATAAGCTGAAGCCCTCCCGTGATAACGGCAACCCAAAAAATACCCAGTCCAACGACTGGCAATAATTCCGCAGGTGTTTTCCCCAACGGAAGACCAAAAAAGCTGGTATCCCACATTTTAGTAAGATTGAGTGAGTCAGTATATAAGAACTGATTGATGTCGTTGGCAGATTTTACACTCACAACTTTTAACAAAACATTATAGAGGGCAATAAAAACAGGTAACTGCAGCAATAGTATGAAACACCCTGATGCAGGATTTACGCCTTCTGCTTTAAAAAGCGCCATTTGTTCCATCTGCATTCTTTTGGCGTCACCTTTATATTTTTCTTTCAATTTATTCATTTGTGGGGTTAACGCCTGCATCTTTTTTTGCTGCTTAAGACTCTGATGCATGAGGGGATAGAGAAAAATCTTAATAATAGTCGTTAAGATGATTATTGAAAATCCGAGAGCATACGGAATATGTGCTGCAATGAGCAGATGATAAATGGCTACCATTACATTCAGAAATGGCTGTAAAAAAAGAATATCGAATATGTTCATAGGGTAAAGTAGGGTTGGCAATTCACAATTCGCCTGAGTGATAATACGATGCCTTTGCCGGCCCCGTATTGTGTTACAACTTGTTGCGCATATGCTTTGCAAGACGGTGTGTTCCGGCAAACGGTCTTTACACCAAGCAACTGATGGAGTGGGGGAGCAATAAAAGTAGCGTAGCCTTTTATACCGGCAAGTATGATGTTTTTCATTTCAATAGTTTTTCCTCTGTTAAGAACTGGTTCACTTTTTGACATAGCTGCGCGCGAGATGTTTCTATTATACCTTTTTCAAGAAAAAAAAGCATGTCCTGACCAACGACAATATTTCCAAGCTGTTCTTCAAGACAAGACCGGAACACTCTTCGAATGCGATTACGAATGACAGCACGTTTATCAACAGTCTTTCTCACGACAAAACCAAAACGGTTGAGAGGTAGATTATTTTGGCTAAATTTAACACTAAAGAGCAGTGTTTTACGAAATCTTGGTTGCCTCAGTCGTGTTACAGCAGGTAAACGATTCTGTTGTGGTAACATGGTGACAAGTGTTATGCAGAAAGTTTTTCTCGTCCTTGGTCTCGTCTGCGTTTGAGGATCTTCTTACCATCATTGCTTTTCATTCGAGTCAAAAATCCATGTTTTCTGCTTCTTTTGATTTTATTAGGCTTAGTAAGTCTTTCCATGAGCCTAAGTATACCATAGTTTTAGAAAAGTACCAAGGGAAATTGAGAATTCTTTCTTATTGGTCCTTGACAAAAAGTTATCCACATTATTTAATGTCAGTTACAGCATATGGAGACAAACCTCATACTATTATGGACTACGATACTGACAGAATTAAAATTAACTGTTTCTAAAGGCAATTTTGGAACCTTTCTCAATCCAACCTTTCTGTTGTCCCTGGAAGACGATATAGCAACAATAGGTGCGCCTTCTTCAATGATTGTTGATCTTTTACAAAAACGTTTTTCAGGACAGATAAAAGAATTATTGCAAAAGCAAACCGGACACGAAATCGATATTGTCTTTATTGTAAAAAGTAACCCACTCCAGCCGAAAGAACCGGAAAAAACCACGCCACTTTTTGACCCGCCAGCGAATGGAGAACCAAATCAAAAACCAATTCAGCCGTTTATCGGACATTTAACCCGTGTCCGTTCTGATTTTACTTTTAGCAATTTTGCTGTCTCAAGTACCAATCAGCTTGCATTTGTTTCAGCACAACGTGTCGCTGAAAAAATTGGTCAGTCATACAATCCACTTTTTCTGTATGGACCGGTCGGTGTGGGGAAAACACATTTAATGCACGCCATTGCAAACAGCGCCTATCAACAACAACCTGAGAAAAAAATAATCTACATCACCAGTGAGGAATTTACCAATGAAGTCGTTGAAGCGATACGCAACAACGACACGGCGAGAATGAAAAAAAGATTTCGTTCAGCCTTTGTACTCCTCATCGATGACATTCAATTTATTGAAGGGAAAGAAAAAGTGCAAGAAGAGCTATTTCATACCTTTAATATTTTGATAGATAATGGATCACAGATATGTTTAACTTCAGACCGTCCACCGCAAGAGATTAAAAAACTAGAGAAACGTTTGTCTTCCCGGTTTGCGGGCGGATTAACAGTTGATATAGGAAAACCCGATTTGGAACTGAAAACTGCTATTGTCCGAAAGAAGGCTGAAAAATTCGGCCAAGAATTGCCAATTGATGTTGCGCTCTTTATGGCAGAAAATGCCGAGGACACCAGAAGCTTAGAGGGTTTACTTTTGAGGATTATTTCTCAAATAACAGCAAATGATTCAAGTATTACTTTGGAGTTGGCTGAAAAAGCACTTGGGTCTATGGTTGAAGAAAAAAGGGGACATCTGCATACTGATGATGTGATTAAAGCAGTTTGTGATTTTTATCACATTAAAACAACTCAGTTGAAAGGACCAAAACGGGATGCAGGACTTGTTAAGGCCCGGCATGTCTGTATGTATCTCCTCTATGTTGAAATGGGAATTACGCATGTTGAGATTGGTAATCTCTTAGGAGGACGTGATCATACAACGATCATGCATGGTGTGGATAAAATTCGATTTCTTGTGGAAAATAAGGAAAAAGTCTCTGAGGATATTCTGGGGATAAAACGTGCATTTCTTGAATAAATTTGGGGATAACGCTCGATATTTTCTTATACACAACTTATACCCAAAATTATCAACAAGTTGTCCACAATTCTCTCTGTGTAACTCACCCTTCGTAAGTCAAGTATTATTGCATTTCAAAAAGCAAACTTTTCGCTGCAAACCTCTTCTTATAAGCTTGACAGGCCTTGATTTTTTCCACATTTCCATATACACTACAACAACAACAAATATAGATATATGAAAGTACAGATATTAACCCCAAACCTCGTAAGTAAACTTTCGTTTCTCAACAGAGCAGTCTCTCCCAAAAGCCAATTACCAGTACTACAGAATTTTTTGATTGAATCAGTTGAAGGGAAAATAAAGCTCAGCAGTACAGATTTGGAAATAGGAATAGAGATTTTTTGTCCAGCAAAAATTGAAGAACACGGTGAAATCACTGTTCCAGCAAAACTTTTTACTGAACTGATAAATTCTCTGACCGATGATATGCTGACACTTGAGACAAAAGAGAAAACGCTTGAAGTCCACACGAAACGAACAAAAAGTATTTTTCAAACTATAAATAGTGAAGAATTCCCCAAGTTGTATGAAGAAAGGGGAGAAAAGCTCGCAGTTTTGTCAGGAAAAGACATCAAACATGAATTTTCATCTGTCGTCTTTGCAGCAAGTCAAGATACAGCGCGGCCAGCGCTTTCGGGTGTTTTGGTACGCAAAGAGCCTGAAGGATTTTTACTTGTCGCAACTGATGGTTATCGTTTGTCTTTAAGACATTATAAAACAACAGAGAATAGAGCTGGAGAAAGTGCATCTTATATCATTCCAGCCAGAGTTTTCCGGGAATTGCTTTCTTTGAAGGATGAGAATAAAGACATTTCGATCTACGTTTCTCAGCAAAATAATCAAGTACTTTTTGAACAAGAAGATACGGTTCTAATTGGGAGACTGATAGAAGCAGAATTTCCAAATTTCGCAAAAATTATCCCCTCTGATTTTTCAGTCAGCGTGTCATTTGATAGAGAAGAATTACTCAAGGCGGTAAAGATTTGCTCAGTCTTTGCAAGAGATTCAGCAAATATTATCAAATTTGCCTTAGCCGCAGATAACATAACCGTATCATCTGGATCATCTGCTATCGGTGAAAATACCGTACGTGTAGATGCAAAGCTAACAGGTGAAGAAAATGAAATTGCTTTTAATGCGAGGTATTTGCTTGATGTCTTAGGAAATGTTGAAGAGAAAGATTTAGCATTCGATATGATCGGCCCACTCAATCCAGGAATATTCAAGATCCAAGGAGACACATCCTTCCTCCATATGATTATGCCTATTCGAGTACAGGGGTAAGTGTTATCGAGTATTTGATGGTATATCGTCGCCGTATTTTTTGATGTACTCGTTAACAGATACAGGAGAAAAAAGATGCTGTTCCAGTACTAAGGTGGTTTCAGGATTTGCGATAAAAGCAAATCCTCGCTGAGCATAAATATAAGTTTCAGCGCTTGAACCATAAAACAAAGAACCTCGAATGATTCTTTCGGGCTGACCATATGGTTGTGTATATTCTGAAATTTTAACAGGATAATCAGGTAGACTGACAGCTCTTTCAAATAAGATATCTTGTTCGTCTCTTGCTATAATAATATTTGGTCGTTCAGGATTGGGAGAAGTATAAGTATATTGTGTTGTTCCGTCCGAAAGTTGCTCTTTTTTCAAAAGCCCTGATCTGTCTTCAATACCTTCTCCTTCGACAGATTCAACTGGTTCTATGGTTCTATTTAATCCTGTAGGTTTTGTAGTTGGGATAGGAGGGGAATTCGTATGAGATACAACTGTAGGAATAACAGAAGTGCGAGGTGTTTGCGAAACGGGGGATTGAAAAAAAGAAATAAGAATTACTGAAAAAAGTATCAATACCAATGGTATTGAAAGAAAAAAATATAATTTGTATCTTAAGGCAAAAGCGATAATGTTAGTAACAAATGTATTCATAGTTAAGAAAATTATTTAACAACCAGGTTCCCAGAAAGGAAGATTTTCAATTCTTACATCTACGTGAAAGTGGTTGTCATGGCGGGCAACAGGAAACATATTCATACCTGGTGATTTATTTGTCTGTCGTGCATATTCCATAACAGCACTGTTGACTGATTGGTCCATATAGAGAATTTGTCGGATAGAATTCGTATCAACAAACATTTTCCCTAATTCAACCGTTGCTTCCCGGTTATAATTCCCCCCCCCGCAATTGCGTGCTAATCCACCTGCTACATAATCAGCAACACAATCGGTACCGTTTGTCGTTGCATCCAGATCAACAGCATAGCCTTTATTATGAGTTTTATGACCAGCACCATTGAGATCGCCAATTCTAAGAAAACCACTTGGATATTTTTGCTTCCATCGTTCCGAGACTGTGTAAAGGACACCGACAAGATCTTTATGACCAAAATATTTACTTTGACAATTGAGTGCTCGATACGAACCGTTCGGAGGCTGAGGGTGTTGAAGTTGACAGTAGCCATCAGGCTTACAAGTCATATTGGTAGGATAGGTGATACCATCTTGCCCTACAGCGTTACATCCTGGGGGAGGAGAAGATTTAATTAAGGAGCCGGGGATTTCTATTACAACACACTCGTCGCCTGTGTTTTGGGCTTGAGCGTTGTGAAATAAAGGAGTTAAGAGAAATATTCCCATAACAATGAAATATATAATGTAGCGTTCTAATTGTATATTCATACTCTTTTCATAATACACAGATTAAAAGCCATCAGGCAAGTGGTTGAATGTGCTTTAAATTTGGAGAATGATGAGGAGGACGTTTCTGGGGTTTTTAATATCCAAGGAGACATCTCCTTCCTCCACATGATCATGCCTATTCGGGTACAGGGGTAGTTTAGAATTTACCGCTAGCTTCTATTACATCTTCAGGTACACCTTTTGCTCGTAATAGTTCATCATCAGAAAAAGTAAAGGGTCCTTCTACAATTTTCCATTGTCCATTTTTCTCTTTCTTGACGACTATGTTTGCGTTGTCAATGTTGGTTCCAGTTATTTGAGCTATTGCCCAAGAGTCATTATAAATATCTACATCAGAAAAATCATAAGGTGCTTCAACCCTAACCTCAGCATTATCACTTGTACTTACTTTATTTTTAATTTGTTCTTTAATGCGTTTAATTTCTGGGGACTCAACTGGTGGTGGTGACTCGGTGGATGATGATACTAAAAGAGGAGTACGAATATCAGTTATTTGTGAAATTGCTAGGGGTTTCTTATCCGATTGCTCTGAATCCATTCCTCTATTTATTCCAAACATCCCTAGTGCACTGATTACTGTGGCTGCCGCCATTGTTCCACCAATCAATCTTCTTCTCAAAGGTCCACCCCTATTTATTGGTGTGACAACGGGAGTAGTTTCAGTTGTGTTATTAATTATTTCAGAGGGATGATGTCCACTAGGAAACGATTCTCCACCTTCAATCATAAAAAAATGTCACTTGAATTAGAGTTTTATTAGTTCAAGTTGGAAATGGTATCAAAATTATTAAAGAATTCCGTTGATTTCGTTAATTAAGTTCAACGGTGCTCCAATTGCTTGTAAATCAGCATCATCAAAATATGTTCCTGGGCCAAGTATTACGTTCCAACTACCTTTTTCTTTTTTAATTACGACCCTTGCGGGGTCAGTAGTAGGGTTATTCACTACCATGATTGCCCAATTTCCTTCATAGATTTTTACTTTTTCTATTGTGTATGATATTTGGATTCGCTGATCAAGTTGTTGTTTCGTTTGGTTTTCAATGATTTTTTGTTCTTGTGACTTGGTATCTTTTGTGGGTTGAACTAAGGGAAAAGTTACGGTAGGTTGGGGTGTTATTGTTCCATCCCGCGTAGGAGTGGGAGTTACAGCGATCTTCGATGAACTATTTGAGGAAACAACCATGAGTGAAATAAAGACACTAATGAGAATAATGAGCATTGAAAATGCAAAAATAATGTATTTATTTTTCTTAATAAAATTGAGATATTTGTTACTTTGTATATTCTGATTAATGTTAATATTTTCTTCCATATCTTATTGAGTAGTAGGTCGTAAGAACCCTACCACTGTTCCTCCCTTTTGAGCTAAGCTAATTTCTCTCGCAGGTTTACTACTTGTATAGGTTTCGATTATACAATCACTTGTTCCACAGTTTCCCGTCCCTGCAAAGAGAGCTACATGATGAATGTTACTAGGAGTCGAGTAATAGACCAGATCTCCAGGTATCATAGGTTCTCCCGGTTGATGTTTCTCAAATTTACCACTACCCCAGTCTGCTGATGTTTGTCCAGCCATACTAACATTACCACCAGTACCCCAATACCACGCCCAGCCGACTAACCCTGAACAATCAAACGATCCTGGTGTTTTTCCTGCTTCAGGATCTAATGCTGCCCAATTTCTACCTGAAGGTGCTCCCCAAACATATGGCTTACCAACCTGCTGTCTTGCTAATTCTACGACCTTAGGTGCTCCGCCACCTCCCACACTTTCACAACCTGGAGGAGGAGTAGACTTTATTATTGCGCCAGGAATGTTTATTACCACACATTCACCATCCTTTTTAGGTGCTTCGGGATTTGGGGCTTGGGCAATGGTAAATGATGGGGTAATGAGGAATAAGCCAACAATAAACGAAAAAGTAATGGCACTTTTTAGTAGTTTATTCATACACTTTTATCATACACAGATTAACAGCCATCAGGCAAGGGGTTGAATGTGTCTTGTATATCAGGCATTTGTTCGAAAACGGCATTATTGAGGTAAAAACGAAGAGGAAGATCACATAATCCTTTCTGGCTCAGGCCTTGTTCTAGAAACCATGCGTTGCCTTCTTTTTTTGCATTTGCAATATTGGTGTTAACAATTTCCACATTAAATTGATCAAGAGAAAGAATATATTCTACTCTGATATTTGGTGATTGGTGAATAATACCAGCCTTTTGTCCGTCAGGAAGAAGCGCAAGGAGTTTTGCTTTGACCTTTGCATCAGTGGCGGAAAGTGGTTGTCTGTTCTCCACCTTTTCAAGAGTTCCTCCGGAAGGAGGATTGTTTGTTTCAGAACTGGTTGTTTCCTGAAAATGTGTTTGTTGGGCGGGAGTAACATTAAGTGTGTTTTTTGCCGCGAGTAAAATGAGTGGAAAAACGATGATAAATGCTAAAAACGACAGTGCCCAAGAATCAAATCGCAATTTTTTTAATAATGTTTTCATATTAACAGTCATTTGGTAAGGGGTTAAATACAGTATCACTATTTCTGAGTTTTTGTGCAATATCCCAGTTAAGATAAAAACTTACCGGAAGATTGCAAATACCCTCTTGGCTGATACCATTTTGTTGAAACCAGGCCGCAGCTTCGACTTTTGCAAGCGCAACATTTGTGGTTAATATTTCTACTTGGAATAAATCGGGCCCTCGAACATACTCAACTCTGATGGTAGAAGAAAGATATATATTTCCAGAACTTTCACCGTTTGGTAATTGTAGAAGTAGATTCTTTTTTGCAGTACTGTCAGCATCTGAAAGTTGTCGTCTATTTTGTATTAAGTCAAGAAGTTTACTATGTGGATCATCATCTACTATCTGTGTTGTCGGTATAAGCATCGTAGGTGTTGTCTCTTGGGTGGTATTTTGTAATTGAGAGACAGTAGGGGAAAGGGAAGTTTTTTCAATGAAGTTATTAGTAGGGTAGGGTATTCTGCTAAAACCAAGAGGCAAAAGTATGAAAAACAGTGTGACAAGAATGACGAGCTTTTTATTTTGTAATAAGTAATCGTAAAGTTTCATATTAACAACCGTTCCCAAGCGGGCTAAACTGGATGTTTTGTCCCCGCATTTGATTTGCAATTTCCCAATTTAAATAGAATAGTAGCGGAAGGTCACAAATTCCCCGTTGGCTCATTCCTTGTGCCCGGAACCATACATTTGCTGCTGCCTTGGCCTGAGCGATGTCAGTTGTTAGAATTTCTATTTGGAAAAGGTCTGGAGAATGAACGTACTCGATGCTTATATTTGAGGTTTTATAGACAATTCCTGATTGTTGACCCGGCGGAAGTGATGCAAGTATCTTAGCCTTGGCAAATGTATCATTTGAAGAGAGTGCCTGTCTGTTATTAAATTTATCTAAGAGCTTATCCTGTGCCGCGGTATCATATTTGACGGGGGGAGACGTTGTTTCATGTGTGGGAGTTGGAGTAAGTGTAATTGTAATTGTTGGTTGAATTTGTTGTTCCGGCTGCAAAGTAGGTTCTGCGGAAAAAGCGAGGATCGCAATCCAGAAAACGATGATAAGAAGGAGTCCCGCTAGCGCTATGATAAAAATATTTTCTTTTTGCTTTTGTTTCATGTCTAGTATCCTTTCCTTTTTATGCTTAACATTTGTAAGCACCCCATTTTGACCTGGCAGTTGCCCAATACCGAAAACTACAATTCTGATTTCTATTATATTGAATTGCGCTTTTTGCTTGCATTTTCCAGTTGACATCTCCGCGATCGAATTCTCCATTTTTGCCAGGAGCAGGGGGCGCGGTACCAGGTGGTGTACTACTTCCCATTTGAAAATTCCCCCATGCACCGCCAGCATCCAGACTTGCTTGTTGGCCCACTGGTGCCGCCCACGCGTTGGGATTATACGAGCTTTCACCAACAACAATTGTCAGATACCATAGTTCTGCATAGAGTGGATCTTCTAATTTAAGAAATGTATAGAGTTCGTCGTTGGTATAGTCGCAAGCCGGATCACCAAAATTTCCGAGAGGGTTTTTGCCGAGATTTGCTTTGCCTCCACAGTTGTCTCTGTTGGCTGGTACATAATTTGCTGCTGCTCCTGCTGAAACAGATCCTTCGACAGGGTATGCTTGTATTTTTTGGTAGAGCTTATCAGGTGCGGATCCGAGCACTCGGAAGGTGACAGTGACTCCGAAGATAAGCGGGCTTGTGAGAAGTATACCAGCATCGCTCATGCTCCAGGTAACCTTACGACCGGTAGCGTCATGTTTTCCTTCTGGAATTGAAGAGACGTATTCAAGTCCATCGAAATAGGTGTCAATGATAATGAAATCCTTTGCGATTCCCGGGTAGGTAGCTGAAATCGCACATGTAAACTCTTGTCCCACAACAGCTTGAGGGGGGCAGGTGGTACGTACTCTAACAGCAGGGTCTGGTTCCGTAGGTGGTTGATTTGCTACCTCGTCTGCAAAAAGCATATAGAAAATAAATATAGTAGCAGCAATTAATACGAGTGTAACTATGCCAGGGGGAGTTGCAAAGAAAGCTAGTATACCTCTAAATGCGGCTGCTGAGGCTTGAGCGGTTACTCGTCCTACGCTTACGATACTTCTCTTCGTACCTTTTGGACCTCCGCGTCCTGATAAGGGATTGTTTGCCCGCATATTTGCAGGGTTAGGCATCCCGCGTCTTGCTGCATTTTTTAGCGGGTTGCTTATGTCAAAATGCCCGCCGTGTTTTTTATCACCAGAGCTACCTCCGGCACCCCCACCGCCATCATCGCCACCGCCGCCTTGTTCATTTTCATCGTCCATACTCTAATAGTAGCAAAATTGAAGATAGAGGTAAAATGATAAAGTTTTTATGTAGGTGTTCCAGTCGGTGTTGGGGGAGCAGGAGGTGTACTTGGTGATGGTGTCGGAGTGGAGATATCCGTATTCTCAACAGATGGTGTTGGAGCAGCTGGAGTGGGTGAGGCAGTAGGGTTCGTCATCGCGGCGGCTGTTTGTGTCTCACCGGTTGAGTTGGCTTCTGCTTGATTGGCTCGTTCTTTTTCCTGCTGGCGTTTGAGAAGTTCCATTGGGTTTGAGGTAATAAGTTCATGTTCAAATGGCGCGGCAAAAACTTTCATGGCCACATGATTTTGTCCGGCAAAGAATAATCCTTCGCCGACATCTGCAGATAAAAGAAGTGCTTTTTCTCCCTCTGAAAGATAAAATGTTTCGGCTATCATATCTACTTCAGCAGTTCCTTGTTTGAGTAGCACTTGAATGGACGAATTGGTAAGAACGGCCTTCCCGTATTCATTTTTAAGAAAATCTTCCACATCCTGCGTGGCAGTAGTCAACCCTAAGTAGTATTTTCTCGCACGTTTGGCAATTGAGTACACAAATGAGGCGGAATCTTGATATTTCATCATATACCACCCCTCATCAAGAATTAATGTGCGTTTTTTCAGTGACCGTTTTACTTTTGTCCAGACAAAGTCAAGAATAATATGCATAGCAACCGGACGAAGCGTTTCTTCAAGGTTGCGGATAGAAAAAACAGTCAAGGGATTATTGATCTCAAAATTTGATTGCTGGTTGAAAATACCTGAAGCACTTCCTTTAATAAACTTTTCAAGCGTGTAAGCAATTTCCCGTGCGGTCTTATCTTCCATACCAAGGAGTGTTTTATACAAATCTTCCATGAGAGGGGGTAATTTTTTTTGGGTAGCAGGATCTGTGGTTATGCCTTTTGATAGATAGGTCGCAATCAAGGCACGGTCCAAAATAGCATCGTGCTCAGCGTCAAGTTGTCCAGTTATGATCTTGAGTAATCCATGCAAAGACATGATTTTTAGGCCCAACTCATTCTCACCTTCTTCATACACATCTGAAAGGTCAAACGGATTTATTTTGATTTGTGAGCCGGATGAAAATTCAACAACTTCTCCACCAAGGGCTGGCGTCATGGTTTCATACTCTCCATCAGGATCAATCACAATAACCTCAGAGCCAAGCATAAACTGACGCATAATCTCGAGCTTAATCGTATATGATTTTCCCGCACCGGATTTTCCAAGCACGACCTCATTGGCATTTTCCAAAGAGAATCTGTCAAAAATAATAAGTGAGCCATTCTGTTGATTGACGCCATACATAACACCTTTGTTTTGCGTCAGAATTGCGGAGGTGAAAGGAAATGTGGAGGCAAGCGATGAAGTATCCATATTGCGGGTAATGTACAGTCGGTCTTGTCCCAGAGGAAGCGTGGATTTAAATCCTTCTTCCATTTGAAGGGTTGCAAGTTTTCCTGTCAGAAGCAAAGAACCAAGAGCTGTCTGAAGGTTTTTAATAGTGTCTTGCAATTTGACCAAATCAGCATCAGAAACGGTAATATAAAAGCCAAATTGAAAGAATCGTTCAACACCTTTAGCTAACTCTTCTTGCAAACCAAGCGCATCCTCAAGTGCTGCTTCTACTGTTGGATCGGCTACTTTTCCTTGCTCTGCGTCTGATGCGAGCGTTGCCTGCATTTCCCCAATTTTTCGTTTTAGATCAGCGAGTACGTCGGATGATGAAGTTGGATAACAGAACATAGCGATGTCCATCGTGTGATCATAATCAATAATAGCTTCAAGCCAGGCAGAAGAAACGTAACGTGGGTATCCTGCAATGAAGAGTGTCGTATAAAAGAAATCACCGACACGGATATAGCGAAAGTCAACCTCTACAGATGAAGGAGCGATAATATCCACGACAGAGGATAGTCCTTTTTCAAGATTCTGTATATTTTTAGAAACAGGAGGTGGCGGGGGTGCTTTTGCCTTTCCTTTTGCAACGGGACCTTTGCCGGGTACTCCTTTGGCAGGTTGTGCCGTTTTGGCTGGTGCTGCACTCGGTGCAGCTGGCGCTGGTGCTGGTGGTTTTTTTCCGAATGGTAAATTCATTGTTTCGTCTCTCCTTTAATCATTGTAGCACCTGCGCCTTCTTGCATCTGACCAATATCAACTTCTGTTTCTTCATTGTAAATTTCATAAAAAAGCTTAATCAAATCCTCTTTTTCTAGTACTTTCGCTGAGGTTGCAAACTTTTGCAACTGACCTAAAAGGGAATTAGCTTTGTTTTGAAGTGCTTTTCGAGCCGACTGAGTAAATGCTTCAGCTTTGACTTGTCCTTTTTGTTGACCTTGCGTAGCACCGGTAACCCCCAACTCAAGTGAAGAAAAGGGGACAACGATATAGAATGATTTATTCAATACGACGTTAACGGTAACCATTTCTTTGACAAATGCGGCGTAGTATTCGACATAGGTTGCAAGCTGTGGGTTTTTTGTGGTTGTAATTATTCCTTCAAGCTCTTTTATATATTGGGAAATATCCATCCGCCGATTACGGATCAAAATTTGGATAGGAAACGACAGTGAATTAAGCAGTCCTGCGTATGAGAAAATACGGCTATCTTGTTCCCGTTTTGAGAGCAAAGCGAAATTACTTGCTGTGATTTCAATAATCATACAAGCGTTGCCGCCTTCTAAGATGACAATATCATCTGCGAAATCGACAATCTCAGTAAATTTTTGTGTGGTTGCATGTATTTTTTGGGCAGACATATATTAATTTGCAAATAGCTGTTGTCGTAGGGCTTCTCTTGCATCATGTGAGATGATTTCTATCGGTCTCATAATTTGGTTGTTGGCTGTAATTTGGATGACATCGAAGTTATGCATCTTTTTGGGATCCTCAAGCTCCATGGTATAAACGCCGGGACTAAGCGGTGTTGCAGAGGCAAATTGGCCAAGAGGATTGGTCTTAAACGCTCTGACAGGATTACCGTCTTTATCTTTTACCTCAACTAAGATATTTGATAGGACATTACCTCGCGGATCTTTTACAATACCTACTACGACGTTTGGCGAATCGGAAACCTGCGGAATATCTGTCTGGCTCGTTACTGTTTTTTGTACGATCTTAACAAATTTTGGATCTTGTATGGGGATGGCAGGTTTTGATGGGGCTAGAACTTGAACTGGTGCTGGTGATTGAGGAACTGTGGGAGGAGTTGGATTTTTTTGTAAAGTCAACTGAGTTTGTAAACGGGTGAGTTCTTCTTCAAGTTTTTGCTTTTGGGAATGTATTTCTTGAATTTGTTTATCGAGTTCTTCAACTTTTTGATGAGCTGCTGCATGCGCAGAAGGAGCAAGAGGTTTTGTTTCTTCCTGCTTGGCTTGTATCAGTTCTTGCTCTAGTTGACTTTCTTTTTTTGCGAGTATGTCCGGCGTTTCTGGTGTTGGTGTTGGTGTTGGTGTTGGGCTGGTCGATTGTATGACCGGTGCAGGCGGTGGCATTTGAAGTGGTAAGACAGGTGCTGTAGGTTTGGGTTGAAGAGGACTTATGGGTTTAGCTATAAGAGCTGGTTTGGCTTGAGGAGTGCTAACTGTTAGGTGAACAGTGGGGATAATTTTAGTAGGGGACGGCTTGGCAATTGTTGGTGCCGCAAGTTGAGGTGCAGTAATGGTAAGTGTTTTGAGAAAGGCTGCCTCTTTTTTGTCAGCCTCAGTTTTGCCTACCCCTTGGGAGCTTTGGAGAAACGCACGGAGTTGTTCTTCTTTCAGATTCATTTGTTTTTTTGCAGGTGTTATATGTTCAATTTTCTTTGGATCTGTTTTAGATACAGCTGGCGGCTTAAAAGCTGCGACAGATGAAAAACTTAATTTTCTTCCGGCACGGCGGTAAATATATTGATTGGGAGAAAAAAGCGCTTTCGCAAAGTTTGTTGTCATAACATCTATCGGACGGCCTTCGATGGGTACAAAAGCGATGACTACGCCACTTGCGCCAAAAATCGGAACGAATATAAGTTTGAAAAGGAGCCAAAGGGGAGGAAGAGGCAAATAGTAGAGTGCAACCGCCATGATCGCGCCTGCTGCGACATAGCCAAATTGTTTGACTGTCATGGTGCCGATCAATTTAAATTGAAATCCGGTAACGTCTTGTGGTATTGGGTGTTGATCCATAAGTTCTAAAGAGTATCAAGAGTACCAAGGGGTATCAAGTGTATCAAGGGAACCAAAAACTGAAAAGCTTTTGATACTCTTGATACTTTTGATACACTTCGCACTAGAGTCTACTGTTGCTAAAAGTGTATAACGTGAAAAATTTGATTGCAACCCCTACAAAGTGTGTCAAACAGGATAGGAATTCAAGCTATTTTGTGAAAACTAATTTATGGAGCGTCAGCAGCCAAAGCCAAATTTGGTGATACACTTGACACCAGTCGCGTAACTGATAAAGTAGATAATTGCAAACGAACAGAGCACAATGACGAGTCCAATGAGGGCGTAAGTAATAATTTTTTGAGCTGCAGCGACTTGTTTGGGATCTCCTCCTGATGTAATAAATCTGATACCTGCGTATACGATAAGAATGACCGAGACTGCTCCGACAAACGCTAGTGCGGCACTAACGATATTGCCGAAAACAATTGGAATGCATCTCAAAGTAGCAATTTTTGTTTGGGGATCGACACAATCTCCCCATTCTTTGCCTTGTGCATACGCAGGCGGGACAGCAACAAGTAAGGTGACAACAAGAAGGGTTAAAGCAATAAGTTTTTTCATATCTCTTTTAAGCCTAACAAATAATAGTATAAAAAAGCAAGAAGAAAAATGAAGATCATACGAGGCTAGAGTGAATCTTCACTTACTCATCAAGTATTTTTTCAGTAGAATGCAAAGAACGCGCTCAAGTATATAAATGTGACAAGTCAGTGCGGATGAGTTCTTTGTGATAAGTGCCTTACTTAATAGCTGTAGGCAATTGCAGGTTGTTCAAGCTGAGTCCGAAGAAGCTCAGTGCTAGTGATAGGATAAAGAATGCTAAGAATGCGATAACCAAACCAATGATTGCGGCAATGATTGTTCCACGGGCGCTTTCTACCTTTGCTTTGTCTCCACCTGATGTAATCCATCGGATACCACCAAAAATGAGGAAGAAGAGAGCGATCAAAACTGCGATTATTAAAATGAAAGTTACTGCAGCTCCAACGAGGGGACCGATATTATTTGCATTTAAGTTACACAGTTTACTAAATTGACCGGCACCTGGACAAGGATTAACTTGACCTCCTGTCGCAAATGCTGAAACTGCAAATCCTAAGTACGCGCCTGCTGTTATGAGTGTTCCTAAAATCTTTTTCATATCTCTGTATCCATGATAAAACAATTTTTTGACCTTTGTCAATAGATCAACTTTATCTTCCAAAAAGTTTGACATTGAAGAAGACACCGAAGAGGTTAACGATAAGGAAAGCAAAGAGCGCGATGGCCAGACCGACAATTGCCATGGTTATTTTTGAACGGGCTGAGGCGATTTGGCTTTTATCTCCTCCTGATCTAATCCATTGGATGCCACCAAGGATGAGAAATACGAGTGCTGCGAATACAGCAATAATAAGCATGATGTTGATTGCGTTGCCGATCACTTTTGCGAGTACGTCAGTTCCTCCTGTGGGAACGCTAGCCGGTGCGTCAATCATCTTTCCACCTGGTAGGGTAAGTGCTAGATAGTCCATATATTCACAATAACAAAGTTGTAAGAAGAAAAGCAAGAGCAAAATTAAAAATTGTAAATTGATAAGTAAGTCGGTAGAATAGGTTTATGCACGACGAACATTTTGAAGCAGAATTTCCTGATACTACGAGATTTGAGGAAATGGCAAAGATAGTCAGCTATATAAAAGATGGCAGGTCATGTCAGGTTGTCGGCATCCCAGGCGTGAGTCGGTCGACACTCCTTGGGCTTTTTGCCTATAACAAACATATCCGACAAAAACATCTCGGTACAGCCGAAAAAAAGACACATTTTGTTGCGATTGATTTTTCAGAGATCCGCAATCGTGATCTCTTTGATGTGATGAAATATTTATTCCTTAATCTCACCGAGTCACTCCGAGAACGAGGTATGACTGAAGAACATAAAGTAGTAGTTGGTAAATTCCAGGAACATCTCCAATTCAATGATGAGTTGGTGTTATTTCAGGGCTTTAAAGAAGCAGTTGACTATATGGCTCTTGAGAAAAAAATAACAATTGTGTTTTTGTTTGATCGTTTTGAGGAGTATGTCCCAACTGTTACAAGTCAATTTTTTACCAATCTTCGTGTTCTTCGCAATAGAGCAAAATACCGTTTCTCGATTGTTTTTTCAGTTAATAGACCTTTGGAGAATATGCTTGAACCGACATTGCTTGCAGAATATTACGAATTTGTAGCAGGTCATATCGTGTATGTAGCCATGCATGAGGAGGTATTTAGTACATTCCGACTTTCGTTTATTGAAAAGCTAACTGGGAAGAAGCTGTCTGCACAGATTCTCAAAGAAGTACTGACATTGACCGGCGGTCACGGAAAGGTAACAAAATTTTGTGTTGAAACACTGCTTGCTCATGGTAGTACACCGGGAAACCTCAGCGAATTTTTGTTGACACAAACGATTGTAAGAGGAGCATTAAATGAGATTTGGTTTTCGCTCTCGCCTGCTGAGCAATCAGATTTGCTCGAGGGTACATTTGCTGACCGTGATGTCAATGATTATTTGGAAAAGGTTGGCTTAATTCATGGGAACAAAATTCAAATTCCTTTGTTTGCCCAGTTCATCACCGCAGAGTACCAAGAAGCGGCGAAGAGTATTCAGAAAATTGTCTATGATGAAAATACCAATACAATTCGCAAAGGTGCAGTTGTGCTCTCAGATCAACTAACCTCGTCAGAATTCAGATTGCTTCGTTATTTGTTGCAGCAATCGGCGCGAATTGTGGAGCGTGACGAACTGATTACTATCGTCTGGCAAGGAGTTAAATCAACAGCAGGTATCACAGATCAAGCTGTTGATCAACTCGTCTTTCGAGTCCGTCGTAAAATTGAAGAAGATGCCAATCATCCCGTGCATCTGCAAACGATTAAAGGAAGAGGATTCAGGTTTGCTGCGTAAATTAATTTTCAGTTTTCAATTTACAATGAATTTTCAATGACTCAATATTTTAAGCGTTTGAAAATTGCAATATTGTGATTTGATTAAAAATTGTAAATTAGAAATTGAAAATTATAACGCTTCTGTAATCCTTCTGTTACCTCAATATAAAGCACCCTTCGCATAGTTACCCTACACTGCAAGCATGGACGAACAGGAACGATTGACTGGCTTTTCACAAAGCCGATATAATAGAGGTATGACCGAAGGTACCAACGGGACTCTTGATAAGGAAAGCGATCTTTTTGAAAAAGATATTTCCTCGATTCAAAGTGATGCCGAGCTTGCTGAGGCAAAGAGGCAGTTCGTTGTAGCAGAACAAGAACGAAAAAGCGCGTATGAGCAATCAAAGTCGAAAGGGTCAATGCAGGAGACCATACGTCGATATGAGGATATATTGGAACTAGAATCAAAGAGAAAAGAAATTAAAAAAAGAGATGAAGGTACTCCACCGATTGTTTTGCGAAAAGAAGATGATTTGACCGAATTTGGATTGGAATGGACGAAAGAGGATAAAGAAGTAATGATCGAATTGCTACAGAAGAACGAGGTTTTCAAATTAAATGAAATATCAGCAATCAATGCTGTCGATAATTTTATCGCAACTGGAAAAACTGCTGAACAGATTCGAAATCTGTTTCAAAGGGAAGACTTTAAGAATGTGTTTGAGGAGGAAACGAACCCATATATAGAAAAGTTGGGTACAATGAATCCGGATCAAGAGATGACGAGACGAAAGACCTACTTTCTCTATGAAACGATGGGAATAAAAAATGAAAAATATATACAGCGGTTTATTTTAGATGAAGACTATCATTATGATTTGCAGAGGGATTATGACGGAGATCTGCCTGCGAACATCTTTGAGCTTGCTTGGCAAATTAATTATAATGATCCCGAGCAATTTGGTGTACAAGGACGATATCCTGTGCTACAGATGGAAGTGACAAAAAATAAAGATGGTGAGGTTAAGGGGAGATATGTTGTCAATCAAGCAAATTTTATACGATGGATACGGTCACGAATGATGTACTATCAGGATAAAGATGAGGACGAGCTGACAAATTATCTCTCAGCTGTTAAGTTACCCAAAACAATGCGTCCTGTTGACCTTAACGAGCTTGTGGATGAAAAGGCACGGTATTTTACTGACGAGGAAGGGAATGAATATAATGGACTGTATGCAGAAATGTTGTCAGAAGTCATAGCGTTATTTCATCTTCGGAATCATGATCTTGAATATGAGAAGGCTATGGGAACAGGGAAGGAGCTTTCGGAAAAGCTCAACGAACTCTACTTTAAAAGTAAGCTCACCAAAAAGTCATTTGAAAAAAGTTATTTTAACGTTCTGACGACCATACCGCTTGATTATAACGGAGAGAAGAGTGATGACACGTTCGGAGGAGCTGTTGCCACACTGTATCTTGCCTATTATAACCTGGGAGACTTTAAAGAACTCCAAAAGACACTCGGTCCAAATTCTAAATTCTTTACGAGAGAAGGCATGCTTGAAGCAATAACAGAAGTGTATAAAGAAAAAAATAGTGGAACTTTTAAAAGTCACGACATGATTACTTTTTTGGGAGAAGATGCAAGTGGACATTTTGATAAAGCATTTGGTGCAGACGGAAAGATTAAGGATAGTAAAGCTTTTACCAATCTTGTTAACTATTACTCGGTAGCAATGAGTACTTCGCACATTCTTCAGGATGTTGTCAAGCAAGGGCTGAAAGATGCGCTTAGGGAACGCTATGAGTTCAAATCCAAAGAGCAAAACAATAAAGCCAAAGATAAAAATGAAGGAGAAGACATAGTAGATAAGGCCAGCTGGGAGATGGTGTGGTTAGTTGCGCATTCGATGATGCGTTTTACTGGCGGCGCAGCCAAAAACGACACAAAGGCACAGGGGTATGACTATGCCAAAAAATGGATGGACACTGAAGCATATCGGCGAAAAATGGCATCGGTAAAACGGGGCAATGGTGCTGGCAATTTCCACACCGTACCGATGTTCAAATCAGTGATGGTTGATCTGATGAGAGCTATGAACGTGACTGAAGCTTACGCTGAAGTCAAAGACCAACTCGGCAATACAGTCTATAAGCAAGATAAAGACGGTAAGCGCAAGGCCGTAACGCGTAAAAAGACACCGCTTGAGATCTTTCAAGAAATTAATACCGAAAAAGCGAGACAAAAAGAAGGACGAAGAGAGCTTGAGCAAGCGTTTGAGCAAGCTCCCGAAAACGAAAAACGTAAAAGACAAAAGGCACTTGATGATTATGACGTGCGGATGGCCAAAGTGTCCAGTCAGATAGCCGGTCAGTTAGTCTTTAAGGAAAATGCCATGCGTGATTATGCAATCAATCACGTCAGCAAGTCGTATCTGATTTATGAGCAGATAATGAGCGCCAAAGAAATTAATTTTGAAAAATTTACCAAATACGATACGTTCCGTGGTATAACGTTTGATCGATCAGAATTTCAAAAGGAATTACAGGCAGGACTCCTGCATCCGATCAGGTATTTATTTCAGAACTATGGAGATCTTAATTATAATATGCCTGTTCGTTACAATAAGTTTAAAGGGAGGGAAGGGGACGAAGATAAGTACGAATTTGAGACTATGCCGTTGGGAGAAGCGATGTTTGGGTATGAACTTCTCAACATCCCAGAATTTCGTATGAATAAAAAAGACAAAAATGGAAAAGACATCAAAGGGAGATATGAAAAAGATCCATCGACTGGCAGGTATGTTATTGATTATAATAAAGTGCAAAATGACAAATCGACTCTCTACAAGCAATGGGTGTTGATGAAATTGGGGGCAGATCTGTGGACACACATCGATAGGCATAGTACTGATCCGTCATATAATGTCAGTTACTACTTCAATGTCTTAGATGCACTCGCAACGATTCCTGGTGAAGTATATGGAGACGATGAGAAGATGAGAAATGTTTTAGTCGCAAAATCATATTTCAGTAAGAAGCAAATACGCTGGCTACGCCAGATGTCCGGAACCACAAATTATCGTCTGTTCTGGAAGGCTATGCTCGATGATTTCGGACGCCACGTCGACGAACCCGGCCTCAGCCAATCATTCTCCCTCATCATCAGCTCGATATTTAGAGGATATGAAAAGTAGAGAGAACTAAGGTGTTCCACCAGTACCAGTACCAGTACCAGTACCAGTACCAGTACCAGTACCAGTTCCTGGCGCCGGTGTAGGCGTTGGGGTTGGTGCCGGCGGGGGTGGTGGATTTTTCATTTCTTTGTTTCTTGCTCTGAATGATCCAGGATCGTCCAGACTCGCTTTCCAAGCTTTCTTTCTTCTGGCTCTAACGTCTTGGATTTTCTTAGGTATTACGCTATTAGCTGCTCGCTTTCTCCAGATTGCCAGTGAACCTTCAGCTTGACCAGTCGTCGGATTGACTCTATTCATTTTCTTCCATTGTTTTGCTGCTGGTGCAGTAACTGCTCCGGCTGCGGCTCCAATACCTGCAGCAATAGCTGTGCCGGTTTTGCTCGGTGGTGCTTTCATCTTTTCGCGGATCATATTTGGAATAGTAGGTGCCATCATAATTGCGCCAAAGCCTATCAGAACACTAAATGCCGATACATTAGGATTTCCTATCAGCGGAGGTATGAAAATGCTGTGAGGGGAAGGTGTTTCAGGAATAGCATCAACCATAACACGCGCGAATACAAGAAGAAACGCAACGAGAGGAAATGCAGCAAGGTTGGAAAATATGATACGAAGCCATTTCTCCCACCCTAAGGGCCGTCCGGGAATAAGCCCAAATACGATCCAGATAGGCCCGAGGATAACAAAAATCAAAGTCGAAATATACATTTTTATGAGTTCGAACCATAACCTAAAAAGCGCGATAAGAAGAGCAATAATAATGATTGCGGCAACAATCAATTTCGTGACCCACACACCAAATCCTATTAAACAATCTTGCAGTTTGCCCCATGGTCCTATCCCGCAATCTATGTTCTCAAAGTTCCAACCGAAGACGTTATAGATAATATTGGTGATTAAATCGCCGAATGCATCACTAACGCGGCCAGAAAGATTAACGATTCCACTATTAACATTTCCCTCACAGTCTCTGAGGAAAATAGTATTTACAAAACTGAATGGTTGATTTAAAAGTTGCAGAGAAGCTGAATCAGCGAGCGGTTTTATGGTTTCTGGATCACAATCAAGTGCCACTTGCGATTTTGAACCGGTGGTAATAGCGTTAATTCCCGCATAGGTCACGGTCCACATCAGATCAATCATAATGCCAGCAATGGCGTAAGAAAAGGTAATGAGCAGAATGGCTATAATCACCCGAGGGATTTGATTTTGGAGAGTCATAACAGTACGTGGATCGACACGAAACCGTGTCATTACGCCAACGCCGAGTACGATAAAAGCGATAACCAAGAGTGCATATGCAAAATCTCTTGAAGTTTTCCATAGTTGAAAGATAGGTTGTAGACCACAAAAACCATAACCAAACTGCGAGAGAGAACAATTTTCAGCAACTTGTGCGTTGGAGCCAGGTTGTCCTGCAGGAATTTGCGGTTGTTGGGCGATTGCGGGTTTGACAATCCCAAAGTTGCCTGCAAGGTAGGTGAAATATTGACTTGAGCTGACGGTCGGTGTATAGAGGGCCGCGACGAGGTGTGTCATTGTCCCAAGAGCGCCGCCTACTTGCGGTTTGTCATCTTGTATTTGCCCGAACTGATTTGGGGGTTGTTGCGCAAAACCCAGCTTGCCTGTTTGGGGATTAAGGTCTAGACATGGTTGTCGGGGATTTGCGGGATCAATGCCAGTCAGCTGACAAATAAATGCTGATAACACATCAATGACTACTACTTGTGTATACGTATGATGATTGCGGGGGACATTTGCATCAACATCTGGTGTGCGAAAATCACGGTACGAGTTTGATGTTTGTTGCGCTTGTGGAGTTACCGATGGATATTGAGCTAGCGCTGGTGAGGAAAAATTGATAAGGAAGACAACACCTACCATTGCAAAGAGGAGCAGTGAGTAAAAAAGCCGTGCACATAATCCAACGTGGGCAGAAAAACGCATAATTTCAGTGTGAGGGATTTAGCAGAGGATGTCAAGCGCTCACGTTAACGCGACAGCCACGATTGATGTGCGGAGAGAGGGGGATTCGAACCCCCGATGACCTTACGGCCATACGAGCTTTCCAAGCCCGCGCACTCGACCACTATGCGATCCCTCCTTTGAGAGTATTTTATAAGGAAAATATCAAGTGCATTGCATGAGTTTTTCCTATAATCATGTGGTAATTATAACGTATTCTCTTGACAATTGCAGTATTTTAAGGGAGGATAAGAATTATGAATGATGGAAGATCAACGGAGGAACTAACTTCTTCTCCTGACAGAGATACAACACCAACACCCAGGGTTACTACCGAGCCACATCCAACAGAGAGAAGCCCGTTAGAAAGACCGGCTTTTACTGAAGGTGAAGGAACTTTGCCGGATACAGCGACTACTAGTGCGGACCCTCCAATATTTGATGGTCGTATGTTAGGTAACCCTACAGAAGTTGCGGCAGCAGTTTCAACACAACTTAACGCAGCAGGACAAGCAGAAGGCCCAATGGAACCTGCTGATGAGGGAAAATTGGCAGGAGCCGTTAAAGAAGCTGTCCCTAATGCAACCCCTGCTCAGTTACAGTTAGCTTCAGGTCTTGAACAGATGAGAGAGAAAAATAGTCTGAATGATGTAGAGAGAGTCAATTTGGCCAAACAGTTAAATGACGTTGGGTTTACGCGAAAAGAGGGGAGTTTGTTTCTCGAATCCACAAATCTTTTTGAGGAAGAAAAAAAGAAGCTTCTCGAAATGTTGCCTGAAGAGATTGAAAGAGAAAAATTGCCAGAGCAGGAACAAGCCCAGTCACAGCAGCAGATAGAGGCGCTTGAACAGCAGGCAAATATTGCTCTTGAAACAGAAGCTCAAAAAGTCGAAGCTATGGAAGAATCAGAAGAAAAGAAGGACCGAATAGGGTTCCTCGAGAGAAATCGCACAAAAATAAAACAAGCGACAGAATATCTAAAAGACGGAAGCATCTTTACGCTTAAGGTAGGAAGTATCATCGCAGCGGCTTTATACATACTCATTATTATAGAGATGTCAGCGATCAATAAAGGATCCGGAAGAGGAAAAAGATAAAAAAGTACTCCCGAGAGGATTTGAACCTCCGACCCCCAGATCCGGAATCTGGTGCTCTATCCAACTGAGCTACGGGAGCGGGTTGGGGCGGTGGGACCGGGATTCGAACCCGGGGTAACTTTACAGCTACAATCGTTTTCGAGACGATCCGATTCAACCACTCTCGCATCCCACCCCTTAGTACACCCGAGAGGATTCGAACCTCCGGCCTCAACATCCGCAATGTTGCGCTCTATCCAACTGAGCTACGGGTGCTTATGTTAATTTATTCTTAAGTATTTCTTTTATTTCTTCCCTGCCTTTGCCTGTTTTTAAATATGTCTCTCTTTTTACTGCTTCGGATCTTGTATTATAAGTTTCAGTATAGAGTAATTCGAACGGTCTAGTTAAGCGAGTATATTTACTTATCCCCGTATTATGTTGATTTAATCTCTTGTTGAGATCTTCAGTTGAACCAGTATAAAGCCTACTATTTTTTAAGCTTCTTAAAATATAGATGTAATACATTATATCTCCGGCCTGTCGCCGCGGCGACCGCTCTATCCAACTGAGCTACGAGAGCGAAATTAGGGTTTAGGAATAGGTTCTAGGGATTTGTACCCAGTTTTATACTAAACACTAAACGGTTTATACAAAGTGTATTTTATCACAATCGTACCACTGAATGGGAGTTATTGAGCTGAGGGTTTTTCGAGTGGAAAGTTTTTTTCCAGCCAGTCGCCTGCTTTATCCAGAAAGGGAGGCTTAACGTATTCACGGAAAGGCAGGAAGGGGAGCATAACAGTTTTTATTTGATTCACTGGGATATCACCAAGTACGATAGTCAGTTCTCCTGGGAAGTACGCTTTGGTGCGTACATGCAATACATCTTGTCCAAGACGTTTCATAAAATAAAAATCATAAAGCTCGTCCCATATAAAGTAATGATCTTCAACTCGAATTCCCTCACTACTGATTCGATAGTAAAACATATGAGGTGGGATCGCTGCTAGCGCAAAGGCGAGAAACGCAAGTGAAAAAACGACGAGCATGAGCACATATTCTGTAAAAAGAAACAGGATGATTTCAAGAGCGAGGGTGATAAGCAAGCAGTTAACGTAATATTCTTTTGAACGCTTTTTATAGGGCCTACCAGGAGCATGCCAAGATAAAAACGTTTTTACTTCGCGGCTCGTATCCAAATCATCGAAAGAATAATCCTCTTCTAACTGCGGGTAGTCACCATTTTCTACTGAAAGATTTGGAGAACGGGTCATAATTTCACTCTAACTTATTAGAAAAAGGAAGTCAAGAAATGATATAATAGGCAACACATGGAGAGGTCGCATAGAGGTCGAGTGCGGTGCTCTTGAAAAGCACTGAGGTTGTAAGACTTCCGTGGGTTCGAATCCCACCCTCTCCGCACCCAAGTAGGTGTTTAGTCGCAAATGTGCTATAGTTTAAGTAGAGTTTTTTCTATAGTTAGTATTTGTGCAATATGAGTAGAAAAGATTATGCATTACGGCATAAAGCACTTGGATTATGTAGAGTTTGTCCATTACCCGTGGCTGAGGGGAGCACAACTTACTGTACCTACCATAGGGAGAAAGATAGGATTAGGGGCAGAAGTACTTCGAAAAAGGCAATAGTAAAACTAAGAAATGAATGCTTTGGCTATTATGGAAAAGAATGCAGTTGTTGTGGTATAAGCATACTGCAGTTCCTAACAATAGATCATGAAAAAGGAAATGGTAATAAGCAAAGGAAGGAATTATTCGGTTATAATATAAGTGGGGTACATATGTATAGATGGTTAAAGAAAAATAGCTTTCCAATAGGGTATAGAATTCTTTGTATGAATTGTAATTGGGCAACCAGATATGGTAGTATTTGTCCGCATCAATTGGAGAGATGACCGAGTGGCCTATGGTAACGGTTTACTAAACCGTCGATTCGTAAGATTCCGCGAGTTCGAATCTCGCTCTCTCCGCCCATATACCAGTATCGCTAAGGAGGGATGTCTGAGTGGTTTAAGGTAACTCCTTGCTAAGGAGTCGTGGGGGTAAACCCTACCGCAGGTTCGAATCCTGTTCCCTCCGCACTACATAAAAGCTTCTTTGTTTGCTACACTTTTTATATGTCTCTTCTTGACCTGCTCTTTCCCAAACGCTGTGTGCAGTGTAACAAGATGGGGTCTTATGTCTGTCCGAAGTGTTTTTCTTATATTACGTTTCTTGAATATATGGTCTGTGCTGTTTGTCAGAAGCAGGCGATTGGGGGCGTGACGCATCCTGTTTGCCGGACGAGATACGGTATTGATGGTGTTTTCTCGAGTTTGGTGTATAAAGGTGTTGTTAAAAAAATGGTATATACCTTTAAATATCCGCCGTATCTTACAGACTTACAAACGCTTATGACGGATCTTTTTTATGAGGGAATTATTCAGAAAGAGCAATTCTATTGCTTACTTAAGACACCATCCATACTTGTTCCCATCCCTTTGCATACGAAAAAATTTCGAAAACGGGGATATAATCAAGCACGACTTTTGGCTGATGGTTTGGCAAAGCAGTTTGGAATGCCTGTTGTCGATTGTCTCGATCGGGTAAAGGAAACGAAGACACAAGTGGGCCTTACAAAGGAGAAAAGACAAGAAAACATCAAAGACGCGTTTGCGTTAAAAGGCAAGAATGCATCAAATTTTCCTCAAGTATTTTTGGTGGATGATGTCGCTACATCTGGCGCGACACTCCGCGAAGCTGCAAAGGTATTGAAAAAAGCTGGAGTAGAAAAAGTATGGGGACTTACGCTGGCGCACGGAGAGTAATTTTTTACAAAATTCTTATATTGCTGTGCTATAATTGGGATTATGGGAATGCTTATTAATTGGCTCGTCAATGCCTTGGTAATCATCGTTGTCGCTTACATACTACCGGGAGTGCACATAGAAAATTTCTTAACAGCTCTTGTGGTAGCACTTGTTCTGGGAGTTTTAAATCTTTTAGTAAAACCGCTTCTCATCGTTCTCACGCTCCCAATTACACTAATAACATTTGGCCTTTTTCTTTTGGTCATAAACGCTTTACTTATTCTTCTAACAGACCTTATTGTCCCGGGATTTCAAGTAGACGGATTTTGGTGGGCGGTACTCTTTAGCTTCTTGGTATCACTAATAAACCTCTTTACTGCAAAGTTGTAATTTGATTTCAAAAAATCTATCTCCGCATCGGGGTTTCGAGCCACCTTTTAAGTGGCTTGAAGAATATTGCACCAAGGATTGCTATCGAAAAAAGACACCAGATGGCAGGAGCTTCGTTGCGATCAGTAGTCAATAAAAATGCGAGCATCGGTCCGAATATGAAATGAAATAATGACAAACGCCAACATCCGTAGAGAATAGGAAGGATGAACACAGGTATAAAATAGACAAGCGTAAACGGATCAAATCCCAATAATGGGAGTCTCCATGCCAAATGCCAGTTCCCTTGATAGGAACACGCATTGGTACCGCACAAGGGCTCTCCTATTTTACACATCAATTCTTTCGGTATGTTCCATACCACCGGGACGAACAACTTCAAGAGCAGCAGCAGTGTTGCGATAAAGGATATGATCATAACCGGCCTAAACCATTTTTTTCTCTTCTTCTCGGGAAGAAATGAAAGCATAAAAGCATTCACGATAGGTATCTGAAATGCTATATGGATATAACTAAGTTGTGTAAGCAACACATTTCCGCTTACATCACATTGATTGATCCAGATATAAGAAACTGCCTGGAGCAATTCCATGAGCGTGAAGAACGCAAGTGTGAACGTACGTATCTTTGGCACCTTTTTTTTTGCAGCATAAACCGTTGCTGCTCCGCCGAGCGCTGTTGCTGCAATACTTGCTGATGCCGACCAACACATATAATAATAGTAGCAAAAAAATAAACGTTACACCAATTCTGCCTGTAATGGTAGATAATTTTGAGTTTGCAAATAAAAAATCCGCAATTAAGCGGATTTTTTTTGTGGAGATGTCGGTGAATGATACCGAGTCCGAGTAAAATTAGTTAAAACATCTACAAGCGTAGCCGATTATTAAAATTCACTTTGCCGTTTCCTGTCGGCTGGAGTAACAAAGTATAGGTTACTTATAATAGTAAAAGCGTAACCAAACTTTTTACTATTTTCCTCACCTGTTTTGTGCCTATACAGTCCCAGTGAGGGAAGACGTGTATAAACAGGCTTTAGAGCTTAGGCGTATGCCAAAGCTTTTTGGCCAACAAAGCTGTTGCCGGTAAGGGCATGGAGCTCAGCAAGAGTTTCCTCACGCATCGCTTCCAGCTTTGCTTTTATGCTAGAATCAGCATTTATTTTTTGACCAGTTTTACGACTATTGATCATCGTCGGCTTGCAGTTTTAAGGTACTTTTCTCGTCGAATCAAGTCATCCCCCTTCGCTCTTTGAGCTTCGGGGGACAGGTCCCCCAAATTCAAAAAAGTAAGGCGAATATCGATTCAGCAAGTAATTTCAAATAACTTACTTGAAATTTTTTAACTCTTGCTCTATTTCCCGGTCAATGTCCTGATTTTTGATTGCTTCTTTCTTCTCAAACTGTTTTTTAGCCTTGGCAAGGGCCAATTCAAGCTTGATGAGATTCTGCTTAGTATACAATGAAACAGGCACGATTGTCAAGCTCGATCCATCCATCTTTGACTTTGTGGAAATGATTTGTTTTTTGTGTAAAAGAAGCTTTCGTGTACGGTTGCTGTCATAACTATCGAGTCGGGCAAATTCGTAAGGGAATATTTTGGCATTCACTAAATACGCTTCACTCCCGATGATTCGGACAAAGCTTCCTGATAAATCAGCATGACCCAGCCGCACTGCTTTTACTTCAGCGCCAAGCAGGTTTATCCCAGCCTCAAACCGTTCAAGGATCGTATAGTTATAAAAAGCTTTGCGATTCACAATTTTCATGTCTTCATTATACGAATTGATATACAATAAAACAATGAGGCGTAGGTCCCACAAGTTCTTGGTTTTTCTTTTGGTTGCCATAGCTATTTGTTTTATATTGAGAGGACTTGCAACGCAAGATCCGGATTTTGGGTGGCATCTTCGGGTAGGTGAGCTTATTGCTGAAAAAGGAATTCCGCAGACTGATCCGTATTCGTATACGATGCCGAGTTATCCATTTGTCGATCATGAATGGCTGGCAGATGTGGTTTTGGCAAGAACATATAATACGTTTGGTATATGGCCTTTGATCGTGGGGTTTGCGTTACTTGGTGTGAGTGCTTTGATGTTACTTCTGAGAGGAGTTGAGAAAAAGTGGGCAAGTATTCCGTTATTTCTCGTTGCTGGTACATTATTTGAATTCATAGGGATTCGAATGCAGATCATTACTTGGGTTTTTCTGGCATTTTTGATGGGTGTTCTCCTGCACAAAGATTTGTGGAAAAAGTGGCGGTTTATTTTACCATTAGTGTTTTTAGTCTGGGCAAATCTGCACGGCGGCTTTGCTATCGGGATTGTTGTGTTAGGAATTTTTGTTGTGGGACGGAGTATTGAGAAGCGTCAAGTTATTGCGAGTGATTTTTTGGTTTTCTTTTTCTCTCTTGTTGCAACGCTTCTTAATCCATACGGGTATCAATTATGGATCGAGGTGACGAAATCACTCACCGATACGTCACTGCGCTCGGAGATTCAGGAGTGGTATCCTGCGATTTATTTTACCAATATTTCTTTTTGGGTCTATGTCATGTTTTCGGTTTTTTTACTCCTCCGCTATTGGCGCAGATTTTCTCCGACCGTATTAGTTATCTATTTTTTACTTTTAATTTCAGGACTAGCAAGTATGAGAAATCTTCCCTTATTTGTTATTGCATCTTTTTATCTGACAGTACAAGGGATTTCGTATCTTGCTGAGGAAGCGGGCAAGCACAAGTATGGTCTGGAGCGGTTCAAAAAAGCTTATACAGGTTTTCTGATTGTCTCATTGTGTCTTTTTCTGCCACAACTGGCTGCTTTTTTTTATGGTGTCTCCATTCATGAGAAAGGAAAAAGTCCTTATCCGCAAACAGCAGTTACGTATCTAAAGAACCATATCCCTACTGGCCAGATTTTTGCGCCATATGATTGGGGAGGATATTTGATTTGGCAATTACCAGAGAAAAAAGTCTTTATCGATGGCCGAATGCCGAGCTGGCGATACGAAAATGCTCCTAACAATGAAAGTAAATACGCATTTGGGGATTATAAAAAAGTACTGACGAAGAAAGTAACGTTTGCATCGGTTGCCGACAAGTACGGCATTGATACTGTCCTTATTCCCACCAACGAGTTGGAAAAAGAGAATATAAAAATTCTCGGCATCGATATCGAGAAAAATAATCTACTCAAGAAATTCTTCTCAGCAGAAATGTCTTTTTCATACCTCGTGCCGCAATTGAAACAATTGGGTTGGAATGAGGTATATCGGGATGACACGGTTACTATTTTCCGTAAACGGGAGTGAGGATAGAGTTTCTGTTCGAATCTAGACTTGCCAACAAACGAAATCTACCTATTTTACTATCACCTTTTTGATATACTCTCTTTAATGCAAAAATATAAAGCTATTATTTCAGATATTGATGGGACACTAACTCCTATTGTTGAACACGCGTTGCTTTCTGCAAAGGTTATCCAAGTAGTAGAGTCGGCTCAAGAACGTGGAATTACATTTAGTCTTGCGACAGGCAGGCCTTTCTTTTTAGTTGAATACCTTACAAAAATTCTTAAGCTTACATCTCCCATTATTACAGACAATGGTGCAGTTATCGTTGATGCTGGTACAGGAGCTGTACTCTGGGAAGCATCATTATCTCACGAAGAGACGAACAAAATACTTTCCATAACAAATAAATACCCATTAACACGAGTTTCGTGTGATACTGTAATTTTGAAAAATCTCACAGAAATTCCTAAAAATGTAAAAGTGAGAAAAGTTTCTATACATGGATTAGCTTCAGTAGAAGCAGAAAAATTAATACAACAACTTGAGATAAAGTTTAAAAATCTTTCTATAGTAAGAGCAGGAGCATATGAAGGCAAAGAATTTCTTGATGTTTATGTTTCTAACGCAGAAGCAACAAAACAACATGCGGTATTAAAATATTTTGAGATACTTGGGATTTCAAAAGAAGAAGTAATTGCTGTTGGAGACCATTACAATGATTTTCCTTTATTTATGGCGTGCGGTTTAAAAGTTGCAATGGGAAATGCTGTCGAAGACTTGAAGGCAATTGCTGACTATGTTGCCCCATCGGTAGATGAAGACGGAATAGCGGATGTTATTGAAAAATTTGTGTTAAAGTAAATTACTAAGAAATGTTTGCAATGAATCCTACATGGGGATTTCCCAGATTTTGTTATCTGATAGGATGAAGATTTTTTTGTCTTTTTCAAATATTTCAAAGTCTTTTGCATTTGCTAGTACATCGGAGCTGTAAGCATTTTGGTATGCGCCTTTTTTATCAAATTTTACAACCCGACTGTTGCCGTTATCTAAGACATACACGCTGTCCATGTCGATATTTGTTACAATTTTTGTAGCATTCTGCAGCGGTTTATCAAGCCCAGTTAGGCTGAAACTATCTTCTTTGCCTCTCGTATATTTGAGTATTTTGCCGTTTTTTAAGACTATCCATACAGATCCATCTATGGCCATTCCGCTTGCCTGAGTTAGATCCGGAGCAGTCCCTGTGAAATATGAGGATTTTGTACCAGTTACGTATTTCAGGATTCCCTGCTTTTCCAGGATATAGATATTGCCTTGGTAAGGAACAACCGCACGTGGTGCTGACCAAGCGTTGTTATTTTTGATCACGTCTTTTTTACTGCCGCTGCTTTTTGTAACTGTCGTGACTGCACTATCTGTTACAACATAGACACTTGTCCCGTCTTGTCCAAAAGCGAGACCGTCTGGTGTCTCTTTCTCAATGGCAAGTAAAGAATTAGCAGGAGCTGTGGCTTCTTTTGCGTTTGATGACTTACCAATTGTTGCATTTCGCAAACCGCTTTCTACTTTTGTTAAGAGATCTTGCATTTTTTGATATTCCGCAGTGCCTTTGGTAATTTTTCCTTCACCCTCTTTAAGTAGTTTTTGTGCTTTGAGATAACTATCACGGCTGAGGCTTTTATTTAAACTTTCAAGGCCGTGACCTTCTTCATAGAGCTGCTCAGCTGGCGTATAAATGGTTTGGAACAATTGTTGTTGTTGGTCAGCATTTTGTTTTTGCACTGCAAAAAAAATGCTCGCTGCAAGAAGAAAAAGTAAAATAACGGCAATGGTAAGATACAGTTTTTTTCGATGATTGAGTTTTACGTTCAGTGAAGGAAGCTTTGGGAAGTGAAATGAGGGTAATTTTCTCCCAGTTTCTTTTTCTGCTGAATCATCTTCCGTCGCTGTTGCTTCCTGTTCGTACAATGAGGCAATCGTTGGTTCTTCTGTCTCAATTACCTCCTCTGTTATAACGTGTGGTGCTGTCCCGTGGTAACTCACTACGATGGCGGCTTGCGCACCGTTATCTTGTTCATGCATTGGGGGAGAAAGCGCTTCGACTATATCATTGGGCAAGGCAAGTTCCAGGGCTCCTGAAACTGTTTGTTCTGGTAGTCCCTCTGCAAATGCTCCCGTCTGTAGCACAACAGTATCGGCATTCGAAAGAATGCCAGATGCAGAAGTAACTGTCTGATCAGAAGGAGTATGTTTTTCAAGGAGAACTCCAATTTTTTCTCCACGTTTCATAACTACTTTACCCTGGCCGACGATGAAGACGGTAAGCGTATTATCTTTATAATGCGCCAGAGTTAAGTTGGCAGTGACAGCGGACGGAAGCTTTGTGAGACTTGCTGTTATTGCTTCTTTAATTGTGGCGGTATTTTTTTCTTCAAGTGTAAAAAATTCCGATTCTAGGAGATTTAATATATCTTTGCCAACAGCTTGCAGAGAAACTTCGTCAGATGCTTCTTGCAATGAGAGAGAAAGGCAAGCGAAGAGATTGCCAGCATTATATGCTTGTGACCAGGCAGTATCTGTCGGGGTGGCTACCAGCTTGGCAAACGAGAGACTTGGTTTGACGGCATGATGGGACTCAGGCATTAATTATACTATAACAAGAGTGACAATAAAAAGCGAGACCGCAAGCAGGAAGGACGTAATAGTAAGTATTTGCAAGGTAGAAGAAGCATTTGATGCTGCAAGATAAAGTGTTCTATTAAGAGCACGTACACGATTATATACAATGAATGAAAATATCATATAAACAAAAATAAGTACAAGGAGTAACCCTTTAAAGAGATACGCTATACCATTTTCTTGGAGAAATATGAGGAATTCAGGCATTGTTATTCTCCCTCCCTTTTTGATGTGCATTGGAAGGTGTATGCCCTCTGTGCGGCCTCAGATCGGTTATGATATCTGATACAATTGCGGGTTTTGGTGAAGATTCAAATTCGAAGTTTGCTTTGATTGCTTGCGTCTGTATTGGGACGTTTCCGAAGTCGAAAAAGCTTTGGAAAAAACCATTTTGCGCGAAAGAGACATCAACGATATCTGCCATTTCGGTCTCCGCCAGATGATGACTGAGGATATTATATACATCAAGATCTAAAAGCCTTTTGGGAGTGACGATACCGACATGATAAAACCAGATAATAAAATGCATTAGCGCGTAATTGAAGATAATAAGGTAATAAAAGAGGAGTAATATAATGGATAGCTGGGGAGAGAGATTAAAAAGAGAAAGATTTGAGAACTGAAGGATGGCAATGATGACAATTGGTAATAATGAGAAAAGAATCGTAAGCAGTATCCACGGAACGTTGGTGATAAAATGCCGTCTCAGAAAGAGAATAATATGTTCACCTTTTTCTTGATTAACAAATTTTACCCCTTTCGGATGCATACGAAATGATGAAAATAATCCTATTGAGCCGCCGTCTGGATATTGTGAAGAAGCTGTTGCGAGGTGTTCGCTGGTAATTGTTTGCGGAGTTGGGACAGGTCTTTGATCGTGTACGGGTTCATGTGTCTGCACATGATGTTCTTTTGGTTGATGATGTACCTGTTCAGGTTTTTTGGGTTCGTGTGATGTAAAAATATCAGGCATAGTATGAATTGAGAGTTGAGAATATTATATCATTTTTGCTCGATATTAAAAAAGGCGAAGCCACTTTGTGGGATACGTACATAGCCGGGAGCACGAAGAGCGACAGCTTGTTTGAATTCTGACCCACTCATCGAAATCCCATTAATGGTCACACTATTCGTTGACCCATTTCCCTGAGTTACAGACACGCTTGTTGCTGCACTTATTCCACCTTTGCCAGACACTAAGTTGCGGAGTTCGTCCATACTGTACGGATTGCCTCCCCAGCAGGCAGTTGTGATCGGTGTGATCCTACTTGTTTCGATGCCAGAAGTTTTGAGAGCAACTGCAGCATTGACGATATCTGCCATTTCTGTCGCATTGAGCCATGGATTTGATCGTCCGCAGGTAGCTCCTGCATTACTGTAATGTTCTCGCCACCATGCTTTATAAAGCCACGGAGAACCACCAAGTTTTTCATACGATTTATCGATAAAGTTAGAGCCACCGCTCCCATCGGTTGTATCCCAGCCGGCAGTATTACTAAAGCCACCATGGGTTGAAGCGTATTGAGTAGAGACTGGATTACCACCACTATCAACCAATACCCAGCCTTTGGTTTCATTAACAGCTTGTTGCCACGCACCACCTTTCGGCGTATTTTTGAAAACCTGGCACGCCTCAGTTGTACAAATGGAGCTTTGTCCGTTATTTGTACGTTTAATTGCAAAGGTTCTTGCAGCGATTGCTTGAGCTTTCAGCGCATTCACATGCCAGGTACCAGGCATCTCGTAAATGCCTTGCAGATATTGGTCTTCAAACGACATAGACCCGTGGCCGTCGACGGTAATCGTCCCTGTTACGGCATAATCTTTTTTCAGCGTTGCGTTGGGATAATATGCTTTCAAAATATCTTCAACTGATTGCCCTTGATCTGCACGGGCTTTTGCTCCATATTGGCTCATGCCATTTCTGTGTGTATATGCACCAAAAGAGAACAGAGCGAAGGAGCCGCCGGGCGCAGATTCGCGAAAACCTTTCGCGGAAGAGAGGTACTCGTCTGCAGATTCACCGTCATTTAAGCTGAAAGTAAAGCTACCGCTTTTGGCATTGACAATTGCCTGTTGTTCGGCGCTTAATGCAGCAATTTTACCGGTGAGTTCTTTTTGGTAGCCTTGTGCTTCTTGGACCACTTTGTCTAGCTTTTTACTTTGTTGATCAAGGTTTACACGCGCAGCAGTTAAAAACTTTTCTTGCTGTTCAAGCAAAACTTTTTTCTTTTCCAGATCTGTAATGGTCAAGGCTATATTGGTAATGATCGCTTTGTCTTGCCTGGTTTTTGCCCGTTGGTACGCAAGTGCTTGTGTGATCTCAAATGCGTCTCCCACGGAGAAAAAGATCAAAAATGGTGAATCATGATAGCTTTTGACGTAAAAGTTTCTGATAGTTGCGGTGATGAGCGCTTCTTTTTCTGCCAATTCTCTAAAGCCATCATCAATTTGTTTTCGTTTCAATTTGGAGTCGGTATCAATCGCAGCGACCTGATTTTTGATCGAAACCATTTGTTTTTGTATTTTATCAAGCTCTGACTGCAGCGGTTTGGTAGCTGCGACTGACTTGTTCAATTCATCGTTTAAGTTGGCTATTTGTTTGTTAATATTATCTAAATCACCCTGAGAAGTTCCGGCTTGCGAAAAAACTGCTTGTGTCGGAAGAAAAGGTGAGAGGAACATGAGAACAAGACAAAACAATAAGAGAATTTTTTTCTTGGGCATGGCGCCATTATACCATGGTTTCCAAACAAGTATACCCCTCCCAATAGAGATTAATGCATATTTAATAAAACTCCATATTGTCGTTATTCTCAAACCATACACATTAGTATTAGGTTTACTCCAGTTATTGGATATTGATTTGTTTGCCGAATTGAATGATCAATATAAGCTTTTGTAAACTCTTGCTAGGCGAAAGCGAATAAGCTTTTTTGGCTGTTGCTAATGCATCCTCTTTTTTTCCTAATTTGTGCTTGCAAATTGCTAGATACACCCATGAACTTACATGATTCGGGTCATGTTTTAACGCGGTTTCGAATGCTTTCTCTGCATCAGCATACCTGTTAGCTGCCATATAATGGACAGCTAAGGAGGCAAAAGTATTTACATTTGGAAATAAATCTATTGCGCGAAGATCATGAATTTCCGCGTCACGATAGTTTTTTTGACGAAAATATTCTCTTCCCAAGTCTGCTTCCAATTGGAAACTATTTTGATCATATTTCAGATCATGGGTGTATAAAGTCAGTGGGTCCTTCCAGGTAGCATTGCGAGTAAATACCCGCACAGAAAAAGCAATGATAATTATAAGAATTATCGGAATAATGAGGTTTGGATTTAAGCGCTTATGCAAATTTATGTATTTAATTACTAAGCCTATCAAACCCAACAAGCCTATCATGGGAAAATAAAACCAGCGGTCAGCAACTGTCTGGTCAAGTGGAATAATTTGTAAGTGAATCCCAAGTCCTATAAAAAACCATAGAAAAAAGAACAGAAAAGCCTTAAAGAGGTCCTGATGTCTTTTGTAGAGCACTATCCCAAACATGAATATTCCTGAAAATAATCCAACATCTACGAAGAGTGGTAAATAGAAGTCTTTGAAAGTTAACATCTTAATTGTCCATGATTGAAAGACAAATAAATTGTTAGGGTATACAAATGTGCTTATGTAGAAAAAGATTATTCCAGGTATATGAACCAATCTTTCCCAAAGTGAAAGAGTCATGATTGGGACAATAATACTTTGAGGAAAATAAATCTGCGCTACTACAAATCGTAAGAACATATAAATCAACAAAGCCGTTATGCTTGGTGCAATTGCCCTCAAAAGACTCTGCTTGTTATAAAAGTAACTGAAAAGAGGGACAACTAATAAAAAAACAGCTCCTGCTTCTTTTGATAAGAGAGATGCCGTAAGGAGTGCTGTGATAAATGAGGCATTACGTAAACTTTTTACTTTTCGCATACTGACAGAGAACGCTAACAAACCAAAGAAAACAAACAGAGGTTCTTGTAAAGCTGATATATATACTACCGCTTCATTATTGAAAGGATGTGTTAGAAAAATCAGTGCAAGAAAGAAAGAGGATTTTTTACCAAAAAAACGGTTAATTATGAAATAAATCAATAGAGAATTAATGATGTGTATTATTACTTGTATAAAATGAAATCCAAAAGCATGGTCTCTAGAAAAGAAATATATGATAGAGTATGTAGTTTGGGTGACTGGTCTATAATAATTTACCTGCTGCCTTTGCATAACGTCGCCTTCATAAAAAGCACCTTGTCCAAAAAAGCTCGGTATATTCATTACTGAACGGATTGTTTTGTTGTTTTTAACCAGTCCAAAATCATCACCAACAAAGTTGTTAAAAAGCGAGTTTCCATAGATCAGCATGCCTATACATGAAAATATCAAAATAATCCGTTTTTTATTAAGACTTTCAATAAATGAGGTGAAACTAGTGATCATTAGAGGGAATAACCTATATACTTATAATAAAGCAGTGATGAGGCAAAAGCAAACGGCAAATTGACATACATTGTGCTTACTGTTATTATAAATATCGTATATGTTACGAGCCTTCCGACGGTTTAATATAAAAAATTCTTCACAAAAAAATGTAATAGGGCTTATGGTATTTATTTTTTCGTTTCTCACTCTTTTATCAGCCGTGGGAATATCCATGAGAGAGATGCATCTTCAAGGTACGGAGACTCAAAAAATTAAAGCACAAGTTGATGCAATATATGGTAACATTCCTATGAGCTTTGAATCTAATCTCGGGCAAACGGATTCACAAGTGGAATTTTTCTCACGTGGGAGTGGCTATAGTCTTTTTTTAACTCCAAAAGGAGTAGCTCTCTCACTCGGTCAAGGTGAAAAGAAAGAAACTAAAGCGCTTTTTATGGATGTGCTTGGTGCAAATTCTTCTGAAGGAGAAGGCATGGGGCAACTTTCTGGTAAAAGTAATTATTTCGTAGGCAATGACGAAACCCAATGGAAAAGGGATGTAGCTCACTATTCAAAAGTAAAATATAGTGATATTTATCCTGGAATTGACCTTATCTATTATGGAAATCAAAAACAGCTGGAATATGACTTTGTCATTGCTCCTGGTGCTGATCCAACGGTTGTAAAACTTGGATTACGAGGAGCCGATAAAGTCGCTGTAAATAAAAAAGGAGAACTGGTCGTACAAATTGGTGAAGGGGAATTAAAGTTTCATAAGCCACTGACATATCAAGAAACAAATGGGGTTAGAAAGACGATTGCTAGTTCATATGTTGTAAAAGATAAACAAATCGCCTTCGATGTTGGTCAGTATGATTCGACACAACCACTTGTTATCGATCCTATCTTAGCTTATTCTACTTACCTTGGTGGTAGCAATACAGATAGAGGTAATGTAATTGCGGTAGACATTCAAGGAAATGCTTATGTGGCTGGATCCACCCTTTCTTCTGACTTTCCTACAGTAAATCCTGCACAATCGACTTTTAGCGGTGGACCTGGAGGAGATATCTTTGTCACAAAGCTAAATACTACAGGATCTGCCCTTATTTATTCTACGTATATTGGAGGTAGTGATTCAGATGTGGGTTTTGGAATTGCAGTGGATTCAGCTGGCAGCGCATATGTGACAGGTCGAACGCAATCTACTAATTTTCCGACAATCAATTCGTTTCAGCAGAATTTTGGTGGTGGCTCAGATGTATTTGTAACAAAATTAAGCCCAACAGGTTCAGCGTTAGTTTATTCTACATATCTAGGCGGAAGTGGTTTTGAAATTGGAGAAGATCTCGTTGTAGACAGCAGTGGCAATGCATATATAACAGGCCCCACGCAATCGACAAATTTTCCGACAGTGAATTCTCTGCAAGCATATTCGGGAGAAGGAGATACTTTTATAACAAAATTTAATAGTAGTGGAGGTGCCTTGAGTTTTTCTACTTATTTCGGTGGAAGCAGTAACGATAATGGCGAAGGCATTGCCGTAGATACTACTGGGAATGTTTATGTAACCGGTAGTACGGGTTCCACTGATTTTCCAGTGGTAAATCCTTTGCAGCCTAACTCCGGTGGAGGCTCAGAGGGATTTGTCATTAAACTGAATCCCTCAGGTTCAAGTACAATTTTTGCAACCTATCTCGGTGGTAGTAATCTTGATGCAGGTAGAGAGATTGCAG
Organism: Patescibacteria group bacterium; assembly: GCA_041743715.1. Taxonomy (GTDB): domain Bacteria; phylum Patescibacteriota; class Microgenomatia; order Levybacterales; family UBA12049; genus JACDET01. The sequence continues at coordinate 11,739 of JBGTMH010000032.1, read as the reverse complement.
CCGATAGCGCTGGTAATGCTTATGTAACTGGGAATACCAGGTCAGCAGATTTTCCAGTGGTGAATCCGTTGCAGCCAATCCTAGCAGGTAATAGTGATGCTTTTGTTGCTAAATTGAATCCTTCAGGTTCTGGATTTATCTATTCCACATTTCTTGGTGGCGGGGGGGATGAGGCAGGTTTTGGAATTGCGATTGACGGTAGTAGTAATGTCTACATAGGGGGATTTACTCAATCCGCTAATTTCCCCGTGATGAATGCAATCCAGAATTCGTATGGAGGTAATGAAGATGCATTTGTGATTAAGTTAAATTCAACAGGATCCACTCTTGACTATTCCACATATCTCGGAGGCAGCAATCAAGACACAAGCAGTGGTATCGCAGTTGACGCTGGTAATAATGTGTATATAACGGGAGATACTCTTTCTACCAACTTTCCGATTGCAAATGCCTTTCAATCAGTTTTACGTGGCACCGATGCTTTTGTTGCAAAAATAACTGAAGCGACTCCTACGAATAGTCCGACTCCAACCAATACTCCAACCAATACTCTTACACCCACCCCTACAGAAACGCCAACACCGACTCCAACAGATATCCCAACGCCTACTCCCACAGCAACTCCTACGCCTACAAGTACACCAACCCCGACACCTGCGCCAGATAAACTTACTGCACTGAGTCCAGCAAAAGTATGGGTAGGGTTACCTAACTTCTTTGGTGCAGGGGCAAAGTTTGACTTGAAAGCAGAAGCGTATAAAGATACATCATTTGTCAGTACAGGACAACTCAATAGTGTTGATCCTGGATTGGGATTTGGTGGATTTACGAGTGCAAAATTGAATACTATTCCATTTAATGCCTTTGCACCTGTTGATTTTCCCCAAGGATCACAGCTAAGTATTAAAGTATATGCCCGGACAGCTTGTACCGGCTCACTGAACCCTTTAGGCACTGCGAGGCTTTGGTATAATGATAGTCAAGCCAATAGTCAGTTTGGAGCAACTATAGGGACAAACGCGAGCAACTATTATCTTCGAAATAACTTTGTTCTCTCGACCACAGTTGGGAGTGGCCCGAAGCAAACTGTTGATGTGCAAGGTGGAGCTGCGTGTAGTGTTTTTAAATCATTTGGGACATGGACTGTGACTCCGTAACGTTGGAATTTTCTCATAGTTTTATATGAAAGTCTATCTTGCTGCTGACCATACAGGGGTTCAATTAAAAGATAAAGTATATAAAATGCTCCTTGAGACTGAGTATGATGCAGAGGATTGTGGCGCATATCAGTACGATAAATTTGATGATTATCCCGATCTCATAAGTAAAGCCGCGGAAAAAGTTTCAAAAGATCCACAGAATTCTTTGGGAATCATTTTTGGTGGGTCGGGACAGGGAGAGGCGATGGTGGCAAATAAATTTAAGGGTGTGAGATGCGCTTTATTTTATACACCGGCTGTTCCGACACAAGCAGTTAATATAGAGGGAAGATTGAGCAGTGATCCCTATGAGATCATAAAACTCACGAGAGAACACAATGGAGCAAATATGCTTTCAATTGGTATCAGATTTATGAGAGAAGAAGATATCTTTACCGCAGTCAAGCTTTGGCTCAATTTTTCAGGTCCAACAGAGGAAAGGCATAAGAGGAGAGTTGAGAAAATAAAAGAAATAGAAAAAGATTAATGATTTAAGAGTAAAGATTTAAGAATTCTTAAATCCTAAGTCTTAAGTCTTAAGTCTTAAATCCATTATGTTTGAAATAATCCCCAGTCCCGGTACTGAAAACAAAGATTTTTCAGAAATTGAGAAAAAGATTGAACTGGTCAAGCCATTTGCAAAAACAATTCATATTGATGTTATTGATGGAAAATTTGCTCAGAATACAACATTTGCTGATCCTGAGCCGTTTAAGAAGTATACAAAAGAGTTACCAGGCGTTGAGGCTGGGTTACTGACAGGTGAAAAAGGTGTCTTTTTTGAAGTCCATCTTATGGTTGAAGAGCCGATCAATCATCTTAAAAAATGGGCTGATGCTGGATTCCGCCGGTTTATTGGACAAATTGAGAAGATGTCAGATCAAGAAGAATTCGTGGCTCAAGCGCAACTACTCGGAGAAGTTGCTTTATCCATTGATAAACAAACACCCGTGGACGCGATTACAGTCCCGCTTGATGATTTAGACGCCATACTTGTTATGACAATTCAGGCAGGATTTTCAGGACAAAAGTTTGAGGAGCGATTACTTACGAAAGTAAAATCCATCAGAGAAAAAATGGAGTTTTTGCCAATTGAGGTAGATGGAGGGATCAACGATGAAACAATTGCCATCGCCGCCGCCGCGGGTGCTACACGTTTCGTCGCAACGAGTTTTCTATTTGGTCTCGATACTCCTGAAAAACAATACCAATTACTTCAATCAAAACTCCAAGAGCTCCATGTATAAACGTTTTTGAAAGAGTGGATTAGTCGGCGTTCATCATAAAAAGTGCTACCACCGTAAATATAACAACAATCAGAATAAGTACACCAACAAAGGCGAGTGTTTTTTTGCCAGACTCACGGTTGTATTTGCTGAGCTTTTGGGGAGGGACTTGTAATGTTTGGTCTTCGGTATTCATTAGGGTGTTGGTGTTGGATTTGGTCGGGCACAGCTGGCACAGAATTTATTACCAGACGGATCGGTAATCATTGTTTCTTCACGTTCTTCAACATTTTCTGTTTGTCCTGGTTTTGCAAGCTGATTGGTTGTCTTATCAATAAAGACCTTTTGTTTGGTTACTGCTACTTTTTTCTGCTCCGAACCTTTGATGAGGTATTCAAATCTCGTTGCACAACCAGAGTTGTTGCCTAAAGCAACTTGGCCGGTTCCGCTACAGACATATTTGCCATAAACATTGGGTGGCTTTTGAGGGATTTCAGGTTTTTTGCCTTCCAAGAGATGCGACATAATATCATGCCAGATCGGAGCTGCTCCAGTCACACCGGAGACAAGCCCAGACATTGGCTTGCGGTCATTATTCCCTACCCATACTGCAACAACATACGAAGGTGTATACCCGATCGTCCAGTTATCGCGGTAATTATCAGTTGTTCCTGTTTTGACGGAGACGCGTTGTTTGTCTATTTTTAGAGCAGAGTTCGGACCAAACGCAGCTGTCCGCGCAGTATTATCAGCGAGTATATCAGAGACAATAAAACTTACTTCAGAGGGAATAACTTTCTTGCCAAAAATCGGGCTCTTGGGTGGCTTGTATTCTTCAATTACTTTTCCATTCCGGTCGGTAATCTTAAGAATCGGATGGAGATCAATCCGATATCCTTGGTTGGCAAAAACGCCAAACGCAGTAGCCATATCTGTCATCATAACTTCTCCACCCCCCAAAGTGAGTGATAAACCATACAGACTTGGGTCTTTGTAGGTACTGATTCCCATTGCGCTGGCCGTCGCTACCATTGCTTCCAAGCCATTGAGTTTGAGCATTTGTACTGCGGGGATATTATATGAATTTGCGAGCGCGTAACGCATTTGAACAACACCATGATAACTGCCGTCATAATTTTTTGGACAGTAGGGTTTTTCACCTATTTGTGGATAACAAATTGGCTGATCAACAAACGGTGTTGCTGCAGAATAACCGTTCATAAGCCCTATGGCGTAGTTAATAGGTTTTATGGAAGAACCTGGCTGCAGAAGAGCAATTGTCGCATTGACATTTCCGAGTTTGGGGTCGAAGTAGTCTTTACTTCCCACCATTGCCAAAACTTCACCAGTCGCAGGATTTGTGACTAAAGCTGCACCATTACCGACTTTATATTGGACGAGGTCAGCAACCTCTGTCGCAACTTTATCTTGCACATAATTTTGCATGTTCAAATCAAGGCTTGTTCTGATACTAAAGCCGCCTTGTTCAACAGCCTGTTGTCCATACTTCTTAATAAGCAGATCACGGACATAAAAAACGAAGTGTGGTGCTTTAATAGGATTCGTGATTTTTTGAAATTTTAATTGCTCTTTGAGCGCTTTATCTCGTTCCGCCCTGGAGATATATCCTTGTTCGTGCATTTTGCGTAATACTTCTTCTTGCCGTTTTTTTCCGAGTTCTGGATGGGAGCCAAAAGGAGAGAGGGTACTCGGTGCTTCGGGAAGTGCCGCGAGGTAGGCATTCTCAGCAAGTGTTAATTTACTGACATCCCGGCCAAAAAAAGTCTGAGATGCAGCACCAACACCATAGGAAGTACCACCATAAGGAACTTGATTCAGATACATCTCTATAATTTCATCCTTGGAGTACATTATCTCAGTCGCAAATGCCAGGACGACTTCTTTTATTTTTCTCTGAATCGTCCGTTCAGGTGTTAAAAGGCTTGTCTTTACCAATTGTTGTGTCAATGTGGATCCTCCTTGTAGTTCTTTATGCACAAAAATTGAGTATGCAGCTCTCGTAATCCCCCGAAAATCAACTGCGCCATGGCGGTAAAAATCTTTATCTTCAATGGCGATAGTAGCTTCCTGCAAATCTTTGGGAATTTTTGCCAGAGGTACAAAGGTTTGATTACGGTCAGAGTAAAGTGTATAGAGGAGCTTGCCATTGCGATCGTAGATTTGGCTTGAATAGGATGCAGTATTGTTACTCAACCTTGTAGGAGAGGGGAGATCCCGTAAGATGAGTACATAGAAAATGCCGAGAAGAATGAGTCCCAAGATAGATGGTATCAAAACAAAAAATATAGTTTTCCGTTTGAAGGAGATTTTCCGTACTTTTTTAACTGTCTTTTTATACCGTTTCACTTTTAACATAACGAGCAGCATTCCTATTTTACCAGATTTTTTGTAAAGAGAGACAGCTATTTTGTGATAGAATAGCCATTATGTCAGAGAGACAACCTATAATATTTCCCAGACAGGGACCTGCACTTTCAATGGAAAGTATCAGGATACTACGAAATGAATTATTCGCAACACCAGTAAAGATACAATTTGGTGCGATTTTTTTATCATTATCTGGTGACCGGAATGCTCCTTTCTATGGTCCTGCGATAGTTACGGATATTGGAGCCGGAGGCATGTTCAAAGCAGATATTTTGGAAGTAAAACGCGTTTTAGAATCAGACGGAACGACTACTCTTAAACGAGCAATCAATTTGGGTGGCGATCAACTCAGAGATAATATTTTAAAAATGACCGGAGAAATACTATCACTTGATGATTACATGAATATGTTAAAAGATTCACGAACATTGTCAATGAGTGAAAAAGAGTGGGAGGAAGAGAGAGAGCGGAACAATATATTGATGCACAGGAGATGGCGAATACTTCCAGGAATACCACCTCTGACTTCTAATGGGAGAGAAATGAATGCATTGCAAAAATAAAGTGGAGTGATATAGAATACCAGTGAATGTATATATTGAATTAGTCGAAGAAAATATTTCTAGCATTAATTTATGAATGATTACTTAGTTTCTTTTAGGGATGTTTGGAAGCAAGATTCTCCACTTGTTGGTGGGAAAGGTGCTTCGCTTGGAGAACTGACGCACGCAGGTATTTCTATTCCTCAAGGTTTTATTCTTACTACAAAAGCATATAATGATTTCTCTCAAAAAGACATTCCTCAGCGTTTGCAAGCAGAAATTATGCAAGCTTTTACAGATTTGAAAATAGAACGTGTAGCTGTCAGATCATCAGCAATTGCTGAAGATTCATTGACTGCATCATGGGCAGGGCAGTTGGAAAGTTATTTGAATGTAACAAAAGAAGATCTCATAAATGCCATCAAAAAATGCTGGCGCTCAATTACTTCAGACCGGGCAAAAGCATATGCAAAAGAACAAAAACTAACACCCGACAAAATAGCAGTCGCTGTCGTCATTCAAAAAATGGTAAATAGTGAAGTCGCTGGTGTCATGTTCACTGCCAATCCGATATCGAATAATAATGACGAAATAATGATTGAGGCAGGGTATGGTTTGGGAGAGTTACTTGTCCAAGGGATGATTACACCTGATAATTATATTGTCGATAAACAGAGTTTGGAAAGCAAAAATAAGTCTTTAGGAAGTCAGCAAAAGATGCTGGTCTATAAACATAACAAAAATGTAGAAGTGCCTGTTCCTGAGAATTTGCAAAATAGAATAGTGTTAAGTGAGAAGCAAATAAAAGAGTTAGCGAAATTGGGAAAGAGCATTGAAGCTCATTATAATTTTCCTCAAGACATCGAGTGGGCTTTTGAGAAAGAAGCATTATTCATCGTCCAATCTCGACCGATTACGACTTAAGATGTCAACCGTGGTAGAGCGAATTTGTTACCTCGCTGTATTTCTTAACCTTTCCTTGCTTTGATTCGTTATAATACAAATAGAACAGCTTATGGATATACTCAGTGCAATTTCTGGTTTTGTTTCGCAACTTCCGGGAGGGATTAATTTTCTAGATATTGTTATCTTATGTATTATCCTTTTTTATATTTACGAAGGGTATACGCTTGGATTTACATTGGCTTTTTTGGATCTGGTTAGCTTTATTGTTTCTTTTATTGCTGCACTGAAATTCTATACACATGTGGCTTTTGTATTGACACTGTTTTTTGCTTTACCTATCGGTATTTCAAATGCCGCCAGTTTTTTTCTTATTGCGTTTTTGAGTGAAATAATATTGACACTTTTTTCTCGGAGACTTGTGCGGTATCTGCCTGGATTGCCACGGAGTAGATTTACGAATTGGTTGAAAGGAGCCAGTCATTGGTTTGGCATTTTGCCAGGGATGGTTTCTGCGTTTATCATTTTGTCATTTTTGCTCAGTGTTATTGTGACATTTCCCTCCTCGCCGCTTATTAAAAGCGCTGTGGCTGAGTCAGGTATAGGTTCACGGCTTGTGGCCAATACCTCACTTTTTGAAAAGCATCTGAACGAACTTTTTGGTGGCGCGCTCAATGAAACATTGAATTTCTTAACAGTTGAGCCTAAAAGCGATAAGACTGTGGTGCTTCACTTCACTGTCAAAAATGGCGGTGTTGATGAAAAAGCAGAGCAAGAAATGTTCCGATTGGTCAATACTGAGCGGACAAAGCAAGGTTTACCGCCTCTGGCTTTTGACAACAGTCTCCGCGAGGTCGCACGGTCGCACTCCGATGATATGTTCAAACGTGGCTATTTCTCACACCAGACGCCTGAAGGATTAACACCGTTTGACCGCATGGATGATGTGGGGATCCAATACGAGTATGCGGGAGAGAATCTAGCACTGGCGCCGAGTACACCATTGGCTATGCAAGGACTAATGAATAGTCCAGGACATCGAACCAATATCTTAAGTCCAAATTTTAATAAAATCGGTATTGGGGTGATAGATGGAGGAATTTACGGGAAAATGTATAGTCAGGAATTCTCGAATTAAAACGGTAGTATTACTCTTTTTGTCATCTCGCATGGGTCCTATGCTATACTCATTTTCATCTACATGAAAAAATATCACGTTGTTGGCTTGCTGACACTTTTTCTTTTTGTCGCATCAGCCATTTTTTTTATTTTTTGGTTTCCACCTCATCAAGCAGAAATTACACGATTTACTGTTGAGCATCCTGTGCTTGCGCCGGTTATGATTATTCTGTGGCGTATCGTTGGCGTCGTTATTCCGCCGATTTCTGGAGGTGTGCTCTCGTTTGCACTGATTCCCGTTATCGGATGGTTTCCTTCTTTTCTTTACAGCACCGTGGGCTTATTAATCGGAGCATCAGTGGCGTTCTATTTAGCACGGTTCTATAGAGAGCCTCTCGTCAAACGGTTTGTGCCGCTGCAGGAATTGCAAGAATGGGAAGGAAAACTAACGGGTACAAAAGAACTATGGACGTTTGTCCTGATTCGATTGACCACAGGACCGGTAATGGATTTTATTAGTTATCTTGCTGGGTTAAGTAAGCTAAGTTTTAGAAAGTTTTTCTTTGCAACGCTTCTATCACTATTGCCCAGCGCAGTATCGTATTATGCCGGTGAAGCAGTCTATGCAAAATTGGCTGATGAGAGTCCTTATTTGGGAATAGGATTTTTTGTGCTCCTAGGGATTTTGTTTTTTGTGTATCAGAAGAAAATTATGTCACACAGGAAGAAAAAACTAGAGAAAAAAACTAGAGCCAGTCACGGTATTTGAAGTAGGCGATAATGGCGAGTGCTCCTGCAAAGATGATGAAAAATAAGACAATGACAAACCACGGTTCTTGAGCGTACGGTAGATTGGTAACATTCATAGAATAAAGATAATTGACGATGGCAAAAGGGAATGAGATTGATGTGATGATGGTAAGGAATTTTACAAGCTCATTATTGCGGTTGGAGAGAATCGATTCATTGCTACTGGAAATACCGGCGATTAATTCCTTGTTATCTTCAAGCCGTTCCCAAATTTTCTGTAAATGGTCCAGCAGATTGCTCCAATAATCAGCCATTTTGCCATTGAGTTCGGGATATTTTCCTTTTTCAAGATCACCAAAAATTGGTAGGAGCGGTTTGATCATCGTTTCGAAGACAACGATGTTACGTCTGGTTATCGAAATATCTTCAATGAGGCCTGCGCCACTTTTTTCTTCAAGTTCCCGATCAATGTAGTCAATGGTACTGGTAATGTCTTCAACGTAGGAAAAAGAGGAATCAACTAATATATCGGCAATGCGGTAGAAAAGATACCCTGCTCCGTTCCCCATCAAATCCTCGCGGTGTTTGGAGGTGATTTTACACATATCAAAAATTTCATCAATTTGCGGTGTGCGATCATCATGAAGGACTACTAGGTAGTCCTTACCGATAAAGAAGTCTACCTCACCGATATTGATTCGCTTTTTTCGGCCAGCCTTAGAAAATGCAGGGAGGGGAACGCGATTGGTGAGAAGATTGGGGAGGACACCGGGTTTTTGGGTAGAAGCTTGAGTTCTGGCTTTTGTGGTTTGGGGGATATGGGGGACATCCATCACGAAGAGGCTATACTCTTTATATATTTCTATTTTTGGAATTTGCGTTTTGTAAAGATAATCTTCCAAATTCAGCATGCTGAATCCGAAATTTTTATTCAAAAAAGCGATCTGCTCTGCAGTGGGTTTATTTAAATTAATAAATGATAACCCATTATGGGTAACTGTTGGGATATTCATGGTAGGCCTTTCTATTGAATTACAACTGAGGCAGACTTGTCAATCACTTAGTTTGCGTGTTGGAAGACTTTTGTATTATACACCAGAAAGCAGGTTTCTGGGAAGCGTTAGGATAGTTTGTAAATAAATTGTCAAAGCTCCTTTGTATTGCCGCGCGGAATACACTTTTTTTCGTCACCCACCTGTAGGTTGTTATTCGCATTCGGGGTAATTCATGAGTACCACTATTTTTTATATGTAGTCTTCGGTAGCATTCGTTCCTACAAAAAACTGTATTCCGCGCTCTCACAAATCTGACATTTTACGAAAGGCTGCGATAGAACTACTGCTGTTTGAGCGCTTCGATTGCGGGGAGTGTCCCTTTTTCAATGAATTCAAGCATCGCGCCTCCACCGGTTGAGACATGGGTTATTGTTTCTAAATATTCTTTTTTGGAGATCGCAGCCAGTGTATCTCCTCCTCCCACAATGGAGATGGCGTCAGGGTTATGCGCGATTGCGTAATAGATAAAGTCAGTTCCTTGTCTGTACGCAGGATTCTCAAAAAGACCGACAGGGCCGTTCCAGATAATAGTACCAGCTTTGGCAATTATTGAGCCTATACGAGCTTTTGTTTCCGGGCCGATATCAAGAATTGCCCGACCTTTGGGGATGCGGTTGTCAGCGATTTTGACTATTTCGCCACGGTTCTGCGTATTTTGTGGATCACCAATCATGACGTCTATAGGGAGAATGATTTTTGTTTTTTTCTGTTCTGCCAGAAATAAGAGTTGACGAGCTCTTAAGGTCATCTCATATTCGCATATACTACTGCCGATAAAATATCGTTGGGCTCTGAAAAAGACATTGGCAAGTCCACCCCCGAGAATAACATAATCCGCAACTTCAATGAGGTGGTTGATAAGGGACATTTTGGTTGATATTTTTGCGCCTCCTATGATGGCAACGAGTGGCTTTTTGGGTTTGTGAATTGCTTTATTAATCATCTCGATTTCCCGTTTTAATAACAACCCTCCATACGCAGGAAGGAGTTGCGGTACCTCGACAAGTGATGCCTCAGCTCGATGAGATACTGCAAAGGCATCGTTCACGTAGACATCAGCAAGGGAAGCGAGCTTTTTTGCAAACTTCATATCATTTTGTTTCTCCTCAGGATAAAAGCGGATATTTTCCAGGACGAAAATTTCTTGCTCTTTTTGTTTGTCAAAGGTTTCTTGTTTTTCTGTTACAAAATCGTCAATGAGTTTGACGCGGACTCCTGGTAAATATGTACGCAAACGATGAACAACTACTTTCAGTGAAAGTTTGGGGTCGCGTCCTTTTGGCCGGTCGAGTTTGGCAACACAGATTATCTTGTTGTGGTTTTTTAAAAGGAGATTGATCGTTGGGAGATTATGTTTTATTCGGAAGTCATCCGCGATGGTATAGTTGTCGTTCAGTGAAACATCAAAGTCAGCGCGCATCAGTACTCGCTTATTTGTAATGTCAACTTCATCGATGTATTTTATTTTTGCCATACGAGATTGTGCTCGGCAGTAATAAAGCGAAGTGTTTCTGACACGCCACGGAGAACTATGGAGTGGGTGATAATTTTTTTGTCTTTGATTATGACTCCATTCAGAAGTGGTCCATCAATCACGCCGGTCGCGGTAAATGTCAGTTCTTTTCCTTTTGCCAAGTCTTCTGCACGGAAGACTTTATGTAGATGGATACCTGCTTCTCTGAGCTCATTTTTATCTCGTTCGTTTCTCGGTGCAAAACGACACAAAATTTCCCCGCCCATTATTTTAATAGCAGTTGCTGCCAGTACGGCTTCTGTACTTGCACCAGTTCCCATAAGGATATCGATGCCACTTTCCCCGATGCATGGGGCTATGGCGCCTGCAACATCGCCGTCAGTAATCAACCGTACTCTGGCACCTGTTGCCCGGATTTCTTCGATGAGTTTTTCGTGTCTTTCCCGATCCAGTACAATTACGGTTATTTCTCTTTGGTCTTTTCCAAGGGCTTTGGCGACTTGTGTTATCGTGTCAGCGATTGGTGCATCAAGATCTATCATCTTTGCTGCCTCTGGACCAACTGCTATTTTTTCCATGTATGTATCGGGCGCATGGAGAAGCGAATTTTTTGCTCCCGCCACAATTACCGTCAGCGCGTTATATCTTCCGTGAGCGACACTATCTGTGCATTCAAGAGGATCGATCGCAAGATCCATCTGTGGGGTTTTGCCTTTTCCGACGGTTTCGCCAGTATAGAGCATTGGGGCTTTATCTTTTTCGCCTTCACCAATCACAACTTTGCCTGAGAAGTCTATTTGATTCAAACGGGAACGCATGGCTGTGACTGCGGCTTGGTCAGCGGCATGTTTGTCACCGCGTCCAATCCACTCGCTGGCTGCAATAGCAGCTGCTTCAGTAACGCGAACAAATTCAAGAGCAAGATTTCGACTATGATTCATATTTTAATCATACCGAACTTAATTCCCTCTAGGGCGTAAGCCCGGGGATGGAGTGATTCCAGGATCTTCGTTGGATGGGATATAATAGGAAGATGCGGTATAAAAAACAGGCACATTGTGTTTATCACTGTGAATATCATTT
>JBGTMH010000031.1:0-14452 GCA_041743715.1 Patescibacteria group bacterium | reverse complement strand
ATAAAAACTATACTGGTGTAGGAGCATACAGACTCGAAAATGTAAAATTGAATGGCAATTTTGTGCAGTCACTCAGTATCACATCTGTCAAAAACCGGCAGAATACGACCAGATATGAATTTTATCCAAGTGAAGAAGCGCTTAAAATTGCTTTTCTTTTTGGAGAAGTTTCTCAAGCAAAAGGATTGAAAACCAACAATTATAAAAAAACGTCATTTGCAACATTCCCTAACACAGGTGTCACAGAGACTTCCAATCATTCAAGTCTTGTGACACTGTTCTATAACACCACGGATCCAGTACTTTCAGAAAAAAAACTCCGTATAGCGCTCAGTTATGCTCTTCCTGACACATTTAAAGAAGGAAAAAGAGCATATTTGCCGTATTCCCCAGAATCAGCATATTTTAACCGGGACATCGTAGAGAAAAAACAGGATTATTCCCATGCAAAACTTCTGATGCTGCCTGAAGAAAACGCGAGCGCAAGTGCTTCGCAAGCAACACCAACTTTAACAATCAAAACATTGAAAAAGTACCGAAGTGTCGCAGATACCATCGCAGCCTCCTGGAAAAATATCGGTGTTACAACCAAAATAGAAGAAGTTGACAGCGTTCCAGACACTTTTCAAATTTTCTTAGGCGATTTCAACCTACCCAAAGATCCTGATCAATACACACTCTGGCATTCTGACCAAAGAAATAATATAACAAGATATAAAAACCTCCGTATCGACAAACTACTAGAAGACGGAAGAAAAACAGTAGACCTCATCGAGAGAAAACGCCTCTACGACGATTTCCAAAAATACCTCCTCGAAGACGCTCCCGCCGCCTTCTTGTATTTTCCGACAGAGTATACTGTGGGCAGGAAGTAAAAATAGACATAGGGTATACCTATGTCTATCATCTTTCATTTGCTTAGTATGTTTAGAAGTTACTATTAGCCTACAAATTTCAATTTTTTTCCTCAATCTCTCAAGTTCATCGTTCAATTACGGTAAACCCTGTTCTGACCCAGAATATATCCGGGATCAAAACCTAATGTATTGCGATAGTTTTTCCCACCACCTCTTGCATCGCGTCTAATTGATCAGCAGGTCAAGTATAAATTCCGCGCAGCTATTTATTTCTCGCTTGAGATCTATTTCAAATTTTTGTCTACCTCCTACTGGATCATTAATTGATGGATAAAAATAGTCAGTCTAGGTATAAATTTTAAATCCTATAGTTGTTTTGGCGTGTCATTTTTGCTATACTTTTACTATGGCAGGTGAAAGAATTACACGAAGTATTGCTGAAATCGGGCGGGCCCGTATGAGTCAAAGACCAAACGCAGAACAGGCTTTTGGTTGGATTGAAAACAACCCTGAAAGTTTTTTACGGGTTGTCCATCAATTTGATCATATTGTTTCTACCTTTAATGGATTAGTTCCAGCCGATATACCCGAATCGCATATAAATACACGTCGTGCAAAGGAATTGCTTGGCGACACTCAGTTGCCGACGTTTCGTGAAGTAATGCAACAACCAGGTGCAGTAGATTCATTTTATAGAAATGCAAGAATTTTAGATCTCTATATGGGAAATGGCGAAAATGATGGATACTACAATACTGATATCACGTTTCACATAGATCAACAGGATCCACGACTTCTTGTTATTGGTTCGTTGTTTTATTATTTTGATATCGTTAATAACGATCGGCTTGAACCCGGATATAGATTTGGGGAGCGACGAGAATATCCTCTCCTTGCTCGTGCCATGATGGAAACTGCAAGCACCCTTACTGACACTAATCCTCTTTGGGAAGCTGTTTCAGGGATAGATCAACTTAGCTTAGTCCAAACAGATAGAAGATTTACACCCGAATTCCGAATCGAAGCAGGAGGGGAACGCACGCAAAATATAGTAAGGCATTTAGAAACCTCCGCAGAGCAAAGTAATTCATTTAAATCTATTGACAGGGCTCTAAGAAAATTCCATAAAATTGTGGATGCACGTGACCACAAGGAGCCAAGGAATTATTTCCCACGTGATGTATTAGCAACTGCAAGAGCTGCTTTTGCAGAAGAAGTTGGAGATCTCATGACGGAATTGCCGGACGGTATTCCACAAGATGAAAAGTGGGATAATTTTCAAGCAGCGATAGATGGTCTTGACCGATTCTTACCCTTTACAGCAATTAATCAAGAGACAGGTGAAGAATTTCAAGCCACTACAATACAGTCTCACGAAGAATTAACGGAATTTGACGAATCAATAAGACGATTTGATCAAGAAACCCGTACAATGTATGATCACGTGAGAGAGACTATCCTCCAAAATGGACTGAGAGAAATCTGGGCTGATCCCCACATCGACGATATGACAAAAGTTGCTTTGCAACTCGAAGTACTTAACCGCAATCCAGACCATCAAAACAGTTTAGATACCGTTTATCGAACCTTTAATGGCCTTCAAGTACTTGACCGAAAGCTTAAAAATAGTCCAGGAGAAGCAGTATATATTCACCATCGTAACTACCAAGCAGCGGTATATAGTGATGGGCATGGGTTACAAATAATGCATAATACTGATGGCTTCCCTGAAGTAGTTGTACAGGTTGGAGCTAATGCCGCAGAAGCGTTTGCAGATGACCATGGACGAATTCAATCGCGTAAAAAAAGTGATACATTGTATTTACCTGATGTTACCATCGATCTGTTTAACCCTGAGATAGGTGGAGCAAGAGTTTCTGTTGGTGACGAAGAAGTAAGCAGAGCAGTATCGATAGCGAATTCTCCATCCCATGCAGCACGTATAGGCTTAATTTTTGAAAAGATTGGTATGAAGAGAAAAGTTTTTGTTAGAAAATACTGGAATAGCGGTTCTGATGCAAGGATGGTGTTAGATGAGATGAAAGTTTTCGAATAGTAAATTATTTTTTACAAATTTAACAAATATTCCAGCATCCCTACATCACAATGTTCTTTGTTATGGTAATTTTGTTTCTTCAACCTGGGAGGTTAAATAGCTATGACACCTAGGGATTTAGAGAATTAAGATATTCGAGCGTCCCCTCATCACAGTGTCCCTTTGTGATAGTGAGGGGGAAAGATATTGAGGATTTGTCTATTTCATTTTCTTCACCGGCGAAAATAAATTCAAAAGGAAGATTTTGTTCGGTTAATTTTGCTCCCATTTCTATATCTGAAGGGCTATCGCCGAAGACGTAAATTTTTTGGGGGGTTATGGCTTTATCTTTGAGCCAATTAAGGAATTGTTGGGTGGAATAACTTTTATTCGCTTTTTTATTTTTGATATTTACTGCTAACCGGTCGACATGTGCTTCGAGTTCTGGCAAGTCTTGTATCAATGGACCTAGGGCACTGGCTATTTCATCACCATGGTCATCCATCAGATTGACGTTTTTGTTGAAAGTTGCTTCAAGTGTGAATTGTGTTTGTTTTTCGTGATCGACGAAAACATAATCTGAGAATTCTTCAGCCTTTATCTCAAGCAAACTTCTCAACCCTAAAGGAATCGCAAATTCTTGATTAACTGACTCTTTCCGCTCACCATTGAGGTGCACTGATACGACCCCTCCGAATTCACCCGAAACAAACACATTGTCCAAAATCTTTTTATCATAGATTGGATGATCATCTATATAATTTTCCAGAACTTTCACAACCCTCGAGCGCAACCAAAGAAGTCCACGACCGCTGATCAAGCCTACCGTATCCCCTTCATTTAATTTATTAACAAGTTGCATGACAATCTCAGGCTTAGTAATTTCCCGTTTAATCGGATCAGTAATTACTCCATCCACGTCAAAGAGATAAGCATCCATCGTTGAGTTAATTGTACTACATAAATACAAGTTAAGACAATCTTAACTTATAGTTTGACTTAGTACCACCTAATGCCTATAATACCCCCATGAGTAGATTCACTGAACGAAGCATACCAATCGCAGACGTCCGTGCTGCTCATGAAGGATTAGATACAGCTTGGAGAAAGCAAAGAACTAATGTTGGTCGACTAAAACAACATAGGAGAGCAGCGCTTCATAGCTTTAAAGGTAATGACGACTACACTGGTGTTGAGAGAGATTATGATGAGGCAATTTCTGCAGCATCGGATAGACTGAAAGCCCGAAGAATTGCACTAAGAGGAACTGAAAAAGAACTAAGACTGTATGAAAGAACAAAACGTTTCGTCTTAGATTTAAATTCTAATGCAGGCCTTCAACAAGCTGCAAGGAACAACCCTGAAAGATTACGATACTATGAAGAGCGTAGAAGAACACTTTTTAACGAATTATTACGAAATCAACATTATCAGTACCTTGCCGCAATTGGGACTGAATTAGGTTCAAAAGCAGTTTCTCCAGAAGTATTTCGCGGTTCGCTTACTCCACAAGAAACCGTAAAGCTCTTTTTGGATACGAGTCACGATACTTTTGGGTGGACAAAAGAGATGGCATATTCTGGAGATCCAGTTGCCATGATACATTACTATGTAAAAATAGGTCAAGGTGACAGAGTACTTCGTAAACTCGAACTCTTGGGCTACAATACACCTAAATATTCCCAATTACTTGAACAAACATTAAATAATAGAGAAGCACAATCAAGGAATCGCACACAATTAAGAAGAAGTACGGGTAATTCAGGAAATGATGGCCCAACCACGTATAGAGAAATAGAACCGGATTTAACTCGAGCAAGCTGGAGAATACTTCTCGGTACAGATAGCACCCGGGGTAGAGAACGCAGACTTACCCCACAAAGTGTTATAAGTGAAGACTTAATATATAATGTCGGATTGAGAAACTTAAGAGAAGTAGGCACATTAGTTCCAACTATTGAGGGATTTCCTGGGGTAACAACTGAACAAGCTACATCAGATTGATTTTATCCTCGTATGTCAACACAAGAATTTGAATCACATCCCCGGCGGTTTCCTTCAATCAATAATTTGAAAACACGTGTTGAAGTAATTTTGGACTAACTCCATCCCCAGGTTTCTCAGCCGCTCAACCCACGGATTTAAGTTCGGTATTTATTTGTATCTGGTCTGGATCTTTTATAAGCTTCTTATTTCAATTTTGCAACTTAGTACTAGAAAGCGCATTCTTGCTCCTAAGCTTACGGTGGTAAGTAATAGCAAATCTGTGCGCTTCGTCCCGGATGCGCATAATTAAATGTAAAGACGGGGAATTTTTCGGGAGAGAAACCTCTTCAAAATTAAGAGTATCAAACGTATCAAGAGTACCATGTGTATCAAGAGCTTTTAATGCTTTGGGGATAACTATCGTTTCTTCCCTTTTAGCCAAACCTATCAGCGGAACTGATATCCCGCTTTCTGCAAGAGCTGTCATAGCAGAAGAAACCTGCCCCTTTCCCCCATCGACTATCACCAAACTCGGCATATTCCACTCATCATGTTTGAATCGCCTTTTCAGCACCTCTTTCATCATCGCAAAATCATTTGGCAATTCTTTATCTATCTTTCCCCTCGTCAACGATCTTTCCCATTCTCTTCTGATTCTGAACTTACGGTATTGTGAAGATTCTTTTTCGCCATTGATAAAAACCACCATCGAACCGGTTGCGTGTGTCCCTTGGGTATTTGAGATATCATAACATTCGATACGTTCAAGTTGTTTCAAACCTAACCCGTGTTGATTAAGCGCTTCCATCAGTCCATCAAGCTCATGACTTCGGATGTCGACACGGAGATTTGGATTGACATCATATTCAAATGGTCTATGAAATGGCGTTGTAATCAAACTCAACGCATTAATTTTTTTCTGCACAAGAAGCGCTCTCTCGTACTCCTCTTTTTTACTCTGCTCATCCCGTTCACGTTCAAGTTCTTTCATTATATTTTTCGACTCACCTTCGAGAATTCGAATAATGCCACGGATGTTCTTACGGTATGTCAGTCTCATCTCTGGAGTATCGTTTAGTGGTGGACACGGACATAACCCGAGATGGTTATAGAGACAAATTCGTTTGGGATGATTGAGAACCGATTGGTACGGAAAGACACGGCGGATTGTTTTGAGAACAAGTTTTAACGATCCTGAACTTGGATAGGGACCAAAGTACACTGACTTAGGATCGTCTTCACGTCTTACCAATAAAACTTTAGGAAAAGTATCTTTCAATGTAATTCTGATTCGCATATAGGACTTACTGTCCGTCATGCGGATATTGTATTTGGGGTTATATTTCTTGATGTAAAAGGCTTCAAGCAATAACGCTTCGAGTTCTGATTCGACGATTGTGATGTTTATTTTTGTGATTTGCGAAACCAAAACCCTTGTCTTGGTACCTAACAGGGCACTGCTCGAAAAATAAGAGGAGACGCGGGATTTGAGATTGTTTGCTTTGCCGACGTAGAGAACATTTTTATCCGCGTCGAGGAAGACGTAAACGCCCGCTTTTTCCGGCAAAGATGAATATGATGATCGCAAGTATTCCAATGATTGACCCTCCTCCCAATGGTGTTAGAAAAAATGGAGCGGATTTGACACTTTTGACGGTGGACACTCCTGCCACACGTATTGTATATTCGCCATTGGTGTTTGTCAAAAATTTTGTCGGTTTGAATCCTACATGTAATTCTGTTTGTCCATAAGGCGGAATACCTTCCGTCGCAATCGTTTGGGTTCCTGGCAAAAAAGTATTTGACGAAAGATACAAAATCTGTGGTGGAATATACGCAGTACCGGTATTTTTAACAGTCACTCTTCCTTTAATAGGAAGTCCCGCGATAGCAAGTTGGGGAATTGTACTCTTTGTTTCAAAGGTATTTGTTCCTAACACACTACTCGTTGTAAATTCCACACGCACATCTTTGCTGGCTTTTTGATCAGTATATTTATATCCACCCGCAGTGATAGGATAGGTGCTACTTTGCCCTTTGATTGCAAAAGCTAAATGATCAAAATCGAGCGTTTCAAAATAATCTATCCCGCCAGTCGTACTCCCCCAGGTCGGATCTACCATTATCCATGTCTTTTTTTCACTATCATAATACTCAGGCCACACATGGAGTATATCTTTTTCCAGAGACAGCGGGCGCTGTTTGGCGTTTTCGGTATAGGCATAACCATCCACTTCTCTGGCGGGTATTCCCGCAGCCCTGGCAAGCGCGATGAAAAGATCGGTAAATTCGCGACAGACAGCTGAATTTGGTTTGTTAAGCGCTCCGAGCGCACCGAGTCGAGGTTTTTCTTGTGTGACACGCGTGAAATCGTACTTCAATGCGTCAACGACATAGAGATAAATCGCCTCAGGTGTCCTCAGTCCATCAGCAAGTTCCCTGATCTTATCATTGCTCGTTTCCCAGTACTTTTGCTCGACTGTATATTTCGATAGCTGCTGAGGGGTTAAGGGTTCTTCTTTGGGTCTCAGACGGATTTCCGCATTTCCTTCAACTAACACTTCCATTTTTTGTGCTGAAGTAAGCCGGTATTGTGCCAACCAATTTCCATCTGCATCCCTCGTAACATTTGTTGGCTTGGGGTCCATATTGTTTATAAAAACATCTTGGTAATTTGTCGTTGGCGGCAGAGCAATCTCTGTTGTGACTGGATAGAGATTGGGATTTCGCAGATGATACGTGAGGAGAAATTTATAAATCTGTTTGTCACCAAACGCAATTGAGATACCAGATTTCCCAAGCGTTTCTTTACTAAAAACCAATGCATTGCTCGATTGCTTCGGCTTAATATATGCAGGTTGTCCAAATGACGCGGGGGTTTTAAGTTCTACAACAAAAGAAGAAAAATCATTGGGATTGGCTATGCCTGGGATATTAATTTCCCAAATTTTTCCGTAATGTCTGGCCAGTGTCGGCGTATCAAACATAATAACAAAATCTTGTTTGCTTCCCAGGCCAAGCGCTTTTTGATTAAAAGTGAGATCGATGACATACCCATCATTATTTTTACTCACAACAGGCTGTATCGGTCCTCCTGGATCTTGCGCTTGCACATTGCTAATCGTCGCAAACCCCACCTGCATTTTATATGATGATGCATAAAACTGAGAAGTAGTATTGGTCAGTGATCCATTCACCATAGCATGCGCAACCCCGGTCTCGTCAATTGTGTACGTGATTTTGTAATCAGTGGTGAAGTTACCCGCAGCATAAGCCTGGCTTGGAAAGAAGAAAAAGCAACCAGTTATAAAGATAACCTGAAGTTGTCTGATAAGCTTTTGTAAAAACATGATTTAAGATTTAGGATTTAAGATTAAAGAACTAGTCTATATTGATTCATTCCTAAATCTTATTTCTTACATCCTAAATCTATTTTAGTACATTCTTGAGGAATTGTCCTGTCCAGGAATTTGGGTTAGCGGCAATCTCTTGCGGTGTGCCTGTCGCAACGATCTCTCCACCTTTTTCTCCGCCTTCAGGTCCCAGATCGATGATGTAGTCGGCATTTTTTATCACATCCAAATTATGCTCAATCACAATAACAGAATTGCCGACATCCACTAACCTTCTGAGAACATATAACAATTTTTCCAAATCCGCGAAGTGTAGACCTGTTGTCGGCTCATCGAGAAGATACAAAGCATTTCTGCCTTTTTTGGAAAGTTCTGTTGCTAACTTCACCCGTTGGGCTTCCCCTCCAGAGAGCGTTGGAGCTGGCTGGCCGAGCTTGATGTATGATAAACCAACTTCGTTTAAGGTAGAGAGCCGGTGCGCAAGACCGGGAATAAATGAGAAAAAGTTAAGCGCTTCTGTGACACTAAGTCCCAAGACATCAGCGATATTTTTGTCTTTAAACATCACTTCCAGGGCTTGATGTGTGTATTGCTTGCCCTGACAGACTTCACAGGTGATATAGACATCAGCCATGAACTGCATCTCAATTTTGATTTGACCTTCGCCTTCACATGATTCACAACGGCCACCCTTTACATTAAAAGAAAATCTCCCAGGACCATATCCCCGCATTTTCGCTTCTTTGGTGCTCGCAAAAAGTTGTCTTATATAGGTAAACGCACCTGTGTACGTCGCAGCGTTACTTCTCGGCGTACGGCCAATTGGAGATTGATCAATCGCAAAGACATTCTTAATATTCTCATGCCCTTGCAGTTCCAAAAATTTCCCAGGCTTTTGGGGATGATAAGGATTTTTCTTTTGCATGAGCGCATGAAACAAAATATCATTGACCAAAGTCGATTTCCCGCTTCCTGAGACACCCGTGACGACAACAAGCTTATTTAGTGGAAAATCAACAGTAATGTTCTTTAGGTTATGCTGTGTCGCTCCGATTATTTTGACGCTATTCTCTTCAGGAGCTTCATATATTTCAGGTGTTTCGTCTGTCTTGATAGCCTTTTGAACATGAATTTTTTTCTTGCCCGACAAATATTTACCAGTCAGTGATTCTTTATCATTTTTTACTTCTTCATATGTCCCCTGTGAAATTATATGTCCACCGCTCTCTCCAGCACCCGGTCCAAAGTCAAATAAATAATCAGAAGCTTCCATGGTATCCTGATCGTGCTCGACAACGAGAACCGTATTACCCAGGTCTCGAAGTTTTTTCATGGTATCGATAAGCTTAGAATTATCCCTCTGGTGCAAACCAATTGAAGGCTCATCCAAAACATACAAGACACCAGTCAGCCCTGAGCCAATCTGAGACGCAAGCCGGATACGCTGGGCTTCACCACCAGAAAGAGTCGATGCAGTACGTGCCAAAGTCAAATAATCCAACCCAACATCTACCAAAAATTTCAGCCGTTCTCTGATCTCCCTTAAAATCATATTGCCTATTTTTTGCTCTCTATCAGAAATCTGATCTGGAAGATTTTGGATAAATACGAGTGTATTCTCAATAGACATTGTTGAGACATCGGTGATTGATTTGTCACTCAGGGTTATTGATAATGCTTCCCGTTTCAGCCGTCCCCCTTTACAGGACGAACACACTTCGTAACGCATGAATTTGTCAATTTGGGACTTAAGAAATTGTGACTCAGATTCGTTATATTTTTTCTTTAATTCCGCGGCTATACCACGGTAGGGCTCACTTATTGTTGTCTTGCGGCCAAATCTATTTTCACCTCGAACATGATATTCTTTTTCTCCTGTACCAAATAATAATAAATCACGCTGCTCTTGTGTTAATTCACTCATTCTTTTATTTGTAGGGATATCATTCTCCTCGGCGAAGGTCTTAAATGTTCGCGAGAACCACGTGTCATTGGTTGTGACGTTGAAAAAAGGGACGATGCCACCTTCATTTATTGATAAAATGTCATTGAAAATAAGTTCTGGATCTGCATTAAGCACACGACCCAAACCCGCGCACGCAGGACACGCACCGTGCGGTGTATTGAAAGAAAAAATTCTCGGTTCTATCTCAGGTAGTGAGATATTACAGACAGGACAAGCGAACTTTTCAGAAAACAACTGATCATCCATTTCTTTTGGCTTGTCAGGCAAAGTAAACGATGCATCTTTAATAATCGACACAATCATCTCACCATCACCAAACTGCAATGCCTGTTCAACATCAGTCGCAAGCCGAATTCGCTCTGCTCCTGTCGAGCTTGATATAGTATCCTTATTTAATACCATTGCATCGATAACCAATTCAATCGTATGCTTGTTGGTCTTGATCAAAACAAATTCATCGGTGAGATTGTAAATACTGCCATCGATTCTGACTTTTGTGTATCCACGTTTTTTTAGGCTGACAAATAAATCAGTATATTCACCTCTTCTATCTTTCACGAGTGGCGCCAAAATCAAAACCCGTACGTCTTTCTTTCCTGCTTCTTTATGGGTTTTTTCAAGTTTTAGGATGGTCTCAACGATCTGCTCTTTGGACTGACGGGCAATTTCCCGCCCACAGTTGGGACAATGTGGATGCCCGACACGGGCAAAAAGCAAACGCATATAATCATAAATTTCGGTGACCGTGCCAACTGTCGATCGTGGATTATGGCTTGTTGATTTCTGGTCAATAGAAATAGCTGGCGAAAGCCCTTCAATCAAATCCACATCAGGTTTTTTCATCGTCCCCAAAAATTGCCTGGCATATGACGATAGACTCTCCACATACCGCCGCTGTCCTTCAGCGTAGACTGTATCAAATGCAAGTGAAGATTTGCCACTCCCTGAAAGCCCTGTCAACACAACGAGTTTATTCTTGGGAATTTCTAAATCGAGGTTTTTTAAATTATGTTCGCGCGCACCTTTGATTTTTATTGTATCCATTGGAAAACAATCTATTATATCCCATATCGTAGGCTATAGCAAACGATTCAAGCATGTGGATCAGTATAATAATTGCCAGGTAGTCTTTTATCTTGTATTATGAGATAGATGAATAAAAAATATAGACCCTTATTGAAGAGTTTATCTGCACTTTTTACTAACTTCTCAGCCGTTTGGTTTGGACTTGCATTTGTGACACCAAACTTTATCGATATAACGAATGTGGAAATATTTTTAACGTTGACAAAGGATATAGGGTTTGGTATCGTGTATTTGTTGCTTTCTATGGAGATTGAAAGGATATTAGAATATGAGCAGTAACGAATTTTTAGCACTCTCAAATACAGCACAAATATCTACAGCACTTTTCTTAATAGTGATCCTTCTTATGTATATTGCTTTTAAAATATCAGCAAGGAAAAAATCTCACCACAAAGCATAATACCTATATAAACAAAAGGGAAATCCATTATATACTATAAGCAAATGGATAAAAATCAACAATTGCCATTAAGAAACGATTTACGAACTCAACTTTGTATAATTTGTGAAACACCTATGGGTGACATGCCAGGAACCCGTGACGCTTATTGTCCCAACTGTGGTTTTAAAGATCCGTGTTGTGAGTAGATTTAACTTAAACCCCAGACTTGAAATATCCTATAATACATGGTATCCTTCCTGCATGGCTGTAGAAGGTGAACCATTACAAGAAGCATTACGAGAGGTACCTAAAAAATGGTACGAAAATACTTTTACGGGAATTGTTGCGGGACATGCTATAAATGCAACTAACCTCTATTTATATTTGCAAATAAAAGACTATGCTGATCTCATCAATGATCACCCCTACATGTCAGCTTCAGTTGGAGGTATTCTTTATCTCATTAGTGCGATAATCGATAGTGACTCTACGCATAAAGCATTTCAGGCATTGGATAGAGCACGAGGAGAAGGTCTTATTTTTCAAGCTGGTGAATCTAATCCTCTCTTAAAACATATTAAAACTGCGGAAGAATACAAAAAAAATAAAACAAGATTAATAAAGGATGGTGCGATTACAACATTATGTACTTTCCTCCCAATTTTTGCTACTGGATTCGCAACAGGTAAGACCCTTGCATCATTTAGTAACAGAAGACTTGCGAAACGATATAACCGTGCTGCTGAAATTGCCCAATCGCAAAAATAAAGCGAGAAACTTACACCCTGGGGCGAAAAGGAGGCTACACCTGCGGATTTATCCATAGCTACTGCATTTTGGCGCTTTCTTTGAGGGAAGCCTAATTGTTGTCAGTATCATATTCTGACGGATAAACTCTCCCATCCTTGATACGAATACTTTCTTCATCAATCATTTCTACAACCACTTGATCCAATCTTACCCAAGTCTCCGGATCTCTCATCCGTCCACGACGTAACTGTGCCTCAGTCAAAACAGTATCCATTGCTTCCAAATCTCCACC
The DNA here is from genome assembly GCA_041743715.1 of Patescibacteria group bacterium. Classification (GTDB taxonomy): domain Bacteria; phylum Patescibacteriota; class Microgenomatia; order Levybacterales; family UBA12049; genus JACDET01. Next base: position 1,745 of record JBGTMH010000031.1, on the reverse strand, counting down.
TAATAAACGGTATAATCTACCCATACTTACATGAGTCACTACTTCAGGAGGTTTAACACGATTCGTTGTGTTTGAACTATATGTATGATTATTACGAAGATCAACTACGTCTGGAATTCTCTCAAAGGGAACACCTTGATTCAACATTGCAGCTATTCCAGGAACGCCTACCCCGTTCGCTCTAGCAGCTTCCTGTAGAATTACGCGCGTGAAGAGATCTGATTTCCTAGGTAGACGACGTATCTCACTCATTATGGGATTATAGTAAATATTATAAAATAAATCAACTTTTTTAAATTAGCCCATCTACCCTTGGCAATCCTTCACCTCTACTTTCGGGACTGTGGATAAAGCTTTGATATTCTAAATAAACTTTCTGCAATAGCTGTCTAAGAGACACAAGTAAATTAGGGTGCTGGAGATTGTCGATGTTTGACTAAATTTTGTAAAGAACTCACTGCAACACTTTTCTCATCACGCAATTTTTTCTCTTGGTAATTCCACCTCAAAAGATACTGGGCTACTGGATGATGAATGTCATAACCGAGTTCACTCAAGTGGGATGCTAACACATAATCACGAATGTGTTTTTTATCCAGTTCCACAAGTCTCATATATTTTTTCGTTAAAGGTCTATCTTGTCTTAAGAAAAACAATGCTTGACCAATTGTTTCTTTGGCTTCTACTACAGCAACTAACTCTTGAATTCGAGCAGGTGTTTTTTTTCTATCTTTTGAAGAATCAACAAAAAGAAATCTCTCCTGTAAAACAGCTTGAAGCAGGTTGTCATCAATGGACTTATTGGGTGATAAAATTTTATGTTTAATTATTTTTCTTAGTGCGCTATCAGCAGGCAATTTCAACCAGAGATCCGGAATAGCATCTTCATGACCTAGACATGAATTTTTACCTGATTCAATATTGGAGATAACTGTGCTGTCCCTCATGAGCTTCTCCGCCACTTCTGTTTGTTCTTGTCCCTGAACGATTCTTAGGTAGCGAACCAATTTGCCAATTGGAGCTCTATCGAGCTCCTCAAGTGTCATGGCTTTCTCTCCTTGTGAGAGAAGACGTAGTAATTGAGCAGCTTGTCCTTCTTGATCAAACCTTTTTTTAATAATTTTGTTAATAAATTGTAACCCTAACATACTTTTACCCTCTTCAACGTTTTTAATTGTTCCTTCAGCATTGCCAACGTCTTGAGCGAATTCTCTTCTGGTTTGACCTTTTGCCAGGCGTATAAACCATACTGCCTCTCTCAATGGTACTTTTCTAAAAGTCTGTAACCATTTTGGTTCATCTGTTAATTTATTTTCATTTTCCTCGATACGGGCGGCATGGGTTTCAGGATCCCATACAATAGTATCACCATCGAAATGAAATCTTGGCTGTGAAGGTATGCGAGATGCTTCTTTGGGTTCTGCTTCTGTATCTCCCGAACTCGTATCAAGAGATGGCTCTAAAAGTGTTTCTTCCGCGACAGCATTTCTAATAAGTGTAAAAACTGTAGTGCCACCCAAAGGAATCCTCAAATCTTCATGTACAGTACTTATTAATCGTCTTGCCTTAGGTGAACCAGGCTTCAATTCTTTCACCTTAGCAGCTACTCTTCTCGCGGTATATATAGCTCGTATCATTTCAGAATCATCTCCCCCATATCGGTTAAGTATTTCATCAAACGGAAGTGACCTTCCTTCTTCTCGCTGTGCAGTCATAAATTATCATTATAGTTTTATAATGAAGTT